>NZ_FYDN01000011.1:11300-276598 GCF_900187485.1 Pseudomonas sp. Irchel s3a12
TTACCCGCATCGAAGACCACGCCTTTCAACCACGTTACTTCGCCAATCAGTTGATCGATGGCCACCGCGACTTCACCTACGACTCGCTCTATCGGTTGACCAGCGCCACCGGCTACGACGACGCCCCGCCGCCGGACATTCCCGGCCTGCCGCAACCGGGCGACCCGAACAATCGCCTCAACTACACCCAGACCTACCAGTACGACAACGGTGGCAATCTGATCGAACTGTGTCACGTACGCACCGGCAACAACTCGACCCGGCAAATGTTCATCGATCTGAAAAGCAATCGCGGGGTGCGCTGGAAAACCGGCGACGAGCCGCCGGATTTCGACACTTTGTTCGATCGCCACGGCAATCAACTGACCGTGCAACCGGGCCAACCGCTGCTCTGGAATACCCGCGATGAGCTGGAAAGCGTGATCCTGGTCCAGCGCGATGGCGGTTCCAATGATGCCGAGTACTACCGTTACAGCCAGGGTATGCGCGTGTTCAAACGCCACGAAACCTTCGCTGCCAACGCCGAGCATTTCCACCAGGTGCGCTATCTGCCGGGGCTTGAAATCCGCACCCGCGACAACAGTGAAGAACTGCACGTCATCACGCTCGGCAACGCCCGCTGCCTGCATTGGGCAAAGAACAATCCCAAAGACATCGACGGCGATCAATTGCGTTACAGCCTCGAAGATCACCTCGGTTCCTGTGCGATGGAACTGGATCAGCAAGCACAACTGATCAGCGAGGAAGGCTATTACCCGTTTGGCGCCACGGCGTGGATGACCCCACCTCCAGAGACCGGGGTCAGCTATAAATTCATCCGTTATTCGGGCAAAGAGATGGACGTCAGTGGCATGTATTACTACGGCGCACGCTATTACGCGCCGTGGTTGCAGCGTTGGGTCAGTGCCGATCCGGCCGGAGATGTGGATGGGTTGAATCTGTATGCGATGGTGTTGAACAACCCGTTAACTTATGTGGATGTGCAAGGCAACAGCCAAGAGAAATTCGATATCGTAAATTTCTCAAACTTCGTGACCACTCTCGGTGATTACTCAGCCACAACGCTGGACCAAATGCTGAAAGTATCAAGCGGACAGTACGGGACTGAACTGCTGGCGAATATTGTTGCAGAGTCACTGATAGGCACTGCCGGCTTCTTCGCTGGTTATTTCGGCGGCGGGTTCGCAGGCTCAACACTTACCGCTGCTATGCCCGCCGCCGTCGGCTTCTTGTCGGAGATGATTGCCATGCACATCAGCGGCGATATCGGCGAGGAGATCGCCAGCAAATACACGTCCTTTGCAAATATGACAGTCCCATTGATTCCACAAACTTCGGCAATGAGCGTCGCAGCCATTGATCAAAAGGTCGGCATCACAGAGCGTTCATCGAGTTTCACGCCGGCCGATGCCGCCAACACCTTACTGAACCGCGGCGTCGGAACATTTGTTCCAGGCGTGGGGGCGACACTTAATATCGGTTCGCGGGTGCAGGAGGTGGAGGACATTAAACAGGGTCTGGATCCGGTCAAGATTGAAAAAATCGAAACGATGCTCGCCGACTGGAAACAAGTCCTCACTTCGCGAATGGCCGATATTGAGAAAGCCTTCAGACGCGTAGGACAAAACACGATCAATTCGGCTGACGTGCTACCTGACAAGAGCCGCTTAATGGCTGCCAAGACCATTCGGCTCGATACCTTGCGAGAGCAGACCAGTGCAATCCTGGGATATATCGAAAGCAGCCAGACCACCCTGAAGTGGCACAAAGAAGATTTGCTGACAGACAACAGATTTTTGCGCAAACAAGCGAAACCAGCGTCGAAATTTCAGACATTTGTTCAGCCCTTCACCAAACACAAATTCGCATGAAATACGACCCTGTTCATAGGCGCACTCCAACGGTGGCGGTGATCGATGGCCGGGGCTCGCCGATCCGTCAGGTCAGTTACTTGCGCACTCTGGCAGACGACACACCAAAAGCACTCGTGTCGCTTCAGCAATACGATGTGGTCGGCCGTATGGTGGCGCAGCGGGATCCGCGTCTGCCCACTGCGAACCTCATTAACGTCTACTCACTAAACGGTGATGGGGTATTGACCGACAGCGTCGACGCCGGCTGGCGCCTGATCCTGCCGGGGCTGGCGGGTGAGCCGTTGCGGCGCTGGGATCAGCGCGGTAGCCAGTGGCAGACGATCTTCGATGAGCAACTGCGGGTGGTCGCGGTCGAGGAAAATGGCCAACCCGATGTCGATGTTTTCATTTACGCCGATGCCTCGGCCGAAGCCGGATACAACCGTCGCGGCCAGTTGCTGGAACAGAAAGACCATTCCGGTTCGCTGCTCACGAACAGCTTTTCCCTGACCGGCCAGCCGCTGCGGGAAACCCGCACGTTCCACGACGGTGAGCCGTTCACCACTCACCATGTGTTCAGCTCGCTCGGCGCGCTGCTCGAGCAGACCGACGCCGGTGGCCATCGGCGACGCTCGCGCTACGGCCTGGCCGGGCAACTCAAGCAAACGGAACTGCTGATCAAGGATACGTCTGACTGGCAACCGGTATTGCTGGACGCACAGTACAACGCCAACGAGCAGATCATTGAACAACTGGCCGGCAATCGCGTCCTCAGTACGTGGACGTACGACCCTGCAGACAGTCGTCTGCACACTCAGTCCAGTCGCAAAGACACCGGCGCAGTGCTGCAGAACCTCGAATATTTCTACGATCCCGTCGGCAATATCACCCGCATCGAAGACCACGCCTTTCAACCACGTTACTTCGCCAATCAGTTGATCGATGGCCACCGCGACTTCACCTACGACTCGCTCTATCGGTTGACCAGCGCCACCGGCTACGACGACGCCCCGCCGCCGGACATTCCCGGCCTGCCGCAACCGGGCGACCCGAACAATCGCCTCAACTACACCCAGACCTACCAGTACGACAACGGTGGCAACCTGATCGAACTGTGTCACGTACGCGCCGGCAACAACTCGACCCGGCAAATGTTCATCGATCTGAAGAGCAATCGCGGGGTGCGTTGGAAAACCGGCGACCCGGAACCGGTGTTTGGCGATCTGTTCGACAGTCACGGTAACCAGAAAGCGATGCACCCCGGCAAGCCGCTGATCTGGAATGCCCGCGATGAGGTGGAGAGCGTGACGCTGATCCAGCGTGAAAACGATCGCAATGACGCCGAGCATTACCTTTACAGCCAGGGCATTCGCGTGTTCAAACGCCACGAAACCTTCGCTGCCAACGCCGAACATTTCCACCAGGTGCGCTACCTGCCCGGGCTTGAAATCCGCACCCGCGACAACGGTGAAGAACTGCACGTCATCACCCTCAGTAACGCCCGCTGCCTGCATTGGGCAAAGAACAACCCCAAAGATATCGACAGCGATCAATTGCGTTACAACCTTGAAGATCATCTCGGCTCCAGCGTGATGGAACTGGATCAAGACGCCGTCATGATCAGCCAGGAAGGCTATTACCCCTTTGGCGAAACCGCGTGGATGGCACCGAATTCGGAAACCAGGTACCGCTTCATCCGCTATTCGGGCAAGGAGATGGATGTCAGCGGGTTGTACTACTACGGCGCCCGCTATTACGCGCCGTGGTTGCAACGCTGGGTCAGTGCCGACCCGGCAGGGGATGTGGATGGGCTGAACCTATATGGGTTTGTGCGCAACAATCCCATGACTTACTTCGACACGACAGGCAACAAAACAGAAGAAGCTCAACCGTCAAGCGCAGGCGTTCGGGCATTTATTACCGGAAACACTCCCACAGAGCGTATGCAGAAGAAACTGGCCTTCCATAACGAGCTGCTTTCAGCTGTCGATCTGGCTGTCAGGGATGTCACCACTCAAATACTCAATCATCGCTCTGAGCCCAACAGCAGGGTATCAACCGCGAAACGTACAGGTTTTTTTCTTGCGGAAAAGGGCACATCCAACGCGGTTGGCATAGGCATGAGCGCAGCCGGGGTAGCACTGGGAATCCCTGGCGGCCCTCTGGGAATGCTGATTGGCGGGGCTCTTGGTTTCCTAGTCGGAAAAACCGTGAGTAAAACGACGAAAGCGATCGGCAGAAAAACCGGTTTGAACACCTCCATCAGCTTGCAACCGGATCGATTGAAAGGAACCAGGCTGTTAAAGCAAACACAGGCCGAACAAGGGCCCGTGGTTAACTTTAAAGCTATCGCCGATTACAACCCGCTCAAACCCGAAGGACGGCAAGAGATCAAACAAGGCGGCATCGCGGCTGGCAAGGAATTGGCGCTGGCAGGCGCTGGCAAGATCCCCTACGTCGGGCCGACTATCAAGGTGATTCCGGACACCCTTGATCTCTTGAATGAAATAGCAACCAGCGCAAATGATCTTACCGAGGATGAGGTGACTGCACTGGATGCCGACATTACCGACACGATTAATATGCTGCAGTATCGCTCGGAACATTTAATCGAAACGGTCAAGACCCTGAGTCGTACTGACCCCTCTAAGCGCATTGAACGCATTGAACGCGACACAGGACAGCGAATAAAAAGGCTTCGAAACCTGAGGACCGTGCTTCATTCCAATTCGTCGACTTTTACTGCCGTATGAAAAGGTGACGACGCGACTCCTGGCCTGAACAGTGCTCATGGTAAGGTGCCTGCCCGTCCTTATTCCTGCGCCCAGCATGCTGCCGACTTCCCGTACCCTGCGTCTGTCGTTGTATACCCTGCTGATCATTGCCGGCGCGGCGCTTGCCGCTACGCTTGCGATCCGCCACGCCGAACGTCAGGCGCTGGAGGAGGATGCCGCCCGTGCCAACCAGCAACTGGCGTTGTACGCCAACTCCCTGCATACCCTGATCGACCGTTACCGCGCCCTGCCCGCCGTGCTGGCGCTGGACCCGCAATTGCGTTCGGCGCTGGCCGGGCCGGTCGATGCCGACGAACAGGCGGCGCTGAATCTCAAGCTGGAAAAGATCAACGGCGCGGCGCAATCCTCGACCCTTGAACTGCTTGATCACACGGGCCTCGCCGTGGCGGCGAGCAACTGGCGCTTGCCGAGCAGTTACGTCGGCCACAATTACGGTTTCCGCCCCTACTTCAGCCAGACCCGCACCCAAGGCACCGGGCGTTTTTACGCGGTGGGCGTGACCAGCGGAATTCCCGGCTATTTCCTCTCCAGCGCGGTGCTCGGCGACAACGACGAGTTCCTTGGCGCAATGGTGGTCAAGCTGGAATTCCCCGAGCTGGAACGCGAATGGAGTCAGGGCAATGACACACTGCTGGTCAGCGACGCGCGCGGGATCATCTTCATCGCCAACCAGCCCGGCTGGCGCTATCGCGCGCTGCGGCCATTGAGCGCCCGCGACATCGATGAGATCAAAGCCACCCGGCAGTACGACAAGCAATCGCTGCAGCCCTTGACTCATTTGTCGCTGCGCCGCTTCGATGACAACAGCGACCTGCGCCGCGTCGAAGGCCCGCTAGGCACGGCGGATTATCTATGGGAATCGCTGCCCCTGAGCGCCGAAGGCTGGACCCTGCACCTGCTGCGCCATCCGCAAGTGGCGTTCGAAGACCTGCGCAACGCCGGGCTGGCCGCCGCCGGGGTGTGGCTGGCGCTGGTGTTTCTGTTGCTGTTTCTCAACCAGCGCTGGCGCCTGTCGAAAATCCGCCAGCGCAACCGCGAAGAACTTGAACAGTTGGTGGAAGAACGCACCCGCGATTTGCGCACCGCGCAGGACGGTCTGGTGCAATCGGCCAAACTCGCCGCGCTCGGCCAGATGTCCGCCGCGCTGGCCCATGAAATCAATCAGCCGCTGACAGCTCAGCGCATGCAACTGGCGACGCTGCGCCTGCTGCTCGAGCATGGCCGGGTCGACGATGCTTATAAAGCCTTGAAACCGGTAGACGAGATGCTCACGCGCATGGCTGCCCTCACCGGCCACCTCAAGACCTTCGCGCGCAAAAGCCCCAGCGGCTTGAGTGAGCGCCTGGATCTGGCGACGGTGGTCGATCAGTCTTTGCAGTTACTCGATGCACGGTTGCGTGACGAGCAGGTCAGTCTGGTGTTGCACCTGACGCGTCCGGCATGGGTGCGCGGTGATGCGATTCGTCTCGAACAGGTGCTGATCAACCTCCTGCGCAACGCCCTCGATGCGATGCAGGGCAAAGCGTGCAAGCGTCTCGAAATCCGTCTGGAAGCCGATGAACAACTGTGGCGCCTGAGCGTCAGCGACAATGGCGGCGGCATCGCCGAAGACCATTTGGGCCAGGTCTTCGATCCGTTCTTCACCACCAAACCGGTGGGCGACGGTTTGGGTCTCGGCCTGGCGGTATCCTTCGCCATCGTGCATGAATCCGGCGGCCGTCTGAGTGCTGAAAATGGCGACAGCGGCGCAGTGTTCAGCCTGACTTTGCCGATCGATCTGGAGGCACACATCTGATGCTCAATTCAGTGATGGTGGTCGATGACGAAAGCAGCATTCGCAGCGCCGTCGAGCAGTGGCTGAGCCTGTCCGGCTTCGAGGTGCAGCTGTTCAGCCGCGCTGAAGAATGCCTCGCCGCCCTGCCCGCGCACTTTGCCGGGGTGATCCTCAGCGACGTGCGCATGCCCGGCATAGGCGGCCTGGCGTTGTTGGCCGAAGTGCAGAAACGCGACGCTGACCTGCCGGTAATTCTGCTCACCGGTCATGGCGATGTACCGATGGCCGTCGAGGCGATGCGCGACGGTGCTTACGACTTTCTGGAAAAACCGTTCAGCCCGGAAACCCTGCTCGGCAGCTTGCGCCGGGCGCTGGACAAACGCCGGCTGATTCTGGAAAACCGTGCACTGCACGAGCAGGCCGACAACCGCGCGAAACTCGATGCGACGTTGCTTGGTGTGTCCCGTGGTTTGCAGACGTTGCGTCGGCAAGTGCTGGACCTGGCGGCGCTGCCGGTCAATGTGCTGATCCGTGGCGAAACCGGCAGCGGCAAGGAATTGGTCGCGCGTTGCCTGCATGATTTCGGTCCGCGCGCGGCCAAGCCGTTTGTGGCGCTGAACTGTGCGGCGATCCCTGAGCAGTTGTTCGAGGCGGAGTTGTTCGGTCACGAGAGCGGTGCATTTACCGGCGCCTCGGGCAAGCGCATCGGCAAGCTGGAATACGCCGATGGCGGCACCTTGTTTCTCGATGAAATCGAAAGCATGCCGCTGGCACAACAGGTGAAACTGTTGCGCGTGTTGCAGGAGCAGAAGCTTGAACGGCTGGGCTCGAACCAGAGCATTCGCGTTGACCTGCGCATTGTCGCAGCGACCAAACCCGACCTGCTCGATGAAGCCCGGGCCGGACGTTTTCGCGAGGATCTGGCGTATCGCCTGAACGTTGCCGAACTGCGCTTGCCGCCCTTGCGCGATCGCCGCGAAGACATTCCGCTGCTGTTCGAAACCTTCGCCCACAATGCCGCTGAACGCTTGGGCCGCACCTTTCCACCCTTGAGTGGCGCGCAATTGAGCCATCTGCTCAGCCACGACTGGCCGGGCAACGTACGCGAACTAGCGAACGTTGCCGAACGTCAGGTGTTGGGCCTGGATGAACCGGCACCGGGGATTGATCCGGGGCAATCGCTGGCGGCGCAGCAGGAGGCGTTTGAGGCGCAGTGTTTGCGTGCGGCGCTGACCCGGCACAAGGGCGATGTGAAAGCGGTACTTGAAGAGTTGCAACTGCCGCGCCGCACGTTCAATGAAAAGCTGCAGCGGCATGGGTTGAGTCGGGAGATGTTTTTGGCTGAGTGAGGCTGGGTCGGGATTTTTGCTGCGGCTGAAAACCATCCCCCTCACCCCAGCCCTCCCGAAACGTCGGACCGCCCCCAAGGGGGCGAGGGGGAAAGGGAGCCGATCCTCATGCTTTTCGAAACCTGAGTTCGACTCGGTATCTCAGGTCGGCGTAACTATCAAAAGCACCTCGATCAGTCCCCTCTCCCCCCGGGAGAGGGTTAGGGTGAGGGGCTTTTGATCTCAGCCCCAATAAGCGGAAATCCGCTCACAAGATCAATTCCATCGGCACAAATCCGCTCACCCAATCCCGCCACGCCCTCTAAACCGGCCCTCCCCCCGTTGGCACACCTCCTGCTATAGCCCTCGCAGGCTGCGTTTCGACGCGCTCCACAAAAACAATTAAACGAAGGATCCTTCAATGGATAACTCCAACGCCCTGCCACTTGGGTCGGCTGCCGTGCCGGCCAAAGAAAGAACCACCGCCAGCCGGATCAAATCGATCTTCAGCGGTTCCGTCGGCAACATGGTCGAGTGGTACGACTGGTATGTGTATGCCGCCTTCTCCCTGTATTTCGCGAAAACCTTCTTCCCCGCCGGTTCCACCACCGCCCAACTGATGAACACCGCCGCGATTTTCGCCGTCGGCTTTCTGATGCGTCCGATTGGCGGCTGGCTGATGGGGATGTACGCCGACAAGGTCGGCCGTAAAAAAGCCTTGATGGCCTCGGTTTACCTGATGTGCTTCGGCTCGCTGCTGATCGCCCTCAGCCCGAACTACGAAACCATCGGCATCGGCGCGCCGATCCTGCTGGTGTTCGCCCGTCTGCTGCAGGGCCTCTCGGTCGGTGGCGAATACGGCACCTCGGCAACCTATCTCTCGGAGATGGCGACCAAGGAACGTCGCGGCTTCTTCTCCAGCTTCCAGTACGTGACCCTGATCTCCGGCCAGCTCATCGCGCTGGGCGTCCTGATCGTGCTGCAGAACGTGCTGACCACTGAACAACTGTACGCGTGGGGCTGGCGTATTCCGTTCGCCATCGGCGCGCTGTGTGCGGTCGTGGCGCTGTACCTGCGTCGCGGCATGGAAGAAACCGAGTCGTTCACCAAAAAAGAGAAGTCCAAGGAAAGCGCCATGCGCACCTTGATGCGCCACCCCAAAGAACTGTTGACCGTGGTCGGCCTGACCATGGGCGGCACCCTGGCGTTCTACACCTACACCACCTACATGCAGAAATACCTGGTGAACACCGTCGGCATGAGCATCTCCGACTCGACCACCATCTCTGCCGCCACGCTGTTCCTGTTCATGTGCCTGCAACCGATCATCGGCGGCCTCTCGGACAAGATCGGTCGTCGTCCGATCCTGATCGCCTTCGGCGTGCTGGGGACGATCTTCACCGTGCCAATCCTGATGACCCTGCACACCATTCAGACCTGGTGGGGCGCGTTCTTCCTGATCATGGCAGCGCTGATCATCGTCAGCGGCTACACCTCGATCAACGCGGTGGTGAAAGCCGAACTGTTCCCGACCGAGATCCGCGCCCTGGGCGTTGGCCTGCCGTATGCACTGACCGTGTCGATCTTCGGCGGCACCGCTGAATACATCGCGCTGTGGTTCAAGAGCATCGGCATGGAAACCGGTTACTACTGGTATGTGACGGCATGCATCGCGGTGTCGTTGCTGGTGTACATCACCATGAAGGACACCCAGAAGCATTCGCGGATCGTGACTGACTGATCGGGTTTCACAGCCACTGCAATGGTGGCTGTGATGGACTCTTCGCGAGCAGGCTCGCTCCCACATCTGGAATGCATTTCCCTGTGGGAGCGAGCCTGCTCGCAATTGGGTCACAGCGTTATCCAGACCTGCATGAAAAATCCCTCACACACGCCGCACAGCGATTAATCGCTAATTAATGCTGCCCCCTCATTCTGCAATCACCTGATCGATGACCTGCGCGACGCTCGCTCCGACGACGAAAGCGAATTCAACGTGTCGCCCTTAACATCAAGTTAATCGATTGTTCTTAGCATTAATTTGCGCTTTTTAATCAATTTATTTGGCGTAGCATTAAACCCATGCAAGACACACCGCCAACGAATCTGGAGTAACCGACATGAAAACCAAACTGATCCTCGCCCTGACCCTGTCCGTACTGGCCGCTAATACCTTTGCTGCCGACGGCTCGGATCGCACCAAATCCGCCGACTTCATCAACGGCGCCAGCGCCGCCATCGAAACCAGCCACACCGGTACTTATGCCGCTGATGGTTTTGATAAAACCAGCCTTGGCAAAGCTGTGGCTGCTGATGGTTTCGACAAGACCAACCTGGGTAAAACCGTCGCGGCTGACGGTTTCGATAAAACCGGCACCGCGGCTGCCATCAGCTAATTTTCAGCGTTCGTCCCACAGCCCGGCCTTGGCCGGGCTTAGTCATTTCTGGGGGATGACAATTTTCTCAAATACACACAAATCCACTGTAGGAGCTGCCGAAGGCTGCGATCTTTTGATCTTGATCTTTAAAAGCAAAATCAAAAGATCGCAGCCTTCGGCAGCTCCTACACGGGGTTTTGCGTCTGGCTGGAAATATGCGGGGCGTCCTTGCACTATGGCTGCATCCGAAACGCAGCCTCAGGAATTCACCCACCATGCCCGATGACATCCACTTCTACGAACCCGCCAACGGCCACGGTCTGCCCCACGATCCGTTCAACGCCATCGTCGGCCCACGCCCCATCGGCTGGATTTCCTCGCAGGATGCCAACGGCCGCTTGAACCTGGCGCCGTACAGCTTCTTCAATGCCTTCAACTACATTCCGCCGATCATTGGTTTTTCCAGCGTCGGGCGCAAAGACAGCCTGAACAACATCGAGCAGACCGGCGAGTTCGTCTGGAACCTCGCCACCCGCCCGCTGGCCGAGCAGATGAATCAGAGCTGCGCGATGGTCGCGCCTGAGGTCAACGAGTTTGAATTGGCGGGTTTGACGACAGTGGCGTCAAAGGTGATTTCAGTACCACGGGTCGCAGAAAGTCCGGTGTCCTTTGAATGCAAGGTCACGCAGATCATTCAGTTGCAGCGCGCCGATGGCGAAACCGTGCCGAGCTGGCTGATCCTCGGCGAAGTGGTCGCCGTGCATATCGCCAAGTGGCTGCTGAAGGACGGCATTTACGACACCGCCGCAGCAGAACCGATTCTGCGCGGCGGCGGACCGGCGGATTATTTCCAGTTGGGGCCTGAGGCCCTGTTCAAGATGTGGCGTCCGGGCGCAAACAAGTAACGCGTTACCAGATCAACTCGGCGTCTTCAGTGACGCCTTTGAGGTTATCCAGCTCATTGATGGCCGCTTCATCAGCGGCAATGGCGCCGGGGAAGATCTGGTCATTCAACAGTTTGTGAAAGCGTGGTGCACCGCCATCGACCAGGGCCTTGACCGCGATTGCCGCGTGATAGCCCTTGTTGCCGCCCAACTCGACGGGGACGACTGCGGAAACTGCTTCGAAGTGTTCGAACTCTTTACGTGCCATGTCACATATCCCGGCTCAGACAAACAAGCCGGACATTAAACCCTCAACCGACGAGTTTGTGTACCGGCGCCGGGCATTGACCGAGGGCTTGCGCCGCCGATACGTCCTTGAACGTGTGGAAGTCGAGGCTGTTGACCACCAGTTCCTGCACAAGCTCGGCGAAGATTTCCATCGACGGGCTGTTGAAATAGTTGGTCATCATTTGCTGGCTGCTCCAGAACCCGCAGACCAGCCACAACTCGGGATCACACTGCGAATGCTGCAAGGCAAAGCTCAGGCAACCGGGGGCGGCGCGGGACGGCTCGATCAACGCGCTCAGGCGTACACCGAGTTCCGCCGAACGCCCGGCGCGCGCTCGAACGAAGGCCATATGACTGACGGGAATCTGCTTGGACATGTTCAACCCTCCCAGGGAGTCGCGTGGCAGCCGGGGGACGGGCTGCGACAGGATCAAAGGTTAAGGGCCGCACGCCAGCCGCCGTTAGTCGATTCCTGTCGCTGCGTTGCACAATCCTGCGAGACTGCGCAGAAGACCTGTAACAACCTGTAAAACTGCGTCACACGGTTGTCATACGGCGTATCAAGCAACTTTGCCGCCCTACATCCTGCTATGGCTGAGCCCGCCCACAATCCCATGCAGAATCAGGCAAGCATTTCGCAGGATGTGTCTACCGCTGGCGCTTGCACAAACATATGCTCTGCTCCATTCCACCTCCCCTGCCGAGGATGCCGTGCATGACGTCATTCGATCGTTTTCAAGCCGAACCCACCGCTGACATGGAAAAACAGCGCGCGGAACTGGCGGCGATCATCCGCCGCAACACCACCGACGATGGCAGCTACGAGACCGCCATCGGCTCGCTGTTCATGTCGCGCCACACCCGATCCCACGACTTTGCCCCGGTGCTCGCGCAACCGGCGCTGTGCATCATGGCGCAGGGACGTAAGGAAGTGCGGCTGGCCGACGAGTTCTTTAATTACGATCCGCTGAATTATCTGGTGGTGTCGGTTTCGATGCCGTTAAGCGGGCGCGTGGTGAATGTCTCGCCGGAAGAACCGATCCTCGCCGTGCGCCTGGATATCGACCCGACCGAAATCACCGCGCTAATCGCCGACGCCGGCCCGATGGGCGTGCCGACGCGGCCGACCGGGCGGGGTTTGTATGTCGAGCAGATCGACAGTTCGATGCTCGATGCCGTGCTGCGTCTGGCCCGATTGCTCGATGCACCGAAAGACATCGCCATGCTCGCGCCGCTGATTCGCCGGGAGATTCTTTATCGCCTGTTGCGCAGCCCGCAGGGCCATCGTTTGTATGAAATCGCGATCGCCAACAGCCAGAGCCATCGCATCAGTCAGGCGATCAAATGGTTGAACGGCAACTTCGAACAGCCGCTGCGCATTGATGACCTGGCCAAAGAAGTGAACCTCAGCGTCTCGACCTTGCATCACCGTTTCAAGGCGATGACGGCGATGAGTCCGTTGCAGTATCAGAAGCAGTTGCGCCTGCAAGAGGCGCGGCGCCTGATGCTGGCCGAGGGGCTGGAAGCGTCGGCGGCGGGGTATCGCGTCGGGTATGAAAGTCCGTCACAGTTCAGCCGTGAGTACAGCCGCTTGTTTGGTGCACCGCCGTTAAGGGATTTGGCGCGATTGAGACTTTCGGTGTGAACTTCAAGAGCCCCTCACCCTAACCCTCTCCCAGAGGGAGAGGGGACTGAATGGGGGATATTGAAGAAGTACGCTGACCTGAAAGTACTTTGCCGAATCCATAATCGACTCGATATCTCAGGTCGATGGATAGCGCCAGACACCTCGGTCGGCCCCCTCTCCCTCCGGGCGGTCCGACGTTTCGGGAGGGCTGGGGTGAGGGGCGATTTGGAGTCAGCCCCCAATCTAAGCCCCCAACACCCGACAAGCGTCCGCCGGCAACGTCACCGACACCGGATGCCCAATCCCCAACCCGATCCCCTGACACGGCGTACTCAGCGCCGTAAACGTCACCCCGGAACACTCCACCGTCGTCTCGATGGTCGCGCCGATATCACGCACAAACGTCACCTTGCCGAGCAATCGATTCCCCGCCGTCGCTTGCGGTGCGGACAGTTGCAGGTCTTCGGGGCGAATCAGCATCTTCACCTTCTGCCCGACGACAATGCTGCTGCAGATCGGCACTTGCAGCGCGTCACCACCCGGCAGGCTGACCTTGCCATCGCCCAGCGCCGTGGCCGGGAAAATATTGCCCGAGCCGATGAAGTCCGCGACAAACTCATTGGCCGGATGCCGATAGATTTCGATCGGCGTACCGACCTGCTGCACCTTGTGTTCGCCCAGCACGACGACGATATCGGCCATGGTCATCGCTTCGCGCTGATCGTGGGTGACCATGATCGTGGTGATGTTCAGGCGCTGCTGCAGTTGGCGGATTTCCACCTGCATCGACTCGCGCAGCTTGGCGTCGAGCGCCGATAGCGGCTCATCGAGCAGGAGGATTTTCGGGTGCGAAGCAATCGCCCGGGCAATCGCCACGCGCTGCCGCTGGCCGCCGGAAAGTTTCGCCACCGGGCGATCGATCATCGCCTGCAACTGGATCAGCTCCAGCAACTCGACCACGCGCTTGTGTTGATCAGCCTTGCTGACGCCGCGCAACTTCAGCGGGTAGGCGATGTTCTCGCCAACGGTCATGTGCGGGAACAGCGCCAGCGACTGGAACACCATGCCGAAGTTGCGCAGGTGCGCCGGGGTCTGGCCGATGTCTTCGCCGTCCAGACGAATCTCGCCACCACTCAAGGTTTCCAGCCCGGCGATCATCCGCAGCAAGGTGGTTTTGCCGCAGCCGGACGGGCCGAGGAAACACACCAGTTTGCCTTCCGGCAAATGCAGGTTGACGTCTTGTACCGCGCACGCCGAGCCATAGAATTTCTCGACGTTTTCCAGAATCAGACCAGTCATGTTGCACCTCAAATCAAAAGGAAACGCCGCCCTCGCCCACCAGCTTCTCCAGCGCCCAGATCAGGACGAAGTCGATCAGCACGATCAGCACGGCAAACGAGAACACGGTAGGGTCGAGCGATGACACGGTGCGGCTGTACATCCAGATCGGCACGGTCATGACGTCGATGGTGTAGAGGAAATAGGTCACGGTGAATTCGTTGAACGAGACGATGAACGCCAGCAGCATGCCGGCCAGAATCCCCGATTTCATCAACGGCACCACCACATCGACAATTGCGCGCAACGGCGAAGCGCCAAGCATCCGCGCCGCTTCCTCGACCTCGCTGCCGATGGAAAGCATCGCTGCGGTGCAGTTCTTCACCACAAACGGCAGCGCCAGAATCACGTGGGCAATCACCAGCCGCGAAGTGGTCAGGTGGAACGGCAGGCTGTCGAACACCAGCAGCAAGGCCAGGCCTAACACCACCATCGGGAACACCAGCGGCAGCGACATCAGTTGCAGCGCCACGGCCTTGCCACGGAATTCGCAGCGGGTCAGCGCATACGCGGCAGGCACCGCGATCAGCGTGGCAAAAACCATCGTCAGGCACGACACCAACAGGCTGGTGGCCATGGCCTGACCGAGGCTGAGCACGTCGCTGGCGTCCGGCGAAACAAAGGTGTGCCAGGCCGCTTTGTACCATTGCAGGCTGTAGCTGCTCGGTGGGAAGTCGAGGTTCGACGCACCGCTGAACGACATGACGATCATGGTCAGGATCGGCAACACCGCCAGCAGCAGAATGAAGCCGGAGAGGATGCCGGCGAACTTGCCGGTTTCGCCGGGCAACAGCACCATGCGCTTCTTGGTCAGGGCACTCATTGCGAAGCCTCCAGCAGACGCCGACGACGGCCAGTGATGTATTCAGAGAGAGTCATGATCGCCAGCGTGGTGACAATCAGCACCACCCCGGCTGCCGACGCGGCGGGCCAGTTCATCAGCGGCGCGATCTGGTCATGCACCATCACCGCCAGCATCGGCACGCGACGGCCACCGAGCAGCAACGGCACCACGAAGCTGCTGGCGTTGTAGGCGAACACCAACGTTGCACCGGTGATGATCCCCGGCAAACTCATCGGCAGAACCACTTGGCGGAACACTTGAAAACGGCTGGCACCGAGGGTTGCGGCTGCTTCTTCATAGCTTCGCGCGACGCCGCGCATGGCGCTGGCAATCGGCAACACCGCGAGTGGAAACGCTGTTTGCACCAGGCCCATCAGAACGCCGTTCTGGTTGTACAGCAACATGATCGGCCGCTTGATCAGGCCGAGGCCCATCAGCGCCTGATTGAGCATGCCGCCGGGACCGAGAATCACCAGCCAGCCGTAGCTTTGCAGCAGCAGATTGACCAGCAGTGGCAACAGCACCGCTGCGAGGAAAATCCGCCGCAGAAACGGCGAGGTCAGCCGCGACATGGTGTACGCCACCGGGATCGCTAGCACCACGGCAATCACCGCGCTGATCAGCGCCAGACGCAAGGTCAGCAGCAAGGATTTCAGGTAATAGGGTTCGAGCAACTGGGCATAACTGGCCAGGCTGAAACCGCTCCATTCCGCGCCTTTGGTGCCGACGCTCATGCGTAGCACCAACAGGCTGGCGGCGATCAGCACGCCGAGAAACAGCATCGACGGCGTGAGGAAAAGCCACGCCCGCGCTGTCGGAGAAATACCGCGCGCCGGACGCACATCGCCGGCGCCAACCGGTTGGGTCAGGGATTGATGTTCCATAGCAATGATCTCGTCAATGGAAGAACAACTGACAAACACAACCTTCATATTCACTGAGAAACCTGTGGGAGCTGGCTTGCCAGCGATAGCAATCTGTCAGTGACATCATTGTCGACAGGAAGGCCGTCATCGCTGGCAAGCCAGCTCCCACAAGGGTTTGCGGTGTTCTGAAGGTTTGTGTTCGGCTCAGGAAGAAAAAATTTCCGTATAGCGACGAATCCATTGGTCATGCACGGTGGCCAGGAAGGCGTTGTCGTGCATGATCGCCTTCTCGGCAATCTGCTCCGGCGTCAGAATGAACGGGCTCTTGCGCGCTTCGGCGGAGATGATCGCCTTGGCGTTGACCGGGCCGTTGAAGATGTCTTCGGCCATCTTGCCCTGCACCAGCGGGTCGAGGGAGTGGTCGATAAACGCGTAAGCCAGATCGGTATCTCCCGGCCGATTCTTCGGCATCACCGAAAGCATCAGGTCGGTGTAGAAACCTTCCTTCATGCCGAACGTAGCGCCGAGGCCGTAGTTCGGATCGCGGATCTGCTTGGGAAAAAATGCCGGGGCATAGAGGCCGCCCATGTCCAGCGAACCGGTGCGGAACAGCTCGGCAATCTGGTTCGGGTTTTCGCCCAACGTCACCACGCGATCCTTGAGTTCGGCGAGTTTCTTGAAGCCCGGTTCGATGTTGTGTTCGTCACCGCCGGCCAGTTTCGCGGCGATGATGATCAGGTCCATCGCCTCGGTCCAGTTCGGCGGAGGCAGGAAAATATTCGGCGCCAGATCGGCATCCCACAACGCGGCATAACTGCTCGGCGCCTCTTTCTGGGTGCGAGTGCTGTAGACCAGACTGTTGCACCACAACAGGTAACCGATGCCGTGGCCATTGGCGCCAGTGCGGTATTTTTCCGGGACGTCGATCAGGTTGGGAATACGGTTGAGGTCGGGTTTTTCCAGCAGCCCGGCGGCCGCCAGACCTTCGGCACCGACGCCGGCCAACGTGATGATGTCGTACTGCGGACGATCACCGCCGGCCTTGAGTTTGGCGACCATTTCCGAAGTGCTGCCGGTGCGGTCGGCGATGACCTTGGCGCCAGTCTTGGCTTCGAACGTGGCGGCGATGTTGCGCAGTGCCGCGAGGCCGGTGTCATCCGACCAGGTCAGCAAACGCAGGGTCTTGCCGGCGAACCGCGTGTCGCTGGCGCTCGCCCGGATGAAGGGCATGCTCAGGGCGGCCGCAGCCACCGAGGCGACGCCGACGGTTTTAATGAATTGACGCCTGTTCAGATCGTGCTCGCCCATGACGGACTCCCTTTGTTCTTTTAAGTATGAGGTTGGTCGCAACCGTTGCATCCGCGCGGCCGGATCCGCTGCAGGCCTTGTTTTCAAAGGCCTGCAGCGCTGCCGACGGGTTCATCCTGAGGTCGTGCAAAACACCTGACTATCGAAAAAAACTCATTGAAGCCATGACGTCGACGCATGCCTCGTTGCGAGGCATGCGCTCACCTTTTTCGGGCGTTCAGAGCGCCCGGATCACGTGTTTGATTTCCTGAAACGCGGCCAGGCCCCACGGTCCCAATTCGCGGCCGATGCTGCTCTGCTTGTAACCGCCCCACGCGGTTTGCGGGAAGATCACTTGCGGCGCGTTGAGCCACACCAGCCCCGCCTGCAGGGCGTTGGCGACCCGCTCGGCGGTCTCGGCGTTACGCGTCACCACACTGGCGACCAGGCCGAATTGGCTGTCGTTGGCCAGGGCAATTGCCTCGGCTTCGCTGCTGAAACTGCGCACACACAGCACCGGACCGAAAATCTCTTCGCACCACAGCGCACTGTCGAGGGGCACGTCGGTGAACACGGTTGGCTGCAAAAAATATCCGCGCGGCAGATCTGCCGGACGATTGCCGCCGCACACTAGCTTCGCGCCAGCGCTCAGACCCCGGTCGATGTGACCAAGCACGCGCTGGTATTGCGCCTGATTGACCAGTGCGCCCATCTCCACGTCCGGGTCGAACGGATCCGCCACGCGAATCGCCTGCGCACGCTTGTGCAAACGTTCAAGGAATTCATCCGCCAATTCATCGGCAACCAACACACGGCTGGTGGCCGAGCACATCTGCCCGGCATTGAAGAAACCGCCACCGCAAGCCAACTCGACCGCTAGTTGCAGATCCGCATCTTCGAGCACCAGCAGCGAAGATTTGCCGCCCAATTCCAGACTCACGCCCTTCACCGTTTCGGCGGCGCGCTGCATCACCTGGACACCGACGGCGTTACTACCGGTGAAGGAAATCTTGGCGATGCGCGGATCCGCCGACAGTGGTGCACCGACCGCCAGGCCAGTACCGCAAACGACGTTGAACACGCCGTTGGGCAGGCCGGCTTCGGCGATGATCGCCGCCAGCTCCAGCTCTGGCAGCGGCGTGACTTCCGACGGTTTCAGCACCACGCAGCACCCGGCGGCGAGGGCCGGCGCAAGTTTCCACGCGGTGGTGACCATGGGGAAATTCCACGGCACGATCAGCCCGACCACGCCGCACGGCTCGCGCCGCAAGCGTGCGCTGAAATCATCGCTGGGCAGCGGCACGTTGCTGTCCTGTCTGGCGTCGAGGCCTTCAGCGAGTTCGGCGTAGTACTCGAAGGTGGCTATCACATCGTCGACGTCGATGGCCGCTTCGAACTGCGGTTTGCCGTTGTTGCTCGATTGCAGTTTCATCAAGTGATCGCGACCGTTGCGCACGCCATTGGCGATGTTGCGCAGAATCGCGCCGCGCTCAGCACCGCTGGTTTGCGACCAGTCCCTGAATGCTTCAGTCGCAGCGCTCACGGCCTGGCTCACCGCGTGCTCGTCACCACCATTGACCGTGGTCAGCAACGCCTCAGTGGCCGGGTTGATCACCCGCAGATGTTCGCGGCCGGCCGACCATTGGCCGTTGATGTAGAGGCCGTCGAGTGTGGTTGGAAAATTGATCACTTGGCCACCGCCTGCATCCACAGGTTCTGGTCGATTTCGATTACGCTCGGGCCTTGGCGATCGGTCGCGGCACGCAGTGCACTGCGCAGTTGTTCCACTGAGTTGATCGCTTCGGCGGCGCAGCCGAGGGCCTTGGCCACGCCAATGAAGTCCGGGGTGTAGATGTCGACGCCGACCGGTTCGATGGCGCGGTTGACCATGTATTTCTTGATCTCTTCGTAGCCCTGGTTATTCCACAGCAGGACGATCACCGGGGTGCGCGCTTCGACGGCGCTGGCCAGTTCCGGCAGGGTGAACTGCAGACCGCCGTCGCCGATCAGGCACACCACCGGTGGCCGTGCACCTTTATCGGGTTGTCCACCGAGCCATGCGCCAATCGCTGCCGGCAACGCATAGCCGAGGGTGCCGTAGCCGGTCGACGAGTTGAACCAGCGACGCGGACGCTCCGGATTGAAGGTCAGGTTGCCGGTGTACACCGGTTGCGTGGAGTCGCCGACGAACACCGCGTCGGGCAATTCGTGCAGCACGGTTTCGAGGAAACGGGTTTGCGCCAGCGTCGGTGCATCCCAGGTCGCGGCCAGATCATCTCGCAGACGCGCCGCGCGTACCTGGCCCCAATCGTTGCGGCGCTCGGCCAGCGTTTTGTGCGACAAGGCGCTGAGCAATGCCTGCACGGCATTGCGCGAATCGGCAACCAGGGCGACGTGTGGCGGATAGTTACGCACGGTCTGATCGGCGTCGATGTCGATGCGCAGCAGCTTGCCGGGAATCTCGAAACCACCGGCGAAGGTCACGTCGTAATCGGTTTCGGCCAGTTCGGTGCCGATCGCCAGTACCACATCGGCATCGGCGACCAATTCGCGGGTGGCGACCAGGCTTTGTGTCGAGCCGATCAGCAGCGGATGCGTCGACGGCAACAGACCTTTGGCGTTGATCGTCAGCGCTACAGGTGCGTCGAGCAGTTCAGCCAGTTCGGTAAGCTCTGCTGCGGCATCGATCGCACCGCCACCGGCGAGAATCAACGGACGTTGGGCGCCGGCCAGCAACGCGCTCATCCGGCTTACGGCAGCGGGCGCGGCACCGGCGCGGTCGATGTTGACCGGGACACTGGCGAGCAGCTCATCGGCCTCTTCCACCAACACGTCCAGCGGAATTTCGATGTGCACCGGACGCGGACGCCCGGCCTGGAACAAGGCGAATGCGCGAGCGAGCACGCCGGGCAATTCCGACGCCGACATCAGGGTGTGAGAGAACGCCGCGACGCCAGCGACCAGTGCGCTCTGGTTCGGCAACTCGTGCAGCTTGCCGCGCCCGCCGCCCAACTGGTTGCGGCTCTGTACGCTGGAGATCACCAGCATCGGGATCGAGTCGGCGTAAGCCTGGCCCATGGAGGTGGTGATGTTGGTCATGCCCGGGCCGGTAATGATGAAGCACACACCCGGTTTGCCGCTGGTCCGCGCATAACCGTCGGCCATGAAGCCGGCGCCCTGTTCATGTCGTGGGGTGACGTGGTTGATGCTCGAACGGGCCAGCCCGCGATACAGCTCCACGGTGTGCACGCCAGGAATGCCGAACACCTGCTCGACCCCATAACCTTCGAGTAACTTGACCAGTACTTCGCCACACGTCGCCATGTCATTGCCCTTTTGTCAGCTAAAAACACAGATCCCTTGTGGGAGCGAGCCTGCTCGCGAAAGCGCTGGATCAGCCAACATCAATGCTGAATGTGAAACAGCCTTCGCGAGCAGGCTCGCTCCCACATGACCTGAACATGGGCTCATTGAACGGTCGGCAGGTAGCGGCAACAATCGATTAAAAGTCATACTAGCCATGTCCTCACGTCATACCTTGGATCCCCATGAAACGACTGCCTCCCCTGCCCGCCCTGCATACGTTTCTGATCACAGCGCAGTGCTGCAACTTCACCCGGGCCGCCGAGCAGTTGCATATCACCCAGGGCGCGGTGAGCCGGCAGATCGCCGGGCTGGAAGATCATCTGGGGTATGAACTTTTCATTCGTCTGGCCCGTGGCCTGGAGTTGACGGCCGAAGGCCGGGAGTGGTTGCCACGGGTGGAGAAGGTCTTCGGTCTGATCACTGAGGCCACCGAGCAGATCGGTCTCAAGCGCGAAACCCTGCAACTCAAGGCGCCAAGTTGTGTGATGCGCTGGCTGGTGCCGCGCCTGCTGCAATGGCAAAAGGAACGCCCGGATGTGCCGGTCAAACTGACCACGACGTTGGCCCATGGCGTGGATTTTCAGCGCGAGCAGTTCGACGCGGCGGTGATCTACGGAACGCCGCCGGACAACTCCTCGACCGCGCTGCATCTGTTCGATGAACAACTGACCCCGGTTTGCTCACCGGCACTTTTGAAAGGCCCACCGGAACTGTCCGACCCGGCCGATCTGCAACAGCATCTGTTGTTGCATCCGACCCGCGACATCCAGGACTGGACGGTGTGGCTGACGGCAGCCGAGTTGCAATTGAACAATGTGAACATGGGCCAGCATTTCGAAACGCTGGATCAGGCGATGTCGATGGCGTCGCATGGGACGGGGGTGGCGATTGGCGACTGGTCGTTGATCGGCGATGACTTGCGCGCGGGGCGGCTGGTGATGCCGTTTGAATTGAAGGTGAGGACGGGGTTGGCGTATTACGTGGTGGTGCCTGCGGGAACCGAGCCTTCGCCGCAGTTGGAGGAACTGATGATCTGGCTGGTAGAGCAGGCGCATTTGCGGTGAGGCTTTTTCCCTCACCCTACCCCTCTCCCAGAGGGAGAGGGGACTGATTGGGGGATGCTCTGGAGATACGCCGACGTGAAATTACTGCGTTGAATCCATAATCGACTCGATCACTCAGGTCGATGTACAACACCAGACACCTCGGTCGGCTCCCTCTCCCTCGGGAGAGGGCTGGGGTGAGGGGGGAAAGATCTAGAGCCAGACCCATCCCTCAGAAACGCCTCAGTACCCGACAGTAAACCGCTGACGCGAATGCTTCGGCGTTTCCACCTCGTCGATCAGCGCAATCGCGTAATCGGCAAAGGTGATCCAGCTACGCCCCTCGGCACTCACCAGCAAATGATCCTGGCCGACACGAAACTTGCCGCTGCGCTCACCTTCGACAAACTCTGCCGAAGGTGACAGAAAGGTCCAGTCCAGATCTTTCTCCGAACGCAAGGCATCAAGGAAAACCGCGCCAGCGCTGGCTTCAGCTTTGTACTCCGCCGGGAAACCCGCACTGTCGATCACCCGAGTGTCGTCCGGCAGCAACAACGAACCAGCACCGCCGACCACCAGCAAGCGCTGCACGCCCGCCTGCTTCACTGGCCCGACAATCGCCGCCGCAGGCACGGTGGCAAAATGCGCGGCGGTGATCACCACATCGTGACCGGCCACCGCGCCCTGCAACGCGGCCGAATCCAGCACATCGACATTCTTGCTGACCACACCGGCACGGGCGCCGATCTTCGACGTATCGCGGGCAATAGCGGTAACGCTATGGCCGCGACGCAGGGCTTCTTCCAGCAGTTGGCTACCGGCACGGCCGGTGGCACCAATGATTGCGATCTTGCTCATGACATTCTCCAGTTGGCTTGAGAGTGCTGCGTTTTCAGAATCGGCTTACCACTGCATTTCGCCCTTGGCGACTTTCGCGCTCAGCTCCAGCGAACTTTCTTCGCCGAGTGTCGGGTAGCGCTTTTTCATCGCGGCGATCAGTGCGGCGGAATCTTTGGCCTTGGCGGTTTCCGCGTCGAAAGCCTTAATGTAGTCGGCGGTGAATTTCACGCTGGCCAGCGAGCGGCGGCTGTCACCCAGGTAGTGACCCGGCACCACGGTGTTCGGTTTGAGGGTTTCGATCGAGTGCAACGTTTGCAGCCAGTCGGCGTGGGATTGCGCGCTCTGGGTATCGGCCATCCATACGTGGATGTTCTCGGCGACAACCACACCACCGACCACGGCTTTGAGCGACGGGATCCACACAAAACTGCGATCTGGTTGTTTGCCGTCGAGGCCGATGACCTGCAATTTCTGCCCTTCGAGCATCAGGCTGTCACCCTTGAGCACACCCGGCACGATGGTTTTCGCCGGAACGTCGGCGCCCATTTTCGGGCCCCAGAAGGCCAGTTTGCCGGCGACGGTTTTGTTGATGTGATCAACCGTCGGTTGCGAGGCCAGTACCTTGGCCTCCGGGAATGCCTTGGTCAGGGTATCAAGGCCGAAGTAGTAATCCGGGTCGCCATGGCTGATGTAGATAGTGGTCAGGTGCTTGCCGCTGGCGCGGATCTTTTCCACGACTTGCTCGGCCTGGGATTTGCCGAATTGCGCATCAACGAGGATCGCGTCTTTCTCACCGCTGACCAGCACCGAGGTCACCGGGAAAATCGCGTTTGTCCCTGGGTTGTAGACATCCAGGGTCAGATTGGCAGCCGCTGCATGCGCGGCGAAACCCAGAGAAGCAGTGGCGAGCAGAACGCGTTTGAGTGTGGTGAAACCGATCATCTGTTGCTCCGGTGTCCGAATGCCGTGTTTGGCGATGGAACAGAGCTTAGTTGCCTGACTCAGTACAAAAAATGCGATGCTTGAACATAGTTTGTTTCTGAAAGCGGGCAAATCATGGATCGTCTCCAAGCAATGCGGGTGTTTGTCACCGTGGTGGACCTGGGCAGCCAGTCGGCCGCAGCCGATCATCTGGACCTTTCGCGGCCGGTGGTTTCACGTTATCTGGCAGAGCTGGAAGACTGGGTCGGCGCGCGCCTGATGCACCGCACCACGCGCAAGTTGAGCCTGACCGCCGCCGGCAGTGAGATTCTGCCGCGCTGCCGGCAGATGCTAGAACTGTCGACGGACATGCAGGCCTCCGTCAGCGAACCCCACGACGCCCCGCGCGGGCTGCTGCGGATCAGCGTCAGCACTTCGTTCGGCCAGGCCCAACTGGCGGATGCGATGGCCGCCTACGTCAAACGCTACCCGGGGGTGAGCATCGATCTGCAAATGCTCGATCGCACGGTGAATCTGGTCGATGAGCGCATCGACCTAGCGATTCGCACGAGTAACGATCTCGACCCCAACCTGATCGCCCGACGCCTGACCGTTTGTCGTTCGGTAGTCTGCGCCGCGCCCGCTTATCTGCAGGAGCAAGCGGCGCCATTGCGGGTCGAAGAGTTGAGCCAACACAACTGCCTGACGCACTCTTATTTCGGCAAAAGCCTGTGGCATTTCGAGGAGGATGGCGAACCGGTTTCAGTGCCGGTGCAGGGCAATATCAGCGCCAACGAGGCCAGCACGTTACTGCGCGCCACCCTGGCCGGCGCCGGGGTGGCGATGCTGCCGACCTATCAGGCCGGGGTGCATATTCACAGCGGCGAACTGGTCCGCCTGCTGCCCCATGCCGAGCCGCGACAGATGAACATCTATGCGGTGTATGCCTCACGCAAACACATGCCGGCGGCGCTGCGCAGCATGCTGGATTTTCTGGTGCTCAGATTCCCCGAAAACCCCGAATGGGATACCGGCCTATAAACCCAATCCCCTGTAGAAGTGAGCCTGCTCGCGATAGCGGAGTGTCAGCCAACATCTATCCGACTGACACACCGCTATCGCAAGCAGGCGAAGGCCTACAGGGGGGGTATCAGTGTTCTGAATGGCGAGTTAAATCCTCAAGCACACTCGCTGGCAACTCCCCAGCGCTGACCTATGCTGAAAGTAATACCGCAGGGTATGTCGTTCAGAGGTCTACGCCATGAACATCAAAACAAGAAGGTACGTCGCGATTTTCATCACCTGCGCCGCCACGCTGGCGCTGTACGGCACCGCCGCCTGGCGGGTCGAACAGCAGCGACAACTGCCGCGCGAGTATGCGAGCTGCAACTTCGAGCGCTGCATTCCGCACAATGCCACGCTGAACGCGCTGCGCTGATATTCAACTGTAGGCGCGAGCAGGCTCACTCCTACAGGGAGGGTTGTGATGTCAGTGGATTACTGCTCGGCCTTCAGACGGTCGCGGAAAGCCTTTGGTGAAATCCCCACCCGGCGCCGAAACAGGCGCGTGAAGTTGGTCGGATCGGAAAATCCCAACAACTCCGACATCTCGTAAATCGTCATGCTGGTGTAGGTCAGCAAGCGCTTGGCTTCCAGCAACTGACGCTCGTGCATGATCTGCAACGCCGGTTGCCCCGCCAGTTCACGGCAAGTGCCGTTGAGGTGCGATACCGAAATCCCCAGCCGATGCGCAAGGTCTTCAACCTTCACGTGTTGGCGGTAAGTCTCCTCGACCAATTGAATAAAGCCATTGAGGTATTCGCGCTGACGTTGCGGCCGCTGACTGGCTTTGTGCCGCACGATCGCCTGACGGCTAACCCAGACCATGATCACGCTGACCAGCGAATGCATGAGCATTTCCCGCGCCGGTTGGTGGCCGTTGTACTCAGCCTGCAACGCCGAAAACAGGCTGTTGAGGTAATCACCGTCGGTGCCTGCCGGGTAGTTTTCTGCACTGGCCAGTGCGTGCACCGAATCGCCCAGTTGCGCCTGCAAGTGATTGATCAGCGGTGTGGCGAGGGTAACGATGAACCCTTCGACGTCTTCGGAAAAGCGAAAGCCGTGCACCGATAACGGTGGCAGCACTTGAATCGCCGGGGTTTGGAGTTGCGTGCGCTGCCCTTCGATCTCAAGCTCTGCCTGACCTTTGAAGACGAAGAGCAACTGGCACAAATCAGCATGGCGGTGGGGTTTGATTTCCCACTCATGTTCGCGACTGCGGGAGGAAATGGTTTCACAGTGCAGCAAGTCAGGGGTCGGCCAGTCCAGGCTTTCACCGTAGAGCTTGAACACTGGAATCGAAGGCAGCTCAGGCTTGTTCATCACTTCAATCCAGGCCTCGGGGTTGTGGGCGATAATCGCACCGATTGGCAGAATGTACAGGTATCAGCTCAGTTTTCACCTTCAATTGACAGACCCGCAAGGGAAAAATGCAAGCACTCGATCCATAAAAAATATTCACCGGCGCTTGTCGCGTGAAGCTTGCGAGCCATAAAAACAATGAAAACGCTGAAAACCCAAGTCGCCATTATCGGCGCCGGTCCGTCCGGATTGCTCCTCGGCCAGTTGCTGCACAACGCTGGTATCGACACCCTCATCCTTGAACGCCAGACACCTGATTACGTGCTCGGACGCATTCGCGCCGGGGTACTTGAACAAGGCATGGTAGAGCTGTTGCGTCAGGCTGGCGTGAGTCAGCGCATGGACGCCGAAGGTCTGGTGCATGGCGGTTTCGATCTGGCCCTGGACGGACGTCAGGTGCACATCGATCTGCACGCGCTGACCGGTGGCAAGAGCGTGATGATCTACGGCCAGACCGAAGTCACTCGCGACCTGATGGCCGCTCGTCGGGAGGCTGGCGCGCCGACGATTTACCAGGCGAGCCATGTCGTTCCTCACGACATGAAAAGCGACGAGGCATTTGTCACCTTCGAAAAGGACGGCGAAATCTTTCGCGTCGATTGCGACTACATCGCCGGCTGCGACGGCTTCCACGGTGTCGCGCGGCAGTCGATTCCGGCCGATAGCCTGAAGGTCTTCGAGCGGGTTTATCCGTTTGGCTGGCTGGGGATTCTGGCCGACACACCGCCGGTGCATGAAGAGTTGGTCTACGCCCGCCATGAACGTGGCTTTGCGTTGTGCAGCATGCGTTCGGCGACGCGCACCCGCTATTACCTGCAAGTGCCGGCGGATGAAAATGTCGATGACTGGAGCGATCAGCGCTTTTGGGATGAATTGAAAAATCGTCTGCCGGTGGAGCTTGCCGAGAAACTGGTTACCGGCCCTTCGATCGAAAAAAGCATCGCGCCGCTGCGCAGTTTTGTCGTCGAGCCGATGCAGTACGGGCGGATGTTTCTGGTCGGTGACGCCGCGCACATCGTTCCGCCGACCGGCGCCAAGGGTTTGAATCTGGCCGCCAGCGACGTCAGTACGCTGTTCAATATTCTGTTGAAGGTTTATCGCGACGACCGCACCGATCTGCTGGAGAAATACTCGGAAATCTGCCTGCGCCGCGTGTGGAAAGCCGAGCGCTTTTCCTGGTGGATGACCTCGATGCTGCATCGCTTCGATGATCACGATGCGTTCAGCCAGCGCATCAGCGCCTCGGAACTGGACTACTTTGTCAGTTCAGAAGCAGGGCGAAAAACCATTGCAGAAAATTACGTCGGACTTCCTTATGAGGCTATCGAATAGCCTGCTACCGACTTACACTGGCGAGCATCCCCGCTCGCCTGACGATCTGCGGGACTCTCACTGCCCGCAGGTTTTGCCCGTGACCAATCTCAATCACCCCGAAACGCCCAAACCGGCCATTCGCAGCGTGCTGGTCGCGCTGATGATGGCGATCTTTCTCGGCGCGCTGGACCAAACCATCGTCGCCGTGTCGATGCCGGCCATTTCTGCGCAGTTCAAGGACGTCAGCCTGCTGGCCTGGGTGATTTCCGGGTACATGGTCGCGATGACGGTGGCCGTGCCGATCTACGGCAAGCTCGGCGACTTGTATGGGCGGCGCAAACTGATGCTGTTCGGCATGGGCCTGTTCACCCTCGCCTCACTCTTTTGCGGCATGGCGCAAAGCATGGAGCAACTGGTGCTGGCGCGGATCCTTCAGGGCATCGGCGCCGGCGGGATGATCTCGGTGAGTCAGGCGATCATCGGCGACATCGTGCCGCCGCGCGAACGCGGGCGCTATCAGGGTTACTTCAGCAGCATGTACGCGGTGGCCAGTGTCGCCGGCCCGGTACTCGGCGGTTACATGACCGAATACCTGTCATGGCGCTGGGTATTTCTGATCAACCTGCCGCTGGGCCTCGGTGCCTGGTGGGTGGCCCGCCGCAATCTGCGTGGCCTGCCGATTCCCCAGCGCAAACCGGTCATCGACTACCTCGGCACGCTGCTGATGATCATCGGCCTGACCGCCCTGCTGCTGGGCATCACTCAGGTTGGTCAGGGGCATTCGTGGCGCAGCAGCGAAGTGCTCGGTCTGCTCGCTTGTGCGGTGGTGGTGTTGGCGCTGTTTGTCTGGCACGAGCGTCGGGCGCGCGAGCCGTTGCTGCCGATGCACCTGTTTGCCAACCGCAATGCCCTGCTGTGCTGGTGCACGATTTTCTTCACCAGTTTCCAGGCGATTTCGTTGATCGTGCTGATGCCGCTGCGCTTTCAGAGTGTCACCGGGGCCGGGGCCGACAGTGCCGCGTTGCACTTGCTGCCGCTGGCGATGGGGCTGCCGATTGGTGCGTTTTTCGCCGGGCGTCGCACGTCGATCACCGGGCGCTACAAACCGCAGATTCTGACCGGTGCGATGCTGATGCCGGTTGCGATCTTCGGCATGGCGCTCAGCCCGCCCGAGGCGACGCTGGTCAGTGGTCTGTTCATGTTGCTCTGCGGTATTTCCAGCGGCATGCAATTCCCTACTTCGCTGGTCGGCACGCAGAACTCGGTGGAGCAACGCGACATCGGCGTTGCGACCAGCACCACCAACCTGTTTCGCTCCCTCGGCGGCGCAGTGGGCGTGGCGCTGATGTCGGCGCTGTTGCTGGCGTTGCTGCAGGACTCCAGCTTCGCCCATCTGGCGAGCAGTTCGCTGATGAGCGAGGGCCATTCGGGCAACGTCCTGCTGGATGGTCTGAACGCCGCGCCGGGGGATGCGCAAAATGCCTTGCGTGCGGAGTTGCTGGTGACGTTCCGGCATTTGCTGTGGGTAAGTGCGGCGGTGTCGTTGCTGGGATTGGCGGCAGCGATTGCGATGCCGAACAACCTGCTGCGCGGGCGCGAGCACGGCGCAAAATAACTGTCTCCCCTTGATCATTCCCACGCTCTGCGTGGGAATGCCTCAACGGACGCTCTGCGTTCGGCTTTGGATGGGACGCAGAGCGTCCTGGGCTGCATTATTCCCACGCGGAGCGTGGGAACGATCATCCTTCAAGGGCTGTAGTAACCCACGGCGACAAGGAAGTGCCCGGCCTTCTTCAGGTAAGCATGTTTATCCTCAACCTTGCCGGTCACCGGGTTCTTCCAGCGGTATTCATATTCACCCTCATCCTGCTTGCCGATCAGCGCCAGAATCGGCTCGCCCACCGGTTTGCCTTCCGGATCCTTGACCTTGCCGAAGTCGGTATTGATCAAGCGCAGATTGGTGCCGTGGGCGACATAACGCTGGGTATTCAGATCAACGACGAACACGTACAAGTCATCCTGCAAGTAGCCGCCCTTGAGCGAATTGATCGCGGTCAGCGTGCCCTTCTCGTCTTTGCCCAAATCAGTCGCCGCTTTGTCGAGCAACGCCTTGGCCTGCTCGGCCGACGCTCGCGGCAAGTAGTAACCCACCGCCAGAATCCGCTCGCCGATGCGTTGATAAAACACATGCTTACGCTCGACCTTGCCGTCCGACCAGTTCTGCCAACGATACTCTGCCTGCTGGATGCCGTTGCCTTCCGGCACTTTCAACGCGTCCTTGAAGGTTTTCTGCAAATCCGGGCCGAGGACTTCACTGACGTCACGACCGATCAACGCTGATGAAGGCCCGCCGCTGGCGAGCATCACGCCTTTAGTGTCGACCACGAACACGTAGCGATCCTTGTCGACGAACTCGCCCTGACGGCTGAACGCGGCGAACGCCTTGTCGCCATTGTCGTGGTAATAGGCCAGGGCTTTTTCCAGCAAGGCGATGGCGGCCTGACTGTCATCCTTGGCGGTCGTGGCGGCGCTGGCCTGGCCGAAACCGGCCAGTAATATCACGCCGAGCCAGGCCACTTTATGCAAAAACCCCATAGCGCATCCCTCGTTCTTGTTGGTGTTTCAAGAGCGTAGACGGCTTGGGGTGATGTACGAGTATTCAGAATGATGCAGGGGATTACAGAATCCCCTGCACTGATCAACAAAGCTTATGGGCGGGCGTTGATCTGCTGCTGCAGATTCTGGATTTGCGCCTGCAACGTATTGATGTTGCGGGTCATCTGCCCGCGGAAGGCGTCGAACTCGGCGGTATTGCCGCCTTGCGGGGCTGCCGGGCGGTTGTCCTGCTCGCTTTTGAGGACGACGATTTCCTGTTCGAGGCGATCGATCGCCGCGCTCGGGTTGCCCTGCTTCTTCAACGCCGCGATGTCGGCGCCGAGGCTTTTGAACTGCGCGTCAAAGGCCTTCAACTGAGCATCGACCTTGCTGGTGTCGGCCGGTGTGCTTTTCACCGTCGCCAGTTCCGCAGTCAAGGCTTTGACCTGCGCCTGCAACTGGGTATTGGCATTCTGCTGTTCAGTGGTCTGCGCGGTCATCTGTGCCAGTCGTTTGTCCAGATCACTGGCCTGCCCCGCGACGCCTTGCTGCTGTTTGCTCTGATCGAGCAGCTTGCCTTCAAGCTGTTTGATCTGCAGCTTGAGGGCTTCGCTGTCGCTGGTGACGTTGGACTGGCTGGCCACGACCTTGCCGGAAATGTCCTGCAAGCGCCCCGCCGCTTCTTCACTGATGCGCGCGAAGCTTTCCTGAGTCGCAACCAGTTGCTGCTCCATCAACGAGATTTGCTGGAAACTCCACCAAGCCAGACCGACGAAGGCGAAAAACAATGCGCCGACCAACGCCCACAACGGGCCGGTGCTGGCCGCCTTGACCTTGACCACGGGCGGCGTGCGCGAGTGCACGGAGGTGCGAGCGGTGGTCGGAATGTCATCGTCGTCGAAGGTGTCGGCCCGCAGGCTCGGGACATCATCGAAATCGTCGTGGGCATCATTACGCATGGACATTGAGGCAACCTTTGTGAAACGCGGTGATGGCTAAATGCTGCGAAGTATAACCGCCGCAGCCGCAGGGATTGACCCCCAAGCGGCTACACGGTTCATTGCCGCCCGGCCGAATCGTTTCAACGGATGTCCTGAGCTTTCCACCAGCCGCAGAACTCATCCAGCGCCGACCACAGGCTGACTTTCGGATCGTAGTCGAGATAATGCCGGGCGCGGCTGATGTCGAGGGTGAAATTTTTTTTCATCACCTGCATGCCCAGGCGCGACAGGGTTGGCTCCGGGCGCCCCGGCCAGAGTTTGCAAGCGCCCTCGTTGAGCGCCGCGACGCTGTAGGCCAGACCATACGAACGGTACTTGGTGACCTGCGGCACTTCCATTTTGCGCATCACGTAATTGACCACATCCCAAAGCGGCACCGGCGCGCCGTTGCTGATGTTGTAGGCCTTGCCCAGTGCGGAACCGGCGGCCAGCAAACTGCTGAGCATCGCTTCGTTGAGGTTCTGCACGCTGGTGAAATCGACTTTGTTCAGGCCATTGCCGATGATCGCCAAGCGGCCCTTGCGCTGCATATTAAGCAGGCGCGGGAAGATGCTCATGTCGCCGGCGCCGGTGACGAAACGCGGGCGCAGGGCGATGGTTTCCAGGCCGAACTCCTGCGCACCGAAAACCTTTTGCTCAGCCATATATTTGGTCGCGGCGTAGTGATGCTTGAACCGCTTGGGCACTTGCTCTTCGGTCAGGTTGAAATGATCACGGCCATCGAAATAGATCGATGGCGACGACAGATGCACCAAACGGCGGACGCGCTGTTTCAGACAGGCTTCGACAACGTTTTCGGTGACCTGCACGTTTCCTTGATGAAAGTCCTGATAGCGGCCCCACAGCCCGACGGCGCCCGCGCAATGCACCACGGCTTCAACGTCGGAACACAACTCGCGGACCAGATCGGGATCGGTCAGGTCGCCGGGGACAAACTCGGCGCCACGGCGCACCAGATGTTCGACGCTCTCGGCCCGGCGACCGTTGACCCGCACGTCCAGGCCCTGCTCCAGGGCGAAACGCGCAAAGCGTCCGCCAATGAAGCCGCTTGCGCCGGTGACCAGAATTTTCATGTAAAGCTCCGATGTCTTTCGTTTTGCCTGATTCGTGTGTCTTGACGCTGGCCGTCAGTCCAACGGCACCAGCCATTGCGCCGAAGAACGCAGCAATTGCTCGGTCAGCAAGCCCAGCAGTTGACCGCCATTGCGCCAATGATGCCAGTACAACGGCACGTCGATCGGTTTATCTGGCAGCAGTTCACGCAATAACCCGCGTTGCAATTGATCGCGCACTTGCAGTTCCGGCACCAGGCCCCAGCCCAGTCCGGCTTCGATCAGGCGGATAAAACCTTCCGAGGACGGACATAAATGGTGTTCGAATCCGCCATCGACGCCCAACGAGGCGAGGTAGCGATGCTGGAGGAAGTCGTCCGGGCCGAACACCAGCGCCGGGGTGCGTGGCAGTTGCTCGGCGCGCACGCCGTCGGGGAAATGTCGCTCGATAAATGCCGGGCTGGCCAGCGCGCGATAACGCATCGCCCCGAGCAACACACTGCGTGCGCCGGCCACCGGCCGTTCACTGGCGCAGAGGCATGCGGCCACTTCACCGGCGCGCATGCGTTTGAGGCCGACGGTCTGGTCTTCGACAATCAGATCGAGCAGCAAATGTTGTTCGGCGCAAAAATCTCCCACCGCTTCGGCCCACCACGTGGCGAGGCTGTCGGCATTAAGAGCGATGCGCAAACGTTCCGGCAAACCCTCCTCGTCCAGCGCGGGCACAAGGGTTTGCAGGTCACGCTCAAGCAGACGCACCTGCTGCACATGGTTGAGCAGACGCCGGCCTATCTCGGTCGGCGACGGTGGCGTGCCGCGAATCAACACCGGCTGGCCGACCCGCGCTTCGAGCAGTTTGATCCGCTGCGAAATCGCCGATTGCGACAAACCCATCACTTGCGCGGCCCGTTCGAATCCGGCCTGCTCGACCACGGCGGCCAGAGCAGAAAGCAATTTGTAGTCGAACATCAGTTTTCCTAATGAGCGATCAGCACTATTGGTTTTTCTTATACAGGTTTCGCCCGGAGAATAGCCAGCAAGCACTCTTTATCAAGGATCACTGCAATGGCTGGCGAAACCTCACTCACAACCTTGTTGCGCAGCATGAGCCCGCAATTGAACGCCGGCGAATACGTATTCTGCACCCTGCCCGATGGCATGTTACCGAGGGATCTGGAGATCGTCGGCAGCTTCCGCGAACAGGAAGGCCTGACCGTGATTCTCGAACGCTACCAAGCTGAACAGGCCGGTTTCAGTTTCGACTACGTCGCCGCGTGGATCACCCTCAACGTGCACTCGGCGCTGGAAGCCGTGGGCCTCACCGCCGCATTCGCCACGGCACTGGGCAAGGCCGGGATCAGTTGCAACGTGATTGCCGGCTATTACCACGACCATTTGTTCGTCGGCCAGGCCGACGCCGAACGCGCCATGCAAGTGCTGCGCGATCTCGCAGCCAACGCGGAGTAATTGTTATGTGGCAAAGCTATGTGAACGGCCTGCTGGTGGCGTTCGGGCTGATCATGGCGATCGGCACGCAGAACGCATTTGTATTGGCGCAGAGCTTGCGTCGTGAGCATCACCTGCCGGTGGCAGCACTGTGCGTGGTCTGCGATGCGCTGCTGGTCGCGGCCGGGGTGTTCGGGCTGGCAACAATTCTGGCGCAGAACCCGACACTGCTGGCGATTGCCCGTTGGGGTGGCGCGACATTCTTGATCTGGTACGGCAGTCAGGCGTTGCGCCGGGCCTGTTCGAAACAGAGCCTGGGTCAGGGCGAGAGCCAGACCGTGCGCTCCCTGCGGGCGGTGATGCTCAGCGCTTTGGCGGTGACGCTGCTCAATCCGCACGTTTACCTGGATACGGTGTTGCTGATCGGCTCGCTCGGCGCGCAGCAATCGGTGCCCGGCGCTTATGTGGTCGGTGCTGCGAGTGCTTCGTTGCTGTGGTTTTTCACGTTGGCACTGGGTGCTGCGTGGTTGGCGCCATATCTGGCACGTCCGAGTACCTGGCGGATTCTCGATCTGGTGGTGGCGCTGATGATGTTTACCGTGGCTGGGCAATTAATTTTCGCCAGCTGATTTATTCCAAACAGCTAAGGGGATGCCCTCACTAAATGACGGTCGCGCCGCTGCCCCGTAAAGCGCAAGACTAGGCGTGAGGAGCGTGGTTTGGCGGGCCAAATGAGCGACGAACAACGACGGATTGCGCCTTACGGGGCGGCGGCCCTTCGGGTTGGAGCTGTGATCGTGCCAAGCGGCGTTGCAGGACTCGAAGAGGCAAAAAGCATCCTCTTCGTCCCGCGCCTTGCTTGGCACGATCACTGTTCCAACGCGATCCGTCATTTAGTGAGGGCATCCCCTTGAACCTCTATCCCACACAGTTGTTGCGTGGTTATGGCGCAACCCCGGTGCTATGATCGAAACCCTGCGCCGCAAAGAGTAAAAACTCGCCGGTGCATTTCTGGCCGCCCGTGATCGGCCTTGCGCTCACCGCAACAGACCTGATTAGGAGAATCATCATGGCTTTCGAATTGCCGCCGCTGCCTTACGCACACGATGCCCTGCAGCCGCACATTTCCAAGGAAACCCTGGAATACCACCACGACAAGCACCACAACACCTATGTCGTGAACCTGAACAACCTGGTGCCAGGCACCGAGTTCGAAGGCAAGACCCTGGAAGAAATCGTCAAGACTTCCTCGGGCGGTATCTTCAACAACGCCGCTCAGGTCTGGAACCACACTTTCTACTGGAACTGCCTGGCGCCAAACGCCGGCGGTCAACCAACCGGCGCGCTGGCTGAAGCCATCAACGCTGCTTTCGGTTCGTTCGACAAGTTCAAGGAAGAGTTCAGCAAAACCTCGATCGGCACCTTCGGTTCCGGCTGGGGCTGGCTGGTGAAAAAGGCTGACGGTTCCCTGGCTCTGGCCAGCACCATCGGCGCCGGCAACCCGCTGACCAGCGGCGACACCCCGCTGCTGACTTGCGACGTCTGGGAACACGCTTACTACATCGACTACCGCAACGTTCGTCCGAAGTATGTCGAAGCGTTCTGGAACCTGGTCAACTGGAAGTTCGTTGCTGAGCAGTTCGAAGGCAAAACCTTCACCGCTTAAGCTGCGCGCCAGTCAAAAAACCCGGCTTTTGCCGGGTTTTTTTATGCCCGGATAGACCCCGTACGATGATCGTTCCCACGCTCCGCGTGGGCATGCAGCCCGTGACGCTCCGCGTCACTGGACGCAGAGCGTCCCTGGAGGCATTCCCACGCGGAGCGTGGGAACGATCAAACAGAAAATGCAGCCTCAGGCCGCTTGCTGCCGTGCCACTGCGGGCTAACATCAAAAAGAGGAAAAAATGCTGCGAACCGCTCAAGTTGAGGGGCGAAACTACCGACATAGTACAAATTAGGGCTAATACTCCAGACAGCAGCATTTCGGACGAGACCACGGGCAAATCATCCCCGGCCTGATTGTCCCTTTGACTGCCAACTCGGGATTGCCAATACTCATGGCAACTTGACGCTACCCGCACGGAACAAGGAATAACCCTTTGAAGCTGGAACTCAAGAACAGCTTGTCGGTGAAGTTGCTCCGGGTCGTGCTCCTGTCGGCATTGATCGTCGGCGTAGTCTTGAGCTGCGCACAGATCGTTTTCGATGCTTACAAAACCCGCCAGGCCGTTGCCGGCGACGCCGAACGCATCCTCGACATGTTCCGCGATCCCTCGACCCAGGCGGTTTACAGCCTCGACCGGGAAATGGGCATGCAGGTGATCGAAGGCCTGTTCCAGGACGATGCCGTGCGTCAGGCCTCTATCGGCCATCCCAACGAAGCCATGCTCGCGCAGAAATCCCGCGAATTGCAGCAGTCCAACAGCCGCTGGCTGACCGACCTGATTCTCGGCCAGGAACGCACCTTCACCACGCAACTGGTAGGGCGTGGTCCGTACAGCGAGTACTACGGTGACCTGAGCATCACCCTCGACACCGCCACCTATGGCGAGGGCTTTATCGTCAGTTCGGTGATCATCTTTATTTCCGGGGTGTTGCGCGCACTGGCGATGGGCCTGGTGTTGTATCTGGTCTATCACTGGCTGCTGACCAAGCCGTTGTCGCGGATCATCGAACACCTCACCGAGATCAACCCCGATCGCCCCAGCGAACACAAGATTCCGCAGATCAAGGGCCACGAAAAAAACGAGCTGGGGATCTGGATCAACACCGCCAATCAGTTGCTCGAGTCGATCGAACGCAACACTCATCTGCGCCATGAAGCGGAAAACAGTCTGCTGCGCATGGCCCAGTACGACTTCCTCACCGGCCTGCCGAATCGCCAGCAACTCCAGCAGCAACTGGACAAGATTCTGGTCGACGCCGGCAAGCTGCAACGCCGGGTCGCGGTGTTGTGCGTGGGGCTGGATGATTTCAAAGGTATCAACGAGCAATTCAGCTACCAGACCGGCGACCAATTGTTGCTGGCCCTGGCCGATCGTCTGCGCGCCCACAGCGGTCGCCTCGGCGCCCTCGCCCGTCTCGGCGGCGACCAGTTCGCACTGGTACAAGCGGATATCGAGCAACCTTACGAAGCGGCCGAACTGGCGCAAAGCATCCTTGATGATCTGGAGGCGCCGTTCGCCCTCGACCATCAGGAAATCCGCCTGCGCGCGACCATTGGCATCACCCTGTTCCCGGAGGACGGCGACAGCACCGAGAAGCTGTTGCAGAAGGCCGAGCAGACCATGACCCTGGCCAAGACCCGCTCGCGCAACCGTTATCAGTTCTATATCGCCAGCGTCGACAGCGAGATGCGCCGCCGTCGCGAACTGGAAAAAGACCTGCGCGATGCGCTGTTGCGTGATCAGTTCTACCTCGTCTATCAGCCGCAGATCAGCTATCGCGATCACCGCGTGGTCGGCGTCGAAGCGCTGATTCGCTGGCAGCATCCGGAACACGGTCTGGTGCCGCCGGACCTGTTCATTCCGCTGGCTGAGCAGAACGGCACGATCATCGCCATCGGCGAATGGGTGCTGGATCAGGCCTGCAAGCAATTGCGCGAATGGCACGATCAGGGCTTCGTCGACTTGCGCATGGCGGTCAACCTGTCGACGGTTCAGTTGCACCACGCCGAGCTACCGCGAGTGGTCAACAACCTGCTGCAGATGTACCGCCTGCCACCGCGCAGTCTGGAACTGGAAGTCACCGAAACCGGCCTGATGGAAGACATCAGCACCGCCGCCCAGCACTTGCTCAGCCTGCGCCGCTCTGGCGCATTGATCGCCATCGATGACTTCGGCACCGGCTATTCATCCCTGAGCTATCTGAAAAGCCTGCCGCTGGACAAGATCAAGATCGACAAGAGCTTCGTTCAGGACCTGCTCGATGACGACGACGATGCGACCATCGTTCGCGCGATCATTCAACTGGGCAAGAGCCTGGGCATGCAGGTGATTGCCGAGGGCGTGGAAACCGCCGAACAGGAAAGCTACATCATCTCCGAAGGCTGCCACGAAGGTCAGGGTTACCACTACAGCAAACCGCTGCCGGCCCGGGAACTGGGCGCCTATCTCAAACAGGCGCAACGCAGTAACGCGGCCATTCTCTAGAAGATCAAAAGATCGCAGCCTGCGGCAGCTCCTACATTTGGAATGCGTTCCCACTGTAGGAGCTGCCGCAGGCTGCGATCTTTTGATCTGCGTAAATAAGAAATATTTCCAGCCACAACCCTTTACACATAATGCGAAAGATTTGCATTATGTCGCAGTTTTGCGCACCCCCAGCGCGAGTCCACTCAACTATCGAAGCAGGATGTTCGCCATGATTCGTATGCCTCTGGCTACCGCCAGTCTGCTGGCCATCGCTATTTCCCTCGCCGGTTGCGGCGAAGGCAAAGACAAGGCCGCCGCTCCGGCCGCACCGACCCCAGCCGCCAGCACCACCGCACCTGCGGCGGCGCCTGCCACTGCCGGTAAAGTCGACGAAGCCGCCGCCAAGGCTGTGGTCGCGCACTACGCCGACATGGTCTTCGCCGTTTACAGCGACGCCGAATCCACCGCGAAAACCCTGCAAACCGCCGTTGACGCCTTCCTCGCCAAGCCGAACGCCGACACCCTGAAAGCCGCCAAGGCTGCCTGGGTCGCCGCGCGCGTTCCGTACCTGCAGAGCGAAGTGTTCCGCTTCGGCAACACCATCATCGACGATTGGGAAGGTCAGGTTAACGCCTGGCCTCTGGACGAGGGTCTGATCGACTACGTCGACAAATCCTACGAGCACGCTTTGGGTAACCCGGGCGCCACCGCCAACATCATCGCCAACACCGAAGTTCAGGTCGGCGAAGACAAGGTCGACGTCAAAGACATCACCCCGGAAAAACTCGCCAGCCTCAACGAGCTGGGCGGTTCCGAAGCCAACGTCGCCACCGGCTACCACGCGATCGAATTCCTGCTCTGGGGCCAAGACCTCAACGGCACCGGCCCAGGCGCTGGCAACCGTCCGGCCTCCGACTACCTGGAAGGCGCCGGCGCCACTGGCGGTCACAACGATCGTCGTCGTGCTTACCTGAAGTCCGTGACCCAACTGCTGGTCAGCGACCTGGAAGAAATGGTCGGCAACTGGAAGCCGAACGTGGCTGACAACTACCGCGCCACCCTGGAAGCCGAGCCGGGCGAAACCGGTCTGCGCAAAATGCTCTTCGGCATGGGCAGCCTGTCCCTGGGCGAACTGGCCGGCGAGCGCATGAAGGTTTCCCTGGAAGCCAACTCCCCTGAAGACGAGCAGGATTGCTTCAGCGACAACACCCACAACTCGCACTTCTACGATGCCAAAGGCATTCGTAACGTCTACCTGGGCGAGTACACCCGTGTTGACGGCACCAAAATGACCGGCGCCAGCCTGTCGTCGCTGGTGGCCAAGGCCGACCCGGCTGCCGACACCGCACTGAAAGCCGATCTGGCCGCCACTGAAGCCAAGATCCAGGTCATGGTCGATCACGCCAACAAGGGTGAGCACTACGACCAGTTGATCGCTGCCGGCAACACCGCTGGCAACCAGATCGTTCGCGACGCGATCGCATCGCTGGTCAAGCAGACCGGTTCGATCGAAGCCGCGGCCGGCAAACTGGGCATCAGCGACCTGAACCCGGACAACGCTGATCACGAGTTCTGATCAACTGCGTCTGCGTCAAAAAAAGGCGACCTTCGGGTCGCCTTTTTCATACCTGCCGTACACGGCTCACTGTAGGAGCTGCCGAAGGCTGCGATCTTTTGACTTTGCTTCTAAAAAGACAGATCAAAAGATCGCAGCCTTCGGCAGCTCCTACAGCGGTTTTGCATAGGCCTTCAGATTCGCGTTGTATCAAGCAAACGATAATTCCTCTTATTCAAACTCCTTCGCCCTGTTAGACTTTGCGCCTTTATTTTCGCCCGTCCGCAGGATGTCTGATGCCCTCGCTGCCTCTTCGCTTGTCCGCACTGTTGCTGGCCCTGGGCCTGAGTGCGTGCGATGACGCCCCGCGTTTCACCAAGGCTGAGCCGGGTGAAGCACGTTCGGGCGGTGCAGCGACCGTGCGCAAGACCGATCAGAACGCATTCTCCCTGCCTTCGGCGAATCTGCCACCGTCGCGGCGGGTGGATTTCAGTGTCGGCAACAGTTTCTTCCGCAGCCCATGGGTGATCGCACCGTCGACCACCACTGCGCGCGATGGTCTCGGCCCGCTGTTCAACACTAACGCCTGCCAGAACTGCCACATCAAGGACGGTCGCGGCCATCCGCCAACGCCGGATGCCGCCAACGCGGTATCGATGCTGGTGCGCCTGTCGATCCCTGATGCGCCGCAATTCGCCAAGCTCATTGAGCAGGTCGGCGTAGTGCCGGAGCCGGTCTACGGCGGCCAGTTCCAGGACATGGCCGTGCCCGGCGTAGCCCCCGAAGGCAAAGTGCGCGTCGACTACACGCCTGTGCCCCTGCGTTTCAAGGACGGCACCGAAGTCGAGTTGCGCAAGCCAGTGTTGCAGATCACCCAACTGGGCTACGGCCCGATGCACCCGGACACGCGTTTCTCGGCCCGCGTTGCCCCGCCGATGATTGGTCTGGGCCTGCTCGAAGCGATCCCCGAAGAAGCGATTCTGGCCAACGCCACCGCGCAAGCCAAAGACAACAAAGGCATCAATGGCCGTCCCAATCAGGTCTGGGATGATGCGTTGCAGAAGACCGTCATGGGCAGATTCGGCTGGAAAGCCGGGCAACCGAACCTCAATCAACAAAATGTTCACGCGTTTTCCGGTGATATGGGTCTTACGACGAGTTTGAGACCCTTTGATGACTGCACCGACGCGCAAACTGCCTGCAAACAGGCACCGAACGGCAATGGCCCGGACGGCGAGCCGGAAGTCAGCGACAACATCCTGCGTCTGGTGCTGTTCTACAGCCGTAACCTCGCCGTACCCGCGCGGCGTGGCGTCAACGATGAACAAGTGCTGGCCGGCAAGAACCTGTTTTTCCAGGCCGGTTGCGATTCGTGCCACACGCCGAAATACACCACCGTCGCCAACGCAGCCGAACCTGAATTGGCCAATCAGGTGATTCGTCCGTACAGCGATCTGTTGCTGCATGACATGGGCGACGGCTTGGCCGACAACCGTACGGAATTCCAGGCCTCTGGCCGCGACTGGCGCACGCCGCCGTTGTGGGGGATCGGCCTGACGCAAGCCGTCAGCGGCCACACACAGTTTTTGCATGACGGTCGCGCGCGCGATCTGCTCGAAGCGGTGCTTTGGCATGGCGGCGAAGCGCAAGCCGCGCAGCAACAGGTTTTGTCTTTCAATGCCGAGCAGCGTGCCGCGCTGCTGGCGTTTTTGAACTCACTTTAAACACTGAAAAGAATCGGGAGCCCGACATGTTCCGTCCCAAGCTACTGTTCACCAGCCTTGCCGCGCTCGCCCTCGGTGCCTGCTCGCCGCAGGATCCGCAAGCGGTCACGTCGGCGGCCATCGCCAAATCAGTGATCCTGCCGACCTACACTCGTTGGGTCGAGGCCGACAAGCAACTGGCGGTCAGCGCCCTCGCCTACTGCCAGGGCAAGGAAACCCTGGAAACCGCCCGCGCCGATTTCCTGCACGCGCAGAAAGCCTGGGCCGAGCTGCAACCGCTGCTGATCGGCCCGTTGGCCGAGGGCAACCGTTCGTGGCAAGTACAGTTCTGGCCGGACAAGAAGAACCTCGTCGGCCGTCAGGTCGAGCAATTGGTCGTCGCGCAGCCGCAGATCGACGCCGCCGCCCTGGCCAAATCGAGCGTAGTCGTTCAAGGTCTGTCGGCGTACGAGTACATCCTGTTCGACGCCAAGCCTGACGTGGCCAACGCCGAGCAGAAAGCCAAGTACTGCCCACTGCTGATCGCCATTGGCGAACGACAGAAGCAACTGGCCGAAGAGATTCTGCAGGGCTGGAACAACACTGACGGCATGCTCGCGCAGATGACCAAGTTCCCCAACCAGCGCTATGCCGACTCCCACGAAGCGATCGCCGATCTGCTGCGTGTGCAAGTCACTGCACTGGACACTCTGAAGAAAAAACTCGGCACGCCAATGGGCCGCCAGAGCAAAGGCGTGCCTCAACCGTTCCAGGCCGATGCCTGGCGCAGCCAGTCCTCGCTGACCGCACTGGAAGCCAGCCTCGCCGCTGCCAAAACCGTCTGGGAAGGTGTCGACAACAAAGGCCTGCGCGGTCTGTTGCCGGCTGAGCAGAAGCCACTGGCGGACAAGATCGACGCTGCCTACGCCGCTTCGCTGAAACTGTTCGACAGCACTCAGCGTTCGCTCGGCGAAATGCTCGAAGACGACGCCGGTCGTCAGCAACTGAACGACATCTACGACAGCCTCAACGTCGTCCATCGCCTGCACGAAGGCGAACTGGCCAAGGCGCTGGGCATCCAACTGGGCTTCAACGCCAACGACGGTGACTGATGAGGGCAAGTGCCATGCTGCGACGTCAGGTTCTGACTTTAGGTAGTGCACTGCTGGGAGCAGTGACGCTGGGCGGCTGGACGCTGTTCAAACGCAAGGATCAGAGCCCGCTGTTGCTGTCGGCGCGCGACGACACCGACGGCAAGCACTACGCCGTCGGCTATCGGCTGGATGGCACGCGGGTGTTCGCCACCGAAGTCGGCCAACGCTGCCACGACATCATCAACCATCCGACGCAGCCGATTGCACTGTTCGTCGCACGTCGCCCGGGCACCGAGAGTTACCTGATCGACCTGCGCGACGGTAAGTTGCTGCAGACGGTGACCTCGCAGCCGAACCGGCACTTCTACGGCCACGCCGTGGTGCACAAGGACGGCGAATACCTGTACGCCACCGAGAACGACACCACCGATCCTGGCCGTGGTTTGCTCGGTGTGTACAAGTTCGAAGGCGAACGGCTGGTGCACACCGGCGAAATTTCCACCCACGGCCTCGGCCCGCATCAGGTGTCGTGGATGCCCGATGGCGAGACGCTGGTGGTGGCCAATGGCGGGATTCGTACCGAGGCGGAAAGCCGCGTCGACATGAACCTCAACGCCATGGAGCCAAGTCTGGTGCTGATGCAGCGCGATGGCACCCTGCTGAGCAAGGAAACCCTCGCCCAGCAGATGAACAGCGTGCGCCATCTGGGCATCGCCAGCGATGGCACCATCGTCGCCGGTCAGCAGTTCATGGGCGCCTCGCATGAGCGTTCGGAGTTGCTGGCGATCAAGCGTCCGGGGCAGCCGTTCGTGGCGTTCCCGGTGCCGGAGCATCAGTTGCAGTCGATGGGGCATTACACCGCCAGTGTTGCGGTGCACAGCGACTTGCGCCTGGTTGCGCTGACGGCGCCGCGTGGCAACCGCTTCTTTATCTGGGATCTGGACAGTGGCGAGGTGCGCCTCGACGCGCCGTTGCCCGATTGCGCGGGTGTGGGTGCGGTGAAGGACGGTTTTGTCGTGACCTCCGGGCAAGGACGTTGCCGTTACTACGATTGCCGTCAGGATGAGCTGCTGGCCAAGCCACTGGAATTACCGGCGGGGCTCTGGGACAACCATCTGCACTTGATGGCGTAAAACTGCCTTAAAAGATCGCAGCCTGCGGCAGCTCCTGCATTGGAATGCACTCCTCTGCAGGAACTGCCGCAGGCTGCGATCTTTTTGCGCCCCCCTGTAAGAACTGCCAGTTGGAATCCCCCCTGTACTCGGAGTAATGTGCCCGCCTGTCTCACCTGATTTATCCAAGGAACTGGAAATATGCTGCGTCGCCGCATGCTGATCATGTTGGGTGTTGTTTTGTTGATCGTCCTGGTGCTGGGCGGATACAAAGCCTTTTCGATCTACACAATGATCCAGGGCTTTTCCAAGCCGAAACCGCCGATCAGCGTTGCCGTGGCCAATGCCACCGAACAGCCGTGGCAGATGCGTCTGCCGACCGTCGGCACGCTCAAGGCGCTGCAAGGTGTCGAGCTGAGCCTGGAAGTCGCCGGCACCGTCACCGAACTCAAGTTCGAGTCCGGACAGAAGGTCAAGGCCGGGCAACCCTTGCTGCAACTCGACAGTGGCGTCGAAACCGCCCTGCTGGAAACCGCCAAGGCTGATCTCGGTCTGGCGCAACTGGACTTCGGCCGTGGCGCGCAACTGGTCGACAGCCGCGCAATCTCCAAAGGCGAGTACGACCGGCTCTCCGCTGTACTGCAGAAAAATAAAGCCACGGTCAATCAGCTCAACGCTTCGCTGGCGAAAAAACGCATCCTCGCACCGTTCAGCGGCACCATCGGCATCCGTCAGGTCGACGTCGGCGACTACCTCGCCAGCGGCACCAAAATCGCCACGCTGCAGGACTTGAGCAGCCTCTACGCCGACTTCTACCTGCCCGAACAATCGGTGCCGAAACTGGCCATCGGTCAGCCGGTGCAGATTGCAGTCGCCGCCTATCCCAAGCAAAACTTCGCCGGCAAGATCAGCGCGATCAACCCGATCGTCGAAAGCACTACGCGCAACATTCTGGTTCGCGCCACGCTGGCCAACCCCGACGGCAAATTGCTGCCGGGCATGTTCGCCAGCCTCGAGGTGTTGTTGCCGGATCCGCAGAAACACATCGTCGTGCCGGAGAGCGCGATCACCTACACCCTCTACGGCAACTCGATCTACGTGGTCGGGCAAAAGAAAGCCGAAGACGGCAGTCTCGAAAAGGACGACAAGGGCCAACCGGTGCTGATCGCCGAACGCCGCTTCATCGAAACCGGTGAACGCCGCGATGGCCTGGTGATGATCAACAAGGGCGTGCAGAGCGGCGAACAAGTGGTAACGGCTGGCCAGATCAAACTGGACAACGGCGCCCACATTGCCATCAGCGACGACAAGACCCTCGGCGAGCAGAACAGTCCGCCGCGCGCCGACTGATCAAGGAAATCCCATGGCTTTTACTGATCCGTTCATCCGCCGCCCGGTGCTCGCCACCGTGGTCAGCCTGTTGATTGTGCTGCTGGGCTTTCAGGCCTGGAGCAAGTTGCCGCTGCGCCAATACCCGCAAATGGAAAACGCCCTGATCACGGTGACCACCGCTTACCCCGGGGCCAACGCCGAAACCATTCAGGGCTACATCACCCAACCTATGCAGCAGAGCCTCGCCAGCGCCGAGGGCATCGACTACATGACTTCGGTCAGCCGGCAGAACTTCTCGGTGATCTCGATCTACGCGCGCATCGGCTCCAACACCGACCGTTTGTTCACCGAACTGCTGGCCAAAGCCAACGAGGTGAAAAACAAGCTGCCACAGGACGCCGAAGACCCGGTGCTGAGCAAGGAGTCCGCCGACGCCTCGGCGCTGATGTACATCAGCTTCTTCAGCAAGGATTTGAGCAACCCGCAAATCACCGACTACCTGTCACGGGTGATCCAGCCAAAACTGGCGACCTTGCCGGGCATGGCCGAGGCGGAGATTCTCGGCAATCAGGTGTTCGCCATGCGCCTGTGGCTCGACCCGGTGAAACTCGCCGGTTTCGGCCTCAGCGCCAGCGATGTGACCAACGCCGTGCGCCAGTACAACTTCCTCTCCGCTGCTGGCGAAGTGAAAGGCGAGTACGTGGTCACCAGCATCAACGCCAACACCGAACTGAAATCCGCTGAAGCCTTCGCGGCGATTCCGCTCAAGGTCAGTGGCGACAGCCGCGTGTTGCTGAGTGATGTCGCGCGGGTGGAAATGGGCGCGGAAAACTACGACTCGATCAGCTCGTTTGGCGGCACGCCGTCGGTGTACATCGGCATCAAGGCCACCCCGGGCGCCAACCCGCTGGATGTGATCAAGGAAGTGCGCAAGCTGATGCCGGAGCTGGAAGCGCAACTGCCGCCGAACCTGAAAAGCGAGATCGCCTACGACGCCACACTGTTTATCCAGGCCTCGATCGATGAAGTGGTAAAAACCCTGTTCGAGGCGGTGCTGATCGTCATCGTCGTGGTGTTCCTATTCCTCGGCGCATTGCGCTCGGTAGTAATCCCGGTGGTGACCATTCCGCTGTCGATGATCGGCGTGATGTTCTTCATGCAGATGATGGGCTACTCGATGAATCTGCTGACGCTGCTGGCGATGGTGCTGGCCATCGGTCTGGTGGTGGACGATGCGATTGTCGTGGTGGAAAACATTCACCGGCATATCGAGGAAGGCAAGACGCCATTTGATGCGGCGCTGGAAGGCGCACGGGAAATCGCCATGCCGGTGGTGTCGATGACCATCACCTTGGCGGCGGTGTATGCGCCGATCGGTTTCCTCACCGGGCTGACCGGAGCGTTGTTCAAGGAGTTTGCGCTGACCCTGGCCGGCGCCGTGGTGATCTCCGGGATCGTCGCCCTGACCCTGTCGCCGATGATGTGCGCGTTTTTGCTACGCCACGAGGAAAATCCCAGCGGCCTCGCGCACCGCCTCGACCGCATTTTTGACGGCCTCAAGCGCCGCTATCAGAGCATGCTCCACGGCACGCTGAACACGCGTCCGGTGGTGCTGGTGTTCGCAGTGATCGTGTTGTGCCTGATCCCGGTGTTCCTCAAGTTCACCAAATCGGAACTGGCCCCGGACGAAGATCAGGGCATCATTTTCATGATGGCCACTGCGCCGCAGCCAACCAACCTCGATTACCTGAGTACCTACACCGACGAGTTCATCAAAATCTTCAAGGAATTCCCGGAGTACTACTCCTCGTTCCAGATCAACGGCTACAACGGCGTGCAGGCCGGCATCGGCGGTTTCCTGCTCAAACCATGGAACGAGCGCAGTCGCACGCAGATGCAAATCCTCCCCGAGGTACAAGGCAAACTGGAAGGCATTCCTGGCTTGCAGATCTTTGGTTTCAACCTGCCCTCCCTGCCCGGCACCGGTGAAGGCCTGCCGTTTGAGTTCGTGGTCAACACCGCCAACGACTATGAACTACTGCTGCAAGTGGCAGACCGGATCAAGAAACGTGCAATGGAGTCGGGCAAGTTCGCCTTCGTCGATCTCGATCTGGCGTTCGACAAACCCGAGGTGGTGGTCGATATTGACCGCGCCAAAGCAGCGCAGATGGGCGTGTCGATGCAGGATCTCGGCGGCACGCTGGCGACGCTGTTGGGCGAGGCGGAAATCAACCGTTTCACCATTGATGGGCGCAGCTACAAGGTCATTGCCCAGGTCGAGCGCCCCTATCGTGATAATCCGGACTGGCTGAACAACTACTACGTGAAAAACACTCAGGGCGAGTTATTGCCGCTGTCGACGCTGATCAAGGTCAGCGACCGCGCTCGACCGCGCCAGCTCAATCAGTTCCAGCAACTTAACGCCGCGAAGATCTCCGGTTTCCCGTTGGTGAGCATGGGTGAAGCTATCGACACCGTGTTGCAGATTGCCCGCGAAGAAGCACCGGCCGGGTTTGCTTTCGACTACGGCGGCGCATCGCGACAGTTCGTGCAGGAAGGCAGTGCCCTGTGGGTAACCTTCGCGCTGGCGCTGGCGATTATCTTTCTGGTGCTGGCGGCGCAGTTCGAAAGCTTCCGCGATCCGCTGGTGATCCTGGTGACGGTGCCGTTGTCGATCTGTGGGGCGTTGATTCCGCTGTTCCTCGGCTGGTCGAGCATGAACATCTATACCCAGGTCGGGTTGGTGACGCTGATCGGGCTGATCAGTAAACACGGCATCCTGATCGTCGAGTTCGCCAACCAGTTGCGCAAGGACAAGGGCCTGACGGCGCGCGAAGCCGTTGAGGAAGCGGCGGCGATTCGCTTGCGGCCGGTGTTGATGACCACGGCGGCGATGGTGTTTGGTATGGTGCCGCTGATTCTGGCCACGGGCGCCGGTGCAGTGAGCCGTTTTGATATCGGCATGGTGATTGCCACGGGGATGTCGATTGGCACGTTGTTTACGCTGTTCGTCTTGCCGTGCGTTTACACCCTGCTGGCGAAACCCGATCCCAAGCCAACCGCATAACCCCTGTAGGAGTGAGCCTGCTCGCGATAGCGGTGTGTCATTTAAATCATTTTTAACTGACAAATCGCTATCGCGAGCAGGCTCACTCCTACAAGGGATCTGTGTTGCTCCGGGCATAAAAAAGGCCTCGCATCTGCGAGGCCTTTTATGTGGGCTTCAATCGTTTCAACTCTGCGGCCTCATCCCTTGAGAAAGTCCGAACATGAACAACAACAGATCATGATCGGGTTTGGTCGCCACGGAGGCTTTCGCCACCCGTGGGACTGCGCAGTGGGCGTCGTCTACGGACGCGCCCACCACCTGCATGCGGGGCTGCTCCCAGGCAGCCACCGCCAATGACGCAACTGCCAAGGCTCCAACTAAAAACAAACCTCGTGCAATTTCTAGTTTCATCGCTATAAACCTTTGATAGCGCTGCCAAACGCCGTCTCATAAAAGTAGACGAGTTTTTTCCAGTCCGCGTCGCGGAACGACGAATGGCGGCGCAATTGCTTCATGTCGTGGGAAGCGGCGCGATAGGCGGTCAGACGCTGGCGGCATTTCTCCAGATCGATCAAAGCGACCTCGACCTTGGCCGAGTCGCCTTCGCCCGTCACACGCACAAACACGTGTTTGATGTAGATGCAGCTGTGCTGCCAACGGCCCTTGTGCATGCGCGCCAGGTTTTCGGCGAGGTCCTTGAGCACACGCTCATACACCACATCGCCGCACTGATCGCGACCGCCGGCAGCCGCCAGCCAATGTTCCAGTTCCTGGAAACCGTCCAGGGACTTGGTGACCAGCAGTGCACGCCATTTGTGCTGCGGATCAGGCTGGGCGCCGCAGAAAACGATTTGCGGCACGCGCACACCGAGCTTGCTCACGCCGGTCAGCGCATCAAGTTCACGCAAAACAGTAGGACGGCCAAAAGGGTGCAACCAACTGCGATAGATATGACCGGTCTGGCGCTTGGCATACAGCAGTTGACCATCGCGCCCCACGACCCTTTGCACGCCACTTTCCCCACCACGTCGAACGTTGGGTTCTTCCACCCACTCGCCGCGCTGGTTCCAGTAAAAGTCAAAGCGATCTTGCGGAGCGACGTCCGTTTCTGCTGCAAATTGCACTGCCATCCTGTTACCTCTTGCGTAATACGTAAACCCGCCACATGGCGTAGAGCGGAATAAAGTCCAGTTGTTCCTGAATCCGAAAACCTGCTTCCTCGAACTCCTTTTCCACCGTAGCGGCCGGTAACACAAAGCGATTCTGATACTCGCGTTTGTCACGGTTGCGCTCGGCTCGCTGGCGTTTCCAGGCTTTGAAATTGCCATCAACCCACAGCGAAACGATCACACTGTCCCGGGTAACGCGCTCGAATTCGCTCAGAATCGCCCGGCGATGCTCGGCTTCACCGATGTGGTGGAGCAAACGCATGCAGAAAATGCTGTCGACCGCGTTGTCAGGCAAGGCAATGTCGAAGGCAGAGGTGTGCAAGGGTTGTACCCGTTTCACTACATCCGCCGGTTGCGACTCCATGGCCGTCTTGATCATCGACTCGGAATTGTCCGCGCCGATAATCACCCGGTTGGCCTTTTCGCCCAACAACGGCCAGAAACGCCCGGCACCGCAAGGCAAATCCAGCACCAGTCCCGGCTCACCCACCAACGCCAGCGCCTTGCGGGCTAGCTGTTCGTCACGCCAATGGGAGAGACGACGTCCAAGGCTTTCTTTGTGCTTGCGCAGGTATTTCTGCGCGTGTTGATCGTCGTACTTCTCGGAAAAATCGAGTTTGATCGGACCGGCCATCACCTGGACTCCTGAATTGCTGATGTCACCACCTTAAGGAGCGGCATGTCAGCGTCAGGTCATCCATTTGTGAAAAAAATGTCCGGTAAATAGACAAATTATTACAGCGTTATACAGGATTTAGACAGGAAGGAGGGAGTAGCATCGAGCCACTCCGTGCGTCAGATTTTGCCCAGATCCACCTCGAAGCGGCAGCCATTGGGTTCCATCGTGCTCAAGCTGACGGTCCAGCCCTGGTTCTCGCAGATCCGCTGAACCAGCGACAATCCCAACCCCAAGCCTTCGCCGCGCTTTTCGCTGCCACGCACGAAAGGCTCGAACATGGCTTCACGCTTTTCTTCCGGAATGCCGACACCGGAGTCTTCCACCACAAAGCCGTTGGCCGTGAGTGTCAGGCGAATGAAGCCTTTCTCGGTGTAATGCAGCGCGTTACGCAACAGGTTACCCATCACGGCATTCAACAGGGTCGCGTTGTAACGAGCGTCCGTCGGATTGCCAGGTTCGAAGACCAGATTCAGGCCTTTGCTCTCGATCGGCCCGCGCCACAGACACAATAAGTTTTCGGCCACCTGCGAGAGGTTCTGCTGCAGAGCCATCCCCGCATCTTCGTGCTGGGCGCGCGCCAGCATGAGGAAGGTCTGCACCAGCTCGCGCATTTCCTCACTGGCGCGGGCAATTCGCTCGACTTGCGAGCGGCCGCGCTGGTCGATCCCCGGGTTCTCCAACAGCAGTTCGCAGGAACTGGCCAATACCATCAACGGCGTGCGCAATTCATGGCTGACGTCGCTGGTGAACAACCTTTCACGCGTCAGCGCCTGACGAAGGCGTCCCAGCGTGGCATCGAACGCCACCGCCAGTTCACCCACCTCGTCTGCCGCATAATCCGGTGCCAGCGGCGGCGCCAGACCGAGCAACTGATCGCGATGGCGCACCTGCCGGGCCAGTCGCACCACCGGCGCCATTACCTTGCGCGCCAGCACCCACCCGAGGAATACCGCCAGGGCCAGACTGAGCACGAAGCCGACCAGCACCACGGCAAACAGCACGCGCTCGCGCTCTTCGAAATCACTTTGATCCTGCAGCAGCACATAACGCCGACCGTCGACGACCTCGACCATCGCGTGATACGACAGCTGCTCGCGGAACACTTCATGGAAACCCGAATCGAGGTGACGCAGGTCCTTGGGCAGCTCAAAATCGCCCGGCCCGCCACTGAAATAGAACAACTGGTCGGGTTCCGGGCGATGGCTCCAGTCCGAAACGTTGTCCATCAGCAGAAGCCGTTGCAGATCGCCGCCCAGCCCCGCCGAAATCAATTTTTCTTCCACCAGGTGCACGGTCGCGACGATGCCCATCGCGAAGGCGCCGGCCACAAGTGCGCTCATCAAGGCAAAAGCAATGATGATCCGCTGGGAAAGACTTTGCCTGAACTCCATTACACGTCGGCCAGCCGGTAACCCACCCCGTGCACAGTGTGCAGCAGTGGTTTGGCAAAAGGTTTATCAATGACTTGTCGCAGTTGGTGAACGTGGCTGCGCAGGCTGTCGCTGTCCGGGCAATCATCGCCCCACAACGCTTCTTCGAGAATTTCCCGACGCAGTACGTGTGGGCTCTTCTGCATCAACACGGCCAGAAGCTTGAGGCCTACCGGGTTGAGTTTGAGCAGTTTGCCATCGCGGGTCACTTCCAGCGTGTCGAGGTCGTAACTCAGATCTGCGACTTTCAGGGCACGGCGGCCACCACCCTGAGCACGTCGCATCACCGCTTCGACCCGCGCCGCGAGTTCAGACAAGGCAAATGGCTTGATGAGGTAATCGTCAGCCCCGGACTTGAAGCCTTGCAAACGATCGTCCAGTTGATCGCGAGCGGTGAGCATGATCACCGGCGTGTCCCGGCGGGCATCTTCACGCAGGCGTTTGCACAGGGTGTAGCCATCGATGCCGGGCAACATGATGTCGAGCACGATCAGGTCGTAATGCTCGGTGGCGGCCAGGTGCAGGCCCGACAGACCGTCCTGGGCGCAATCGACGGTATAGCCTTTGAGGCCCAGATAATCGGCCAGATTGGCCAGGATGTCGCGGTTGTCTTCGACCAATAGAATTCGCATGGGCACCTCCTCCGTACGGGGTAACGGCCGTCTTGGCCCGCGCAGCTTACGGCCAAGTGTGGCTCAGAGCTAGGCGTGCGTCGGGTTGTTTAACGAGAAAAAGCTCATTGTGCATGCCAACGTTTTTTTCACTTTCGGTTAACAAATCGGCGACGCGCACGCGCGCAGACTCCGCGCGGTTGCGCTCTTCAGACCCTATTTACGACCAAGGAATTGCCCCATGGTGTCGACTTCTGCCCGCCCCGTTTCCAGGCCACTGAATTTTTGGTTATGCCTGGGAATACCCACCGTCGCGGCGATCATTCTGGTGCTGCTTGAATTGACTGATCTGGACATGGATCTGGCCCGACTGTTCTATGACCCGGTCGCAGGTGACTTTATCGGGCGACACAGTTTTTTCCTTGAAGACATCCTCCATGATCGCGCCAAGCAGGTGGTCATTGCGTTCTCGGTGTTTGCCATCCTCGGCTTCATCAGCTCGTTCTTCGTCGGCAGACTGAAACCGTTCAAGCGCGAACTGGGCTGTCTGGTGCTGTCGCTGGGCCTGGCGACCTCGTTCGTTACCCCGGTCAAAGCCGTGACGGCGGTGCAGTGCCCATGGAGCCTGGAGCAATTCGGCGGCCATGAAACCTACAGCAAACTGATGGAACATCGTCCACAAACGGACAAACCCGGCCGTTGCTGGCCCGGTGGTCATGCGGCGACGGGGTTCACCTTGTTTGCGCTGTTCTTTGTCCTGCGTGATCGCCGTCCGCGTCTGGCCCGTCAGGCATTTATCTTTGCCTTCGCGCTGGGTTCGGTGTTTTCGATCAGCCGGATGATGCAGGGTGCGCACTTCTTTTCGCACAACGTGTGGACGGCGATTTTCTGCTGGCTGATTTGTCTGGGGTCGTATTACTGGGTGCTGTATCGCCCGGCGGTGAAAACCGCGGCCGTGGTCGAGGCGCAACCGGTCAGCGCCTGATCTGACGCCATCGCTGGCAAGCCAGCTCCCACAGGGTTGGTGCCGAGCACACATTTTGTGAACGCTCGAATCACTGTGGGAGCTGGCTTGCCAGCGATGAACGATTACTCGGACTTGCGCCAACACTAAATCAAAGGCAATAAAAAACCCCGCTGGCTTGCGCCAGCGGGGTTTTGCGTTACAGGGGTAAGGCTGGCTTACATCATGCCGCCCATGCCACCCATGCCGCCCATGTCAGGCATGCCGCCGCCTGCAGCGCCGTCTTTCTTCGGCGCGTCAGCTACAGCTGCTTCGGTGGTCAGGATCAGACCGCCGATCGACGATGCCGCTTGCAGAGCGGAACGAGTCACCTTGGTTGGGTCCAGGATGCCCATTTCGATCATGTCGCCGTATTCGCCAGTCGCAGCGTTGTAACCGAAGTTACCTTTGCCGTTCTTGACTTCGTTGACGACAACGCTTGGCTCGTCGCCGCTGTTGGCAGCGATCTGACGCAGCGGTGCTTCAACAGCGCGACGCAGCACAGCGATACCCACGTCCTGATCAGCGTTGTCGCCTTTCAGGTCAACCAGGGTTTGCAGAGCGCGGATCAGCGCAACGCCACCGCCAGGTACCACGCCTTCTTCAACGGCTGCACGGGTTGCGTGCAGGGCGTCTTCAACGCGGGCTTTCTTCTCTTTCATTTCAACTTCGGAACCAGCGCCAACCTTGATCACTGCAACGCCGCCGGACAGCTTGGCCAGACGCTCTTGCAGTTTTTCACGGTCGTAGTCCGAGGAAGTTTCACCAACCTGAGCACGAATCTGAGCGATACGCGCCTGGATGTCGGAATCTGCACCGGCACCGTCAACGATGATGGTGTTTTCCTTGGAAATGGTCACACGCTTGGCGCTGCCCAGGTTTTCCAGGGTAGCTGCTTCCAGGCTCAGGCCGATCTCTTCGGAGATAACGGTACCGCCGGTCAGAACAGCGATGTCCTGCAGCATGGCCTTACGACGGTCGCCGAAGCCTGGCGCCTTGACGGCTGCGACTTTAACGATGCCACGCATGTTGTTTACAACCAGAGTCGCCAGGGCTTCGCCTTCAACGTCTTCGGAAACGATCAGCAGTGGACGGCCGGCTTTGGCAACGGCTTCCAGCACTGGCAGCATTTCACGGATGTTCGAGATCTTTTTGTCGACCAGCAGGATCAGCGGGCTGTCCAGCTCGGCAACCATGGTCTCTGGCTTGTTGACGAAGTACGGGGACAGGTAGCCACGGTCGAACTGCATGCCTTCAACAACCGACAGTTCGTTTTCCAGGCCAGTGCCTTCTTCAACGGTGATCACGCCTTCTTTACCGACTTTTTCCATGGCTTCGGCAATGATGTCGCCGATGGAGTTGTCGGAGTTGGCGGAGATGGTGCCTACCTGAGCGATGGCCTTGGTGTCAGCGCATGGCTTGGACAGGTTCTTCAGCTCTTTGACGATAGCGATGGTCGCTTTGTCGATACCGCGCTTCAGGTCCATCGGGTTCATGCCGGCAGCGACGGCTTTCAGGCCTTCGTTGACGATCGACTGAGCCAGAACGGTAGCGGTGGTAGTACCGTCACCAGCGTCATCGTTGGCACGGGAGGCAACGTCTTTGACCAGCTGCGCGCCCATGTTTTCGAAGCGATCTTCGAGTTCGATTTCTTTGGCGACGGAAACGCCGTCCTTGGTGATGGTCGGAGCGCCGAAGCTCTTCTCGATGATCACGTTACGGCCTTTCGGGCCCAGGGTCGCTTTTACAGCGTCAGCCAGGACGTTGACGCCCTTGAGCATTTTTTTACGGGCGGAATCGCCAAACAGAACTTCTTTAGCAGCCATGATCGATATTCCTTAAATACTTTGTAGTAGCGGGAAAATGAACGGGGTTATCAGCCTTCGATAACAGCGAGGATTTCGTTCTCGCTCATTACCAGCAGGTCTTCGCCGTCGACTTTCACTGTGTTGCTGCCGGAGTAAGGACCGAACACAACCTTGTCGCCTTCTTTCACGGACAGTGCGCGCACTTCGCCGTTTTCCAGAGCTTTGCCCGGGCCTACAGCGAGAATCACACCGTGGTTGGCTTTTTCAGCAGCCGAACCTGGCAGGACGATACCGCCAGCGGTTTTCTTTTCTTCTTCGCTGCGACGGATTACGACGCGGTCATGCAGAGGACGAAGCTTCATTGTCGATCTCTCCTAATTGTGGTTTTCATCGGCCGGTGTAGTCCCGGCGGGTTTAACAAATCCGGCCTGCGCCGGTTGCGATTCGTCAAGCGAACCGCGGAAGTCTGTCCGGTTCAAATACCGGAAACCTTTCGGTGACCGATACATAAGGGCGCATAAGCTTATTACAAGGGCGAGGCGAAAAAATTTTCACCGATGTGCTGCACAAAAGCAGCCCATAAACGAACACGGCACCCGAAGGTGCCGTGTCGATGCAGATGTTACTTGGAGTCCCGGTGTTCGAACTCGCCTTCGATCACGTCACCCTCGCGGCCCAGAGGCTGGCGCGGTGCAGGACCGCCACGGGGTTGCAGGTCGTCGGCGAACGCACGCTGGCGCATGGCCTGTTCTTCGGCGCGCTGGCGCATTTTGTTCGCCAGCAGGCGACGGGTGAATGGCAGCAACATCACCAGACCGACCACGTCACTGATGAAGCCCGGCAGGATCAACAGGCCACCGGCCAATGCCAGCATCAAACCTTCCAGCATGGTTTGCGCAGGCAGTTCGCCGCGGTTCAGGCTTTCACGGGCACGCAATGCAGTGGCCAGACCGGCGACGCGCAGCACGAAAATGCCGAACATCGAGCCGACAATGATCAGCAGCAGGGCCGGGAAAAACCCGATAGCCCCTGCCACTTTGACGAATACGAACAGCTCCAGCACCGGAAACAGCAGAAAGAGCAACAGAAAAGGGCGCATCAAAGTTTCCTCAACGCAAGAAATGCCTTGCAGTAAGCCTTAGATGACGTCGCCCTTTCGTGAATTCAAGCACCAGCCACCTCATTTTTTGGCCAGACCTCGGCGTGAGCCAGAGAAACCAAGGCTTCGCGCACTTGTGTCGGCGTATTACAAGGTGCCGGGAACGGCAGCCAGTACAACGCCTGACCGATGCGCAGGTGCATGCCCTCGGTGTCGATCCCGGCCAGTTGCGCCGGCACGGTTTTCGGCAGACCGGCCAGGTCGACGTAGTGCGCGATGGCTTTGGCGTGGTCACTGTTCATGTGCTCGACCATGCTGATTTCAGCCTTGCCAGCGAACGGGTTGGCCAGGGTCAGTTGATCTACCCAGTGAATCGCGCCGAAACCGCCGATGTAGCGATGACGCACCGGGCTCAACACCCAGAAGTCGAAATCGTGGGCCTTGTGGTAGTTCTGCGAATCGGGGAAATAACGGTAGTAACGCTCGGCGGCGGCTTCGATCGCGGCAACGTCTTCGAGCTTTTGCGCCTCCGCCAGATAGGTCAGGCGACCAACGGCTTGCACATCATCTGCCTCACGCTCGCCGACGAGCAATGAGCACTTCGGGTCTTTTTGCAGGTTGTGGGTGTGCTGGGCGATGCGGCTGATCAGGATCAGCGGCCGGCCCTGCTCGTCCAGGCAGTACGGCACCACGGAGCCAAAAGGAAAACCGGGCATCGATTTGGAGTGGGTCGACAGCACTCCACGGTATTCCTTGAGAAGCAATTCTCGGGCATTCTTCGCCACTTCAACGCTCAATTTATGACTCCTTAAATAGAATCCGTCGAAAAAACGGACAGGCGCCTGGGATCAAGTCCCAGTCACGCCGGCGGGCAACTCTCATGTGCAACCCAGCCACGGCCGGTGCAGATCGGGAGTCGCTGAAAACAAAAACGACTCAGACTGCTATCGGGGCATGCGAATGCAACTCAACGACAAAGTAATCATTATCACTGGCGGTTGCCAGGGTTTGGGCCGCTCGATGGCCGAGTATTTCGCCGGCAAAGGCGCGAAGCTCGCGCTGGTCGACCTCAATCAGGAAAAACTCGACGACGCGGTCGCGGCCTGCAAAGCCAAGGGCGTCGAGGCGCGCAGCTATCTTTGCAACGTCGCCAATGAAGAGCAGGTCGAGCACATGGTCGCCCAGGTCGCCGCCGACTTCGGCGCGATCCACGGCCTGATCAACAACGCTGGGATCCTCCGTGATGGCCTGCTGCTCAAGGTCAAGGACGGCGAAATGACCAAGATGAGCCTGGCACAGTGGCAGGCCGTCATCGACGTCAACCTGACCGGCGTGTTCCTCTGCACCCGTGAAGTGGCTGCAAAAATGGTTGAGCTAAAGACCAGCGGCGCGATCATCAATATCTCGTCGATCTCGCGTGCGGGCAACGTTGGCCAGACCAACTATTCGGCGGCCAAGGCCGGTGTTGCGGCGGCGACGGTGACCTGGGCCAAAGAGCTGGCGCGTTACGGCATTCGCGTGGCGGGGATTGCACCGGGCTTCATCGAAACCGAGATGACCCTGGGCATGAAACCGGAAGCGCTGGAGAAGATGACTTCGGGGATTCCGCTCAAGCGCATGGGCAAGCCGGAAGAAATCGCCCATTCGGCGGCGTATATCTTCGAGAACGACTACTACACCGGGCGTATTCTGGAGATGGATGGCGGGTTGCGTATCTAACTGCCAACACAAAACAAATGTAGGAGTGAGCCTGCTCGCGATTGCGGTCATTCATTCAACAAATCTGTTGAATGTTATTCCGCTATCGCGAGCAGGCTCACTCCTACAGGGTTATCGGTGTTGCTGATGTATCAATCGTCGCTGATGGTGATGTTCGGCATCGCCGGCGTCGCCGCTTCCTGCAACACAATCCGCGCACCAACGTGGCGGGCCAGTTCCTGATAGACCATGGCAATCTGGCTGTCCGGCTCGGCGATCACGGTTGGCTTGCCGCCGTCGGCCTGTTCGCGGATCAGCATCGACAATGGCAGCGAAGCCAGCAGCTCTACGCCGTACTGGGTCGCCAGTTTTTCACCACCACCCTCACCGAACAGATGCTCGGCATGCCCGCAGTTCGAGCAAATGTGCACGGCCATGTTTTCCACCACGCCCAACACCGGAATGTTGACCTTGCGGAACATTTCCACGCCTTTGCGCGCATCCAGCAATGCCAGATCCTGTGGCGTGGTGACGATCACCGCACCAGCCACCGGGACTTTTTGCGCCAAAGTCAGTTGAATGTCGCCGGTGCCTGGCGGCATGTCGATGACTAGATAATCGAGGTCGCCCCACGCGGTTTGCGTAACCAGTTGCAGCAGCGCGCCGGAGACCATCGGCCCACGCCAGACCATCGGCGTGTTGTCGTCGGTCAGGAACGCCATCGACATGACTTCAACGCCATGGGCCTTGAGCGGCACGAACCACTTCTGATCCTTGACCTCCGGGCGGGTGCGCTCGGGGATGCCGAACATGATGCCTTGGCTCGGGCCGTAGATATCGGCGTCGAGAATCCCGACCTTGGCGCCTTCACGGGCCAGGGCCAGCGCGAGGTTGGCGGCGGTGGTCGATTTACCCACACCGCCCTTGCCCGAAGCAACGGCAACCACGTTCTTGACGTTGGCCAGCCCCGGAATCTGCGCCTGCGCCTTGTGCGCGGCGATCACGGTGTTGATCTCGACTTTCGCCGCGGTCACGCCATCAAGGTTTTCAATGGCCAGTTGCAGCATTTGCGCCCAGCCGCTCTTGAACAGACCGGCGGCGTAACCGATTTCCAGCTGCACGTTGACGCGGTCACCGACGATCTCGATGTGCTTCACGCAACCGGCGCTGACCGGGTCCTGGTTCAGGTAAGGGTCGGTGTATTGGCTGAGGACGGCTTCCACCGCTGCGCGAGTGACGGCGCTCATGGGCAACTCCGATAACAAGACTGGGAAAAGATGGCGGGTATCCTACCCCTTCTATCCTCCGGACGGCACGCCCGGCAACGATTTGCAGGGGTGAAATATCTTGCCCGGCGCTTTATAGTGGCCGACCTCCGTTTCATCAAGTAGCGAAGCCCCACATGTCCGAACCACGCAAGATCCTCGTCACCAGCGCCCTGCCCTACGCCAACGGTTCGATTCACCTTGGCCATATGCTGGAATATATCCAGACCGATATGTGGGTGCGCTTCCAGAAGCATCGCGGCAACCAGTGCATTTATGTCTGCGCCGACGACGCCCACGGTTCGGCGATCATGCTGCGCGCGGAAAAGGAAGGCATCACCCCGGAACAACTGATCGCCAACGTACAGGCTGAACACAGCGCCGACTTTGCCGAGTTCCTGGTCGATTTCGACAACTTCCACTCCACTCACGCCGAAGAAAACCGTGAGCTGTCGAGCCAGATCTACATCAAGCTGCGTGACGCCGGGCACATTGCCCAACGCTCGATCACCCAGTATTTCGACCCGGAAAAGAAAATGTTCCTGGCCGACCGTTTCATCAAGGGCACCTGCCCGAAATGCGGCACTGAAGACCAGTACGGCGACAACTGCGAGAAATGCGGTGCAACCTACGCCCCGACCGATCTGAAGGATCCGAAGTCGGCGATCTCTGGCGCCACCCCGGTGCTCAAGGATTCCCAGCACTTCTTCTTCAAACTGCCAGACTTTCAGCAAATGCTGCAGGCCTGGACCCGCAGCGGCACACTGCAAGACGCCGTGGCCAACAAGATCGCCGAATGGCTGGACGCCGGCCTGCAGCAGTGGGACATCTCCCGCGATGCGCCGTACTTCGGTTTCGAGATCCCGGACGAGCCGGGCAAGTATTTCTACGTGTGGCTGGACGCGCCGATCGGCTACATGGCCAGCTTCAAGAACCTCTGCGACCGCACGCCGGAGCTGGACTTCGACGCGTTCTGGGGCAAGGACTCCACCGCCGAGCTGTACCATTTCATCGGCAAGGACATCGTCAACTTCCACGCGCTGTTCTGGCCAGCGATGCTCGAAGGCGCGGGCTACCGCAAGCCGACCGGCATCAACGTGCACGGCTACCTGACTGTCAACGGCCAGAAAATGTCCAAGTCGCGCGGCACCTTCATCAAGGCCCGGACGTATCTCGATCACCTGTCGCCGGAATACCTGCGCTACTACTACGCAGCCAAGCTGGGCCGTGGCGTCGATGACCTCGACCTGAACCTCGAAGACTTCGTGCAGAAGGTCAACTCGGATCTGGTCGGCAAAGTGGTCAACATTGCCAGCCGATGCGCCGGTTTCATTCAAAAAGGCAACGCCGGTCTGCTGGTCGACCAAAACGCTGCGCCGGAGCTGACCGAGGCTTTCCTCGCCGCTGCGCCAAGCATTGCCGACGCCTATGAAGCCCGCGACTTCGCCCGCGCCATGCGTGAAACCATGGCCCTGGCCGACCGCGCCAACGCGTGGATCGCTGACAAGGCGCCGTGGTCGTTGAATAAACAGGAAGGCAAGCAGGATGAAGTCCAGGCGATCTGCGCCACCGGCATCAACCTGTTCCGCCAACTGGTGATCTTCCTCAAGCCGGTGTTGCCGTTGCTGGCCGCCGATGCCGAGGCGTTCCTCAACGTCGCCCCGCTGACCTGGAACGACCACACCACCCTGCTGGCCAACCACCAGTTGAACGAATTCAAACCGTTGATGACCCGCATCGACCCGGTGAAAGTACAAGCCATGTCCGACGCCTCGAAAGAAGACCTGACCGCCAGCCAGACCGACACCGGTGCAACCGCTCCGGCCGGCAACGGCGAACTGGCCAAGGATCCGCTGTCGCCGGAAATCGACTTCGACGCCTTTGCCGCGATCGACCTGCGCGTCGCACTGATCGTCAAAGCCGAACACGTCGAAGGTGCTGACAAGCTGCTGCGCCTGACCCTGGACATCGGTGACGAGCAACGCAACGTGTTCTCCGGGATCAAGAGCGCGTACCCGGATCCGTCGAAACTCGACGGGCGCCTGACCATGATGATCGCCAACCTCAAGCCACGGAAAATGAAGTTCGGTATCTCCGAAGGCATGGTGATGGCCGCCGGCCCTGGCGGTGAAGAAATCTACCTGCTGAGCCCGGACAGCGGCGCCAAGCCGGGTCAACGCATCAAGTAAGGCCCGGCAACAAATCGATCCCACCGGCGTGCCCCGCATGCCGGTGGGATTTTTCATATCTGGCCCACCCTACGTGGCTGCTGGATAATGCCTAACCTTATGAGATAGCCGCCCGTTTCTCTGGCAGAACCATGACCGAACTCGTGCTTACGCTTATCAGTGCTGCGCTGCTTAACAACTTCGTGTTGCACTGGCCCCTGGGCGTCGATCCGCTGCTGGCGGGCAGTCGTCGCCAGGTGCATGCGCTGGGACTGGCGACGTTGTGCCTGATGCTGGTTGCGGGCGTAACCGCTTACGTGATCTGGCATTGGCTACTGGTGCCGCTTCATCTTGAAGCCCTGCGGCTGTTCGTGTTTCTGCCATTGAGTGTGTTGCTGATCGCACCGCTGCTGAAACTGTTGTCCGGCGGCTTTCACGGTCTGCCTTTCGACGGGCTATGGCCATTGTTGCTGGGCAATGCCGGAGTGCTCGGGCTGGCACTGATCAACGCGCAAAACGATCAAGGCCTGCCGCAGGCAATAGCGCTAAGTCTTGGCGCCGGGCTGGGTTTCTGGCTGGTGCTGAGCCTCTTCAGCGATTTGCGCGAGCGCACGGCCGACAACGATATCCCCCTGCCCTTTCGTGGCCTGCCGATTGATCTGATCGGCGCCGGACTGATCGCAGTGATTTTTCTCGGATTCAGTGGACTGATCAAAACATGAGTCTGATTCAACGCATCGATGCCCTCCTGCCGCAGACCCAATGCGGCAAGTGCGGCCATCCCGGATGCAAACCGTACGCACAAGGCATCGCCGAGGGCGAGCCGATCAACAAGTGCCCGCCGGGCGGTGACGAAACCATCGCGGCGCTGGCTGAACTGTTGAAAGTGCCGGTGCTGGAGCTGGACATCAGTCGCGGCTCGGCACCGCCGCAAGTGGCGTTTATCCGTGAAGCCGAATGCATTGGCTGCACCAAGTGCATTCAGGCCTGCCCGATCGACGCGATCGTCGGCGCGGCGAAACTGATGCACACGGTCATCGTCGACGAGTGCACCGGTTGCGATCTGTGTGTCGCACCGTGCCCGGTGGATTGCATCGAAATGCATCCATTGTCGCCGGGCACGTTGCCGGTGGTGGGCGGCCTCGCCGTCAGTCTCGACGAGCAGCGCGCGCGCGCGGCCAAACGCGATCACGCGCGTCAACGCTTCGAGCGCCGAAACGAGCGCTTGCACCGCGAAGAACAACAGAAACAGGCTGAGCGTGAAGCGCGGGCGAAACGGGCGGTGCAGCCTGAAGTGACCGCGACCGATCCGGTGCAGGCAGCATTGCAACGCGTGCGTGCGCAGAAAGCCGCCACCGTTGACGCGGCGCTGAAGAAAGCCAAAATTGATGTAGCGATGAGCCGCGCGCAATTGCACAAGTCGTTGAAAGCCTTCGGTCATCCGCCGACGTTCGAGCAGCAGGCACAATTGATCGTGTTGCAGCAGCAGTTCGACGCGGCCGAGCAGGCCTTAGCGAAACTTGAAAGCAGCGCCCCGCCTGCCCCGGCAGTCACGGCCCCGGCGAAAGATGCCGACTTGAAACGGGCAAAAATCCAGTTGGCAATGCGTCGTGCCGAACTGAAAAAAGCCCAAACCGCCGAAGCGGCGCCCGAACAGATCGCCGCGCTGGAACAAGCACTACGCGATGCCGAACAGGCCCTGCACGCCGCCGAAGCTACAAGCGATCAGCCGTTGCCTGACCTGGTGCGCGTCGAAAAACGCCCGGTCGACAGCCAGCTTCGCCAGTTGAAAACCGAATTGGCCTACGCCCGCGCCGACCTCAACAAACTCGAACGGCGCGCCGACACGCCCACCGAAATCCTCGCCAAGGCCCGCGCCCGCCTGCAAGACGCCGAGCGCCAGGTGCAAGATCATGTTGCCCCTTGAGGCACCGGACAATCGCCTGCAACAGGCAATGAAGCTGGTATTGCTGGCCGCTTTGCCGGGGCTGCTCGGACTGTTCTGGCTGTACGGTTGGGGGGTGTTGATCAATCTGATTCTGGCGGCCACCACAGCACTGATTGTCGAAGCAGCGGTCCTGCACCTGCGTCGACAGCCCCTGCAGCCAGCGCTGAGCGACGGCAACGCGCTGGTCAGCGCGACATTGCTGGCTGCTGCCCTGCCACCTTATTGCCCCTGGTGGCTGACGGTAACGGCCATGGCTGCGGGTCTGCTGTTCGGCAAGCACGTGTACGGCGGCGTCGGCAAAAACCCGTTCAATCCGGCAATGCTCGGGTTTGCCCTGGCCATGGTGATGTTCCCGCAACCAATGACCCATTGGCCGGCTCATGGCCTGGATCTGACGGCAACGTTTCAACAAGTGTTCGGCGCAGGTCAGGCGCCGGATGCTTGGGTCCAGGCCACCGTACTGGACAGCCTGCGCATCAATAAAAGCCTGACCATGGACGAGTTGTTCACCAGCAATCCAGCCTTCGGTCGATGGGGCGGACACGGTGTGGAATGGGTGAATCTGGCGTTCCTCGCCGGCGGGTTGTTTCTGCTGCAGCGCCGCGTCTTCAGTTGGCATGCGCCAGTGGGCATGCTCGCCAGCCTGTTTGTCATCAGTCTGCTGTGCTGGAACGGTTCCGGCTCGGACTCGCATGGGTCACCGCTGTTTCACCTACTCAGTGGCGCGACCATGCTGGGGGCGTTCTTTATCATCACTGAACCGGTCTCTGGCGCTAAAAGCGCGCTTGCCCGTCTGCTGTTCGGAGGCAGTGTCGGGCTGCTGACTTACGTGATTCGAACCTGGGGTGGATACCCGGATGGCGTGGCGTTCGCAGTGCTGCTGATGAATCTTTGCGTGCCTGCGCTGGAGCGATTTGCCGCGAGCCGTCAGTCAGAGGTGCGCCCATGAATCGCACGGCCAGCGCGTCTATTGTGCTGCTGTTGGCGGTCATCGGCGTCGCTGCGACTTATGTTTTATACCGTAGTTCTGCAGCGCAAATTGCCAGCGGGCAGCACTGGATCGAAAGCCGCAAACTGCTGGATTTGCTTCCACTCGATGCCTACGACAATCAACCGCTCGAGCAGCCTTTGGCCTTGGCAGACTTGAACTTGAGCCATAGCACCTTAACGGGTGGCTATCGCGCGACCAAACGCGGCCAGACCGTTGCGATCTTGCTGCACAGTCAAACCCAGGGTTATGCGGGCGCCATCGAACTGTTGATCGCCATCGATACCAACGGCAAATTGCTCGGTGTAAAAACCCTTAAACAAAGGGAAACGCCAGGACTCGGCGGGCATCTGGGTGACTGGCCGAATACCTGGCTACAGTCGTTTATCGGCACATCGAGCAAGGAGCCGACTGATGCGGGATGGGCGCTGCAAAAGGATCAGGGACAATTTGATCAAATAGCTGGCGCGACCATCACCTCGCGCGCAGCCATCAGCGCGATCCATGATGCCCTGCGCTACTTCGATGAACATCGGGCCGCGCTGCTGGGGAGCGGAAGATGAACCGATCAGCAGTCCTCTCGAACACTTTGATGCTGACATTGCTGCTTGGCACCAGTGACTCACTGGCAGGTGGTGTGGGGACATTATTGATGTTCGTTACTGTCGCAGGCTTGTATGGCCTTTGCATGGCTGCCTTGCGACCACGACTCACAGAAAAAAGCGTGTTGCTCGCCAGCGTGTTGCTCGCCGCGACCCTCACCAGTTGCGCAGATCTTTTGGCGCAACGCTGGTTTCTGCCCTGGCAGCAAACCTTCGGCCTCTATGTCGGCCTGATCGCCTTGCAATGCGTGGTGCTGGAGCACAACGGTTTCTGGCGACAGTCGTGGATCGAGCGGCTCAAACTCTGCGGCATGTTCGGCGGATTGCTGCTCGGGCTCGCCGGGCTGCGTGAACTCGTCGGTCACGGCAGTCTCGGCCGGGGACTGTTCGAACACTGGCCAGGTCTTGTTGTATTTGGCGAAGGGCTGCACCTGATCACGTTGATCCCCGGTGCTTTTATTTTGTTGGCGCTGCTGCTGGCGGCGCGTCAGGCGATAGTTCGCCCGAACTCGATATCCAAGGAAACACATCGCTCATGAATGCAGCAAAACGCCTGGAGATTTTCCGCCGCCTGCACGAAGACAACCCGGAACCGAAGACCGAACTGGCCTACTCCTCGCCGTTCGAGTTGTTGATCGCGGTGATTCTTTCTGCGCAATCGACAGACGTCGGCGTCAACAAGGCCACGGCAAAGCTGTTCCCGGTTGCCAACACGCCAGCGGCGATCCACGCTTTGGGCGTCGAGGGGCTATCCGAATACATCAAGACGATCGGCCTCTACAACAGCAAGGCCAAGAACGTCATCGAGACCTGCCGCTTGCTGGTCGAACGCCATGGCAGCGAAGTCCCGCAAACCCGTGAAGAGCTCGAAGCCCTACCGGGAGTGGGCCGCAAGACCGCCAACGTCGTACTCAACACGGCTTTCCGCCAACTGACCATGGCCGTCGACACTCATATCTTTCGGGTCAGCAACCGCACCGGCATTGCACCGGGTAAAAATGTGGTCGAAGTGGAAAAGAAGCTGATGAAGTTTGTACCCAAAGAATTCCTTCTCGACTCTCATCACTGGCTGATACTTCATGGCCGTTATGTGTGTCTGGCCCGCAAGCCACGCTGCGGCAGTTGCCGGATCGAAGACCTGTGCGAGTACAAGGAGAAAACTTCGGACGATTGACCGGCTATTGGAATAATTGATAAGTCGATTGAAAAAATCTTTTTTACCCGCCGCAGGAATATCGATATAAGGAGCGCCAAAGGCATTCTTAGCCGGGAGTTAGCTGATGAGTAGCGACAAAGAGCCACTTGATGTAGATGATGATATCGCTGCGGAAACTGAGGACACCGAACCTGTGGTCGAAGTCGCCAAGACCAATCTCAGCAAGCGCCGTACGATCGATAACCTGCTTGAGGAGCGCCGACTGCAAAAGCAATTGGCCGATTACGATTTTGATGACTGATATTTGAAAGCCTCCCGAAATGGAGGCTTTTCACTTTCTGCGGCTAGCTGAGTTCGACCGGCCCATCACCCTGTCAGCCATCGATACATTCAGACCAGACCATTACGCTGCGCCAACTCGATCAGATCAACCAGGGATCGCGCATTGAGCTTCAACAACAAGCGCGTCTTGTAGGTGCTTACGGTTTTGTTGCTCAAAAACATACCATCGGCAATTTCCTTGTTTGTCTTGCCTCGCGCCAACTGCTGCAACACCATCATTTCCCGACCGGACAGACGATCCACCATGTCGGCTTCACTGGCATTGCCCAGACTGGTGCGGACTGTATGCAAAGCCTGATTGGGAAAATAACTATAGCCCGACAATACCGCCTTGATCGCACTGAGCAACTCGGTCAGGTCCTGTTGTTTACAGACATACCCGGCCGCTCCCGACTGCATGCAGCGCATTGAAAAGTGCCCGGGAGCCTGGGAGGTCAACACCAGAACTTTAATAGGCATGGCCGTCGTAGTCAGGCGCGCGATAACTTCCAGACCATCAAGCTTGGGTATTCCAATATCCAGAATGACAATATCCGGCATTTGTTCTCGAGCAAGTTGTAACGCATCCACACCGTTATCAGTTTCTGCGATGACTTCGTAGCCATGACGTTCCATCAGCATACGTACCGCAAGACGAATGACAGGGTGATCATCCACGATCAGCACTTTATTCATGGGCAAGTCCAGTTTCGCTGTTCGAATTTTCAGAACACGCACAATAGCCCAGTCACTTGCTCTATGGCATGGCAGTGTTAACACGCACCAGCATCGAGAGACATACCCTACAGTCATTGCGGACTATTCCTACAAAAAGCCGCTACCCCCAGTAAACATCCGACGTTATTTCCTCCTCCGCTCACGGAAATATTTCGCTTTTAACTTGTTACAGACTACGACTAGCGACACAGAAATCATGCCTTATCGCTGAGTTTCACTATGCCCGAACGGCCATGACACGTGCAAATCTGCGCTCGGCCGAGAACTTTGATTATTAACCCGAAACACAATGCAACAGCCGACACACCAACCTCACAACTTCAAACCCGATATAAACACTTGAAACAAGATATTTATACCTAACACAATACTTTTGCTATAAATACAAGTATTTGAAACCCGTCTGCCAAGCTACTCAACCACACAAACTTATCACCAACGAGACAGATCAAACACAAGAGTACAAGCATGCTGAAAATAAAAAACAAAATCACTAACCCAATGACGGTAATTGCCATATTTGCAGCTATTTCGGAAACATCAGCCGCCATTTCGCTGCCTTTTCTAGACAACAAGGACAGAGAGATCTACGTATGGTTTCTGATCAGCTTTCCGTTCTACTTGCTGTTTCTATTTTTTATAACTTTAAACTTTAATTACCGTTCCCTCTACTCACCCTCGGACTTCGGCAAGGACAAAAACTTTCTTAAAGTAATCGATAACAACGATCGCGAGAACAAACGAAACACACCGCCCCTGGAGCCAGCCACGCAAGGGACATTTGGACTATCAAGTTGTATCGTGCCCAGCGAGTCAGGCCCAACCGAATGCAAGGACGCGTGCAAAGTCCACAACGCACCTGACCCGCCCTCGGCCATCAATTCAAAATCGAACCTGATTGTTCAGCACAACATTCAGTTGCCCGCGTGGGTCAGTGACCTGCACCTCATCGACGTTCGGGGTGTCGATGCATCGAGAGAGTTAGCCACGATTCTGGAAAACATCCGGAACCTGGACCGGAAAACTCCCCGGGTAGTGGTGTTTCTTTCCAATCATGTATCGGATGTTTTACTGACGCAGCATTCATTGCTGAAGATCAGGCACGTCAGGAAAGGCTCAGGCAAAACGATTTGTATTGTTTATAACCTTTGCGCACAGGCGGTAACGCTGCTGGGACGGGCATGAAAGATGAGTCGTAGCCACAGATGCCAAGACCAGGAACAGGCTTCAATCAGACGCAAACAAAGAATCATGCAAAAAGGGCGGCCTTGTCTCGATGACAAGGCCGCCCTTTTCATTACGCTTCAGACCAGAACGCTTAGAACAGCTTGCGGCCCTTGTTGGCAGCAATGCGCATGCGCAGCGCGTTGAGCTTGATGAAGCCCGCGGCATCAGCCTGGTTGTAAGCACCGCCGTCTTCTTCGAAGGTCGCGATGTTGGAATCGAACAGCGAATCGTCGGACTTGCGGCCGGTAACGATCACGTTGCCTTTGTACAACTTCAGGCGCACAACGCCGTTCACGTTGACCTGCGAAGCGTCGATCATCTGCTGCAGCATCAGACGCTCTGGGCTCCACCAGTAACCGGTGTAGATCAGGCTGGCGTATTTCGGCATCAGCTCGTCTTTGAGGTGAGCGACTTCGCGGTCCAGGGTGATCGATTCGATGGCGCGGTGAGCGCGCAGCATGATGGTGCCGCCCGGGGTTTCGTAGCAGCCACGGGACTTCATGCCGACGTAACGGTTTTCGACAATGTCGAGACGGCCGATACCGTGAGCGCCACCGATCTTGTTCAGCGTCGCCAGCACGGTGGCCGGAGTCATTTCGACGCCGTCCAGTGCAACGATGTCGCCGTTGCGGTAGGTCAGTTCCAGGTATTGCGCTTTGTCAGGAGCGTTCTCCGGGGAGACGGTCCATTTCCACATGTCTTCTTCGTGCTCGGTCCAGGTGTCTTCCAGCACGCCGCCTTCATAGGAGATGTGCAGCAGGTTGGCGTCCATCGAGTACGGGGACTTCTTCTTGCCGTGACGCTCGATCGGGATCGCGTGCTTCTCGGCGTAGTCCATCAGCTTCTCGCGAGACAGCAGGTCCCACTCACGCCAAGGCGCGATCACTTTCACGCCTGGCTTGAGCGCGTAGGCACCCAGTTCGAAACGCACCTGGTCGTTACCCTTGCCGGTGGCGCCATGGGAAATGGCGTCAGCGCCGGTTTCGTTGGCGATTTCGATCAGACGTTTGGCGATCAGCGGACGCGCGATGGAAGTACCCAGCAGGTACTCGCCTTCGTAAACGGTGTTGGCGCGGAACATCGGGAACACGAAATCACGCACGAACTCTTCGCGCAGGTCGTCGATGTAGATTTCTTTGACGCCCATGGCCTGAGCCTTGGCGCGGGCCGGCTCGACCTCTTCGCCTTGCCCGAGATCAGCGGTGAAGGTCACCACTTCACAGTTATAAGTATCCTGCAGCCACTTGAGGATCACCGAAGTGTCCAGGCCGCCGGAATACGCCAGAACGACCTTGTTTACGTCCGCCATGCCATCACTCCACGGGGTTCTACGGAAAGCCGAGGAGTCTACCGCTCCAACGCGATAATTTACAGAGGCGCGACAGCTTAAGACGACAAAGCGACAGAATCTGTCGAGAGCGCGACGATGACCGGCGGGTCAGGAAGTCGCCGCAGTATTGGCTGGCGTGCTCGCTTGCGGTGCCGGAGCCGCGACCGGCGCCACGCGCGCCAGTTTGACATTGACCCGACGGTTCTTCGCGCGATTGGCCGCGTTGGTGTTCGGCACAATGGGATATTGCTCGCCATGGAAACGCACGGTGATCTGCGATTCCTGAATGCCGTTAGCCTTGAAGAAGTCGACCACCGCCAGCGCGCGGCGGCGCGACAGTTCACGGTTGGTCAGGCGATTACCGCTGTTGTCGGAATGGCCGTCGAGTTCGATGTGATTGACCGTCGGATCGGCCTTCATGAACTCAAGCATTACTTGCAGTTTGGCTTTGGCGGCAGCGTCGAGGTCAACGCCTTCACCGGGGAAACCGATCTGCGACTGCTTGATCTGGTCAAAATTCTGCGGCAGCAATTTCGCCACACATGTCTGGTAATCGTTGAAGGCCTTGCTGAACTTGACCGGCAACAGGCGTACTTCCGAGACACGGCCATCGCCAGACGCGCGACGCACGACCGGGCTGCGCCCGTCCAGCAGGCCGCTGATCAGCCCCCCGGCCTGGGACTGCGAACTGCTGAACAGCACGTTGCCGCTGCCGAGCCGCACAGAGCCCAGATTAATGTCACCACGGCCCGGCTGCCAAGGCGCAGCCGCTGCCAGCAACGTTGCAGAACCGCCGCCGAGCATGGCGTTGTAGGCGTTCAGACGGAATATCGCCTGCTCGCCGGCCTTGCGCACGAACTCACCTGAGCCGAAATCAGTGATCGGCTGGGTCAGACGACACTCGAACTTGTCGCCGGCGACCGTCCACTCAATGTTCTCCAGACGGGTCTGGTACGTGAGCGCCATCGCGGGAAGGCTGGCAAACACACTGAGCAAGGCTAAATAACGCTGGCGCACGGGAGGCTCCATTGGCTTCTGAAACACAAAGACCGATTCACACTATGTTTACGGCATACCTACGGGATATCGGAAGGTTCCGGCAAAACTTGATAGCGAGTGCCTGCAAGAGTCTTTTCCGGTAGCATTCGCCTCAGTTTGACCCGCCTGGAATCCCCTCATGTCCGACCGCCTGACCCTGCTGCGTCCCGACGACTGGCACATTCATCTTCGCGATGGTGCCGTGTTGACCAATACCGTTGCCGATGTTGCGCGCACTTTTGGCCGCGCCATCATCATGCCCAACCTGGTACCACCGGTGCGCAACGCCGCTGAAGCCGACAGCTATCGCCAGCGGATTCTCGCTGCCCGCCCGGCCGGCAGTCGCTTCGAACCGCTGATGGTGCTGTACCTCACCGACCGCACCCAGCCCGAAGAAATTCGTGAAGCCAAGGCCAGTGGTTTTGTGCACGCAGCCAAGCTGTACCCGGCCGGCGCGACCACCAACTCCGATTCCGGGGTAACCAGCATCGACAAGATCTTCCCGGCACTGGAAGCCATGGCCGAAGTCGGCATGCCGTTGCTGATCCACGGTGAAGTCACCCGTGGCGACGTCGATGTGTTCGACCGCGAAAAGATCTTCATCGACGAGCACATGCGCCGCGTGGTCGAGCGCTTCCCGACGCTGAAAGTGGTGTTCGAACACATCACCACCGGCGACGCCGTGCAGTTCGTCAACGAGGCCTCGGCCAACGTTGGCGCGACCATCACCGCGCATCACCTGCTGTACAACCGCAACCACATGCTGGTGGGCGGGATTCGGCCGCACTTCTATTGCCTGCCGATCCTCAAACGCAATACGCACCAGGAAGTCCTGCTCGACGCCGCCACCAGTGGCAGCGCGAAGTTCTTCCTCGGCACCGACTCGGCGCCGCACGCACAGCACGCCAAGGAAGCCGCTTGCGGCTGTGCCGGTTGCTACACCGCGTACGCCGCCATCGAGATGTACGCCGAAGCCTTCGAACAGCGTAATGCGCTGGACAAACTCGAAGCCTTCGCCAGCCTCAACGGCCCGCGTTTCTACGGCCTGCCGGCGAACACCGATCGCATCACCCTGGTTCGTGAAGAATGGACCGCCCCGACCAGCCTGCCATTTGGCGAGCTGACCGTTATCCCGCTGCGCGCCGGTGAAAAACTGCGCTGGCGCCTGCTGGAGGAACACGCGTGAGTGAAGACCATTTCGACGACGAACTGGACGGTCAAAGTGGTGGCGGCGGCTCCCGTCACCCGATGGCAGCACGCTTTCGCGGCTACCTGCCGGTTGTCGTTGACGTAGAGACCGGTGGCTTCAACTCGGCCACCGACGCTCTGCTGGAGATTGCCGCGACCACCATCGCCATGGATGAAAAGGGTTTTGTATACCCGGATCACACCTACTTCTTCCGCGTTGAGCCGTTCGAAGGCGCCAACATCGAAGCTGCGGCGCTGGAGTTCACCGGAATCAAACTCGATCACCCGCTGCGCATGGCGGTCAGCGAAGAAACCGCGCTGACCGACATCTTCCGTGGCATTCGCAAGGCGCTGAAGGCCAATGGCTGCAAGCGCGCGATTCTGGTCGGGCACAACAGCAGCTTCGACCTTGGCTTCCTGAACGCAGCCGTTGCGCGTCTGGACATGAAACGCAACCCGTTCCACCCATTCTCCAGTTTCGACACCGCGACGCTGGCTGGTCTGGCATACGGCCAAACCGTACTGGCGAAAGCCTGCCAGGCCGCTGACATCGATTTCGACGGCCGCGAGGCGCACTCGGCACGTTACGACACCGAGAAAACCGCTGAGCTGTTCTGCGGCATCGTCAACCGCTGGAAACAGATGGGCGGCTGGGAAGACTTCGACGACTGATTGAGGGTCGTCGGGTAAATCCCGCGCATAAAAAAACCGGCCACGTGGGCCGGTTTTTTTGTTTAATGCTTATAGAGCTTAAATTCTCGATCAATCCACACGACATAAAAAATCCGATGGCTCTTGTATCCCACCATCGCTACACGTTCAAAAGCCCGAAACACAAGCAATCTGACATCACCTGTCAAAAAAGCAGGAATTCCCACTTTCAGACTGTTTCTCTCAATTGTTTCACAGCCATATCGATGCCTATGCTCTCTGCGCAATTCTCTCCACGGCATTCTTCCCAGAATCCTCAGACGCTCAAGCATTTTCGACCGTTCGACGGCCTCGCAATCTTGAATGCACCAGCCATTCTGCAAATACTCAAATGAGAAAACCGGAGGTCGCGCTTCCGATGAATCTATTTCGATGGTGGACGTCCGTGCCGTTACTGTAATTGCCGCATCGCGTTCCCTGCGTTTGAACTTGGCCATTTCAGTTCACCAAATGCTCCCGGAAATACTCCTCCATCTCACAGGCGGGAATTTCTCGGCTGAACTCCCCTTCCTTGAAGTTTCTACGCCAAGGGGCTTCTTCATGCGTCAACTGACGTAGTTTCCACGCCGAAAACTGGCCATAAACGTCGAATACTTCGTTGAGCAGACTTTGTTGTTTGGCACTGAAAAGATCTGGATTGAAATCACTTGGAGGAGGAATGGCACTCGATCCAAATTGGCTGAATCTTCGATACAGATCCGGAACCACCGGCCCGTGCATCCACGCCTCCAGCTTTTCAGGGAAGAGAGCCTCACCATGGACGGCCAGACTGAACCCTTGAGCGTAATAAACCATTTTTTGAATCTTGAGATTGGATATCTCGCCCTCATGCCCTTCCAGGCAGAGGAAATAATCCGCAACGTCCAAGCTACTCGGCATTTGAATCCCCTTCTGCATCATGCAATCCATTGCACCGTCCTTACTGAAGTGAGGCGCGATTCAGGACAAGGCAGTCGCCTTCGTACCCCGTTATCGCTCGAGCACAACCCTATCCAGCCACTGTTCACTCATCCAGTATTTTTTCCGAACATTTGAAACAAATGATGCCGAGAGGCTGTTTCAATTAATTCTCCGCATAAAAAAACCGGCCACGTGGGCCGGTTTTTTGTACCTCGACGTTGCGCCTTACAGGGCTGCAGCGTTCTCGGTCAGGTAAGCCGCAACGCCTTCTGGCGAAGCGTTCATGCCTTTGTCGCCTTTTTTCCAGTTGGCAGGGCAGACTTCGCCGTGCTCTTCGTGGAATTGCAGAGCGTCGACCAGACGGATCAGCTCTTCCATGTTACGGCCCAGCGGCAGGTCGTTGATGATCTGCGAACGGACAACGCCTTTGTCGTCGATCAGGAACGCGCCACGGAAAGCCACGCCGCCTTCGGATTCAACGTCGTAAGCCTTGGCGATGTCGTGCTTCATGTCGGCAGCCATGGTGTATTTCACCTGGCCGATGCCGCCATTGTTTACTGGGGTGTTGCGCCATGCGTTGTGAGTGAAGTGCGAGTCGATCGACACAGCGATCACTTCAACGTTGCGTGCCTTGAAGTCGGCCATGCGGTTGTCCAGAGCGATCAGCTCGGACGGGCAGACGAAGGTGAAGTCCAGTGGGTAGAAGAACACCAGGCCGTATTTGCCTTTGATGGCCGAGGACAGGGTGAAGCTGTCAACGATCTCGCCATTGCCGAGTACGGCCGGGACGGTGAAGTCAGGGGCTTGTTTGCCTACGAGTACGCTCATTGATATCTCCTGGTGTAAAAACTTGAAGTTCAGGGTCCGCGCCAGCCTGCCACCCTCAAGCGACAGCCCTGTGACACGAACCCCCTTCGCAAGGGCCGACCATCATACACTGCGAATTTGGCCTGTCCTTAACGGTTTTTCGAAGCAGGCGTAGAACGGCGCTGCATTTACGGGGCCAGGCAAATCGCCAGCAAATACCGTTCGTCAGTCACGGCTGTGAATCAGCAGAAGCCTTCCGAAAGCACTTTGACAATCATTCTCGTTAACATTAAGATCCATCGCAATTGAGTCACAACCAGCGACGGTTCTCACTTATGTATGTTTGTCTCTGCACTGGCGTCACCGACGGACAGATCCGCGATGCGATCTATGAAGGTTGCTGCAGCTATAAAGAAGTCCGCCAGGCCACCGGCGTCGCCAGCCAATGCGGCAAATGTGCGTGCCTTGCCAAGGAAGTCGTTCGCGAAACCCTGACCAAGCTGCAAACCGCTCAGGCTGCGATCCCCTACCCTGTAGAATTTACTGCCGCCTAATTGCCCTCCATTTCAAAGAACCGGACTTATGTCCGGTTTTTTTATGCCTGTAAATCAACTGCTTAGCGCCCAGACGCGGAACACAAACATTCTTATTCCGATTAATTTTCATATATTATTCAATAACTTAGGTTTGACACTTATAAGTACGAAGCTCAAACTCTGCCGTATATACAGCTAATACAGGGCAGGACTCCGATCATGAAAGGCGACATTACAGTCATCCAGCATCTCAACAAGATCCTTGCCAATGAGCTGGTCGCGATCAATCAGTACTTCCTGCATGCACGCATGTATGAAGATTGGGGCCTGAACAAGCTCGGCAAGCACGAGTACAAAGAATCCATCGACGAGATGAAACACGCGGACAAGCTGATCAAGCGCATCCTGTTCCTCGAAGGCCTGCCGAACGTGCAGGACCTGGGCAAGCTGCACATCGGCGAGCACACCAAGGAAATGCTGGAGTGCGACCTGCGTATCGAGAAGACCGGTCACGCTGACCTGAAGACCGCAATCGCCCATTGCGAAACCGTTGGCGATTTCGGCAGCCGTGAACTGCTCGAAGACATTCTCGAATCCGAAGAAGAACATATCGACTGGCTGGAAACCCAACTGGGCCTGATCGACAAAGTCGGTCTTGAGAACTATCTGCAATCGCAGATGGGCGAAGAGTAGGAGCTGCCGAAGGCTGCGATCTTTTCAGGTTGCACCGGCAACTTGCAGTAACTTTTCGAACGCACTAAAAAGCCCCGCACTCTTTCGAGTGGCGGGGCTTTTTATTGGCTGAAGATCAAAAGATCGCAGCCTCGTTTCACTCGACAGCTCCTACACAAGCAGCAGCTGTCGCATGAAACCTGGCCGATCAGGCTTCGGACTTGTTCGCCGCTGCCGCTTCAACAGCCGCCTTGATGGTGCTTTGCAGCGAACCGTCTGCAGCCATCTCGGTCATGATGTCACTACCGCCGACCAGTTCACCGCCGACCCACAGTTGCGGGAAAGTCGGCCAGTTGGCGTACTTCGGCAGGTTGGCGCGGATTTCCGGGTTCTGCAGGATGTCCACGTACGCAAACTTTTCGCCACAAGCCATCACAGCCTGCGCAGCTTTCGCAGAGAAGCCACACTGTGGGGCATTCGGCGAGCCTTTCATGTAAAGCAGAATGGTGTTGTTGGCAATCTGCTCTTTAATCGTTTCGATGATATCCATGGAGCACCTCGGCTGAACTTTCCGACTCATGGGTCGGCACGGTGACGCATTGTAACGGAATCCCGAGCGCCATGCTCGGTCTCCCCGACGGTCACATTCAGGCCGCCGCCACCGTCACCGGCACACCATTAAGTGCGGCGTTACCCGACAGCTCATCAAGCTGACACTCATCGGTCAGATCGTTTGCGCTAGACCCAGGCTGACTGCTGGCAATCGCCATTTGCACGCCCGGCCGCGCATGCCCCCAACCATGCGGCAGGCTGACCACGCCTTTCATCATGTCCAGACTGCCGAGCACCTCGACCTCGATCTGCCCCACCCGCGAGCTGACGCGAACCAACTGACCATCGTTAAGCCCACGGCTAGCGAGGTCATCCGGGTGCATCAGCAGTTGATGGCGCGGCTTGCCCTTCACCAGACGGTGATAGTTGTGCATCCACGAGTTATTGCTGCGCACATGACGACGGCCAATCATCAACAGCTCATCGGCGGCCGGCGCCTGCAATGCGGCAAAGCGTGCGAGGTCAGCAAGGATCTCTGGCGGAGCAGCCTGCACGCGCTGATTCGGCGTTTTCAGGCGCGCAGCCAGGTTCGGCTTCAACGCGCCCAGATCAATCCCGTGGGGATGATCGAACAACGTTGCCAACGAAAGCTTTTGCTCGGACGCGTCACCGTACAGGCCCATGCGCAGGCCCATGTCGATCATCTTCGCCGGTGGCATGGTCGGTTTCAGTTCCTTGCCAGTCTTCTCGGCCAAGGCCTTGGCCAGGCCCACGAAAATCTCCCAGTCATGCAAAGCGCCCTCGGGTTTGGCGAGGATCGCGCGGTTGAAGCGGGTGACGTTGCGCACCGCGAACAGGTTGAACGTCGTGTCGTAGTGATCGTTTTCCAGCGCCGAGGTCGACGGCAGAATCAGGTCGGCATAGCGCGTGGTTTCATTGATGTACAGGTCGACGCTGACCATGAACTCCAGGCCATCCAGCGCCTGCTCCAGTTGCCGCCCGTTCGGCGTCGACAACACCGGGTTGCCAGCGACGGTGATCAGCGCACGAATCTGGCCCTCGCCTTCGGTGAGCATCTCTTCGGCCAGGGCCGAGACCGGTAGCTCGCCGCCGTACTCGGGACGCCCGGAAACGCGACTCTGCCATTTGTTGAAATGCCCGCCCGAAGTCGACGCCACCAGATCCACTGCGGGTTCAGTGCACAGTGCACCGCCGACGCGATCAAGATTACCGGTGACCAGGTTGATCAATTGCACCACCCAGTGACACAAGGTGCCGAAGGCCTGCGTCGAAACGCCCATGCGTCCGTAGCACACGGCACTCGGCGCGGCGGCGAAATCCCGGGCCAGTTGGCGGATCTGCTCGGCAGGAACAGCACACAACGGGCTCATGGCTTCAGCGGTAAACGCAGCGACAGCGGCGCGCACGTCATCCAGCCCATCGACCGGCAAATGACTTTCGCTGGTCAAGCCTTCGCTAAACAGGGTGTTTAACACGCCAAACAACAACGCCGCATCGCCCCCCGGACGCACGAACAAATGCTGATCAGCCATGGCCGCCGTCTCGCTGCGCCGTGGATCGACAACCACCACTTTGCCGCCGCGCGCCTGAATCGCTTTCAAACGCTTCTCGACATCCGGCACGGTCATGATGCTGCCGTTGGACGCCAGCGGATTACCGCCGAGAATCAGCATGAAGTCGGTGTGATCGATATCTGGAATCGGCAACAGCAAACCATGGCCGTACATCAGATAACTGCTCAGGTGATGCGGCAACTGATCGACCGAGGTCGCCGAGTAGCGATTGCGCGTCTTCAGCAGCCCCAGGAAATAATTGCTGTGGGTCATCAGCCCGTAGTTATGCACGCTCGGGTTGCCTTGATAGACCGCCACGGCGTTCTGGCCATGACGCTCCTGGATGGCCGCCAGCTTCTCGGCCACCAGCGCAAAAGCCTCGTCCCACTCTATCGGCAGCCATTCACTGCCCACACGGCGCATTGGCTGGCGCAGGCGATCAGGATCGTTCTGGATGTCTTGCAGGGCCACAGCCTTGGGGCAAATGTGTCCACGACTAAACGTGTCGAGCGCGTCACCCTTGATTGAAGTGATCGCGACGTTGCCCTCGGTTTCGGTGGTTTCGATGGTCAGCCCGCAAATGGCTTCACACAGATGGCAGGCACGGTGATGGAGAGTCTTGGTCATGGCCAGTCTCTGTCTTGTTCTGGGCAGGCAATCACGCCCGCGGGAACAAAACTATGGCCCCGGCGCCGATCCTGCGCCAGCGACGTTCGTCTTGTGAATCGGCGGTTATCAGGCGAGCCGATAAACCGCCATGATCAGTTCGACGGCAGCTGAGGCGGTGCGGCCAACTGAATCTCCTGAATGGTTTCAATCTGCTCGTGGGCGACATGTACGCCGGTGAGCTCGCCGATCAATCGCCAGTGTTCGTCGAGCCCGGCACTGATGGTCGCCATGCGATCGATCATGTGGCGGCCGGCGCTCTTCACCACTTCGTCTTCGCTGCGCAGCAGTTCGAATGACATTGAAGTGACTGAGGCGGTGAGATGGGTCAGTGAGCGAGCCGTGTGGCCCAGCAGTTCCATTAACAGTTTTTCTTTCGATTCCATGCGGAGGCTTCCTGCGTCGCTCGAAACTTATTTATAACCCAGCACTTTGCTTTAGCAAATGTTTCAGCCTGAGCATCCGACCAAGTGATGGCATGGCGCCACGGTGGTAAACCGACCCAAGCGACGCGATCCCCGCCACGCCGCATTGCCAACCCCTGTAACGCCAGTGTACAAAGAGGCTCGCTGCTGTCCTGAACCCGGCTTCAAATGCGCGACTGCAACATTCAGTGCGCCCTCCGAATCCCGCAAAAACCGTAGCCTATTGGAAAAACGCGACATTTAGTGTCAATATCGCGCCTTCCCCTATTTCGTCGCCCCGTGCGGCTTACGCCGCAGGTCTCGCCCGTTGTTCCGTTAAACAAGGCTTTGAGCATCTGCGGTTTGTAGCAAAAGGTAGTCAATGATGAGCGCAAGGCACTTTCTCTCCCTGATGGATTGCACGCCCGAAGAGCTGGTCAGCGTGATCCGTCGAGGCGTTGAGCTCAAGGACCTGCGTAACCGCGGCGTACTGTTCGAGCCTCTGAAAAACCGCGTGCTGGGGATGATCTTCGAAAAATCCTCGACCCGTACCCGGATCTCGTTCGAGGCCGGCATGATCCAGCTCGGCGGCCAGGCAATCTTCCTGTCGCCGCGCGATACCCAACTGGGCCGTGGCGAGCCGATCGGCGACTGCGCCATCGTCATGTCGAGCATGCTCGATGCGGTGATGATCCGTACCTTTGCCCACAGCACCCTGACCGAATTCGCCGCCAACTCGCGCGTGCCAGTGATCAACGGCCTGTCCGATGACTTGCACCCGTGCCAGTTGCTGGCCGACATGCAGACGTTCCTTGAACACCGTGGCTCGATCCAGGGCAAAACGGTCGCCTGGATCGGCGACGGCAACAACATGTGCAACAGCTATATTGAAGCGGCGATCCAGTTCGACTTCCAGTTGCGCGTTGCCTGCCCGGAAGGCTACGAGCCAAATCCTGAATTCGTCGCCAGAGCTGGCGATCGCGTGACCATCGTCCGCGACCCGCAAGACGCCGTGCGCGGCGCGCATCTGGTGAGCACCGACGTCTGGACTTCGATGGGTCAGGAAGAGGAAACTGCCAAGCGCCTCAAGCTGTTCGCGCCGTTTCAGGTCAACCGCGCCCTGCTCGACCTCGCTGCCGAGGACGTGCTGTTCATGCATTGCCTGCCGGCGCACCGTGGCGAAGAAATCAGCCTCGACCTGCTTGATGACCCGCGCTCCGTCGCTTGGGATCAGGCAGAAAACCGTCTCCACGCACAGAAGGCCCTGCTCGAGTTCCTCGTTGAACCGGCATATCACCACGCATGAGCCATGAATTACTGCTGAACCTGCGCAACCTCGCTTGCGGCTATCAAGATCAACGTGTGGTGCAGAACCTCAATCTGCACCTCAACGCCGGTGATATCGGCTGCCTGCTAGGCTCGTCTGGCTGCGGCAAGACCACCACCCTGCGTGCCATTGCCGGATTCGAGCCAGTGCACGAAGGGGAAATCACCCTCGGTGGCGAAACCATTTCCAGCGCCGGCTTCACCCTCGCCCCGGAAAAACGCCGGATCGGCATGGTGTTCCAGGACTACGCACTGTTCCCGCACCTGAGCGTTGCCGACAACATCGCCTTCGGTATTCGCAAGCATCCGAACAAAGAGCGCGTCACCGAAGAGCTGCTCGAACTGGTCAACCTGAAGAATCTCGGCAAACGCTTCCCGCACGAGTTGTCCGGTGGCCAGCAGCAACGTGTTGCCCTCGCCCGCGCCCTGGCGCCGGAACCGCAATTGCTGTTGCTCGACGAGCCATTCTCCAACCTCGATGGCGAACTACGCCGCAAGCTCAGCCACGAAGTGCGCGACATCCTCAAGGCCCGAGGTACCAGCGCGATTCTGGTGACCCACGATCAGGAGGAAGCCTTTGCCGTCAGCGATCACGTTGGCGTGTTCAAGGAAGGTCGACTGGAGCAGTGGGACACGCCGTACAACCTTTATCACGAACCGGCGACACCGTATGTGGCCAGCTTCATCGGTCAGGGTTACTTCATTCGCGGCCAGCTCGACAGCCCGGAATCGGTGCAGACTGAACTGGGTGAGTTACGCGGAAATCGCGCTTATACCTGGCCGATTGGCGGTGCAGTGGACGTGTTGCTGCGCCCGGATGACATTGTGTATGCGCCGGACAGCGCCTTGAAAGCACGGATTGTGGGTAAGACGTTCCTTGGCGCTTCGACGCTGTATCGCCTGCAATTGCCGACGGGTGCGCAGCTGGAATCGATTTTCCCGAGCCATGCGGATCATCAGGTGGGCGCGGAGGTGGGGATTCGTGTTGCCGCTGAGCATCTGGTGCTGTTCCAGGCATCGGGCAGCACCGCCGCACAAATCCCGGCAGTGGAAAACGGCGTGCGCCGCTACAGCACCGCGCTTTAAAGATCAAAAGATCGCAGCCTTCGGCAGCTCCTACAGGGATCAATGTAGGAGCTGCCGAAGGCTGCGATCTTTTAGCTTTTAACCGAGGATCAGGGTGCCGCTCGCAACCAGCGTCGCATTGCCGCCAATCTTCACTCGCTCACCCTCCAGCCGACAAAACAACTCCCCACCCCGCGCCGATCGCTGATACGCGGTCAGGCTCGACTTGCCCAGACGCTTGGACCAATACGGAATCAGGCTGCAATGCGTCGAACCGGTCACCGGGTCCTCATTGATGCCGATCGCCGGTGCAAAATAGCGCGAGACGAAATCGTGTTGATTACCCCGCGCCGTGACGATAGCGCCCAGCCACGGCAATTTGGCCAGCGCGACCATGTCCGGTTTGCAATCGAGCACCGCCTGCTCCGACTCCAGCACCACAAACAGTTCGTTGGAGCCGAGCACATCCACCGCCTCGACCCCCAGCGCCCGCTCAACGTCGACAGTCACACCAATCTCAGACGGCATGATCGACGGGAAATCCAGCCACAACCGATCACCTTCCCGCGTGACGCTCAGCGGACCGGATTTACAGGTAAAGTCGATACGCTCGGCGCTTTCCTTGTAGATCTCGAACAGCACATAAGCACTGGCCAACGTGGCGTGCCCGCACAACGGCACTTCAGTGGTCGGGGTAAACCAGCGGATATGCCAAGCCTGACCTTCGCGCACCAGAAACGCAGTTTCCGCCAGATTGTGTTCGGCGGCGATCTTCTGCATCAGCTCATCCGCGAGCCACGTCTCCAGCCGATAAACCATCGCCGGATTACCACTGAACGGCCGATCACTGAACGCGTCGACCTGATGAAACTCGAGCTGCATAACTTTCTCCCTGGGTCAGTCGGCGGAGGATGCAGCCACGCCGTGATCAGCGCCAGTGACAGAACCAGTCAATTTTTTACATACAGCATTAATGACTAAGGACGGCCGATGTCGGCAAATTTGGCCTGGGTGTGTTCGGCGAGCACCGCGGGCGCCAGTTCCACTTCCAGGCCACGCCGACCGGCGCTGACATAAATAGTCGCAAAACCCTGAGCCGAGTTGTCGATAAAGGTACGCAGGCGCTTCTTCTGCCCCAACGGGCTGATGCCGCCCAACAGATAACCGGTGGAGCGCTGAGCGGCTGCCGGGTCAGCCATCTCGACTTTTTTTACGCCAGCGGCATGGGCCAGACCTTTGAGGTCGAGGCTTCCGACGACCGGCACCACCGCCACCAGCAACTCGCCTTTTTCACTGGCCGCGAGCAGGGTTTTAAACACCTGTGCCGGTTCAAGTGCCAGCTTCTCTGCGGCCTCAAGGCCATAGGACGCGGCCTTCGGGTCATGTTCGTAACTGTGCACGCGATGTTCGGCACGAACTTTTTTCAACAAGTCCAACGCAGGGGTCATGGCAGCTCCAGGTTCGGCAATGGCAAAAAAAACCTCCGCCGGATTCTAGGTGATCAGCCTCCAAAAGGCTCTATCCCAAGCCACGATTCCCGCGGCTCGCAGACATTCAGCGCACGTTGTCGCACCTGGGCCACAAAGGATCATTCACCCAGCGAATAGTTTTATTGTGACCGATGGTTCACTTTCGACCTTTGACAGGTTTGTTTCTTGTCTATATTTTTTCGAATCTGAATAATGTAAGAATTGTCGTCACAGCGACACCCAGCAGTAAACCGGGAACGGAATGGGGATTCCTACTCGGGGAAAATCGCGCCTTGCCCTGTTGGCAAACGCGCCAGACAACAACAAAAACGAGGTTTTCAATGACAACTGCTTTACAGCAACCAACGCTCTCAAGCCAATGCATGGCCGAGTTTCTGGGTACTGCTCTTCTGATCTTTTTCGGCACCGGCTGTGTCGCCGCGCTCAAAGTCGCGGGTGCCAGCTTCGGCCTGTGGGAAATCAGCATCATCTGGGGCGTCGGCGTGAGCATGGCGATCTACCTCACCGCCGGAGTTTCCGGCGCGCACCTGAACCCGGCCGTGAGCATCGCCCTGGCGATCTTCGCCGACTTTGAAAAGCGCAAACTGCCGTTCTATATTCTTGCCCAGATCGCCGGCGCCTTCTGCGGCGCGCTGCTGGTTTACACGCTGTACAGCAATCTTTTCTTCGATTACGAACAAACTCACCAAATGGTCCGCGGCTCGGCCGCCAGCCTTGAATTGGCCTCGGTGTTTTCGACCTTCCCGAACCCGGTGCTGTCCACCGCCCAGGCATTCCTGGTCGAGATGATCATCACCGCGATCCTGATGGGCGTGATCATGTCCCTGACCGATGACAACAACGGCCTGCCGAAAGGCCCGCTGGCACCGCTGCTGATCGGCTTGCTGATCGCGGTGATCGGCAGTTCGATGGGGCCGTTGACCGGTTTCGCCATGAACCCGGCGCGTGACTTCGGTCCGAAACTGATGACTTTCTTCGCCGGCTGGGGTGAAATTTCCTTCACTGGCGACCGTGATATTCCGTATTTCCTGATTCCGATTTTTGCACCGATTGTCGGTGCCTGCCTCGGCGCTGCCGGGTATCGCGGGCTCATCGCCCGTCACCTGACCGGCGCCACACCTGCTACAAAGGATGCAGAACCGGCCATTGACGGCAAACCAAGAACTTCTTGAAACAGTCGGCACCGGCTCCTGCCCTATAGAGCCTGCGCCACGGCCCACTCTCCCTTATTTCGTCCAAGGCAATCGACATGACCGACATTCAGAATAAGAACTACATCATTGCCCTCGATCAGGGTACGACCAGCTCCCGCGCGATCATTTTCGACCGCGACGCGAACGTGGTCTGCACCGCGCAGCGCGAATTCGCCCAGCATTACCCGCAAGCCGGTTGGGTTGAACACGACCCGATGGAAATCTTCGCCACCCAGAGCGCGGTGATGGTTGAAGCGCTGGCCCAGGCTGGGCTGCATCACGATCAGGTGGCTGCCATCGGCATCACCAACCAGCGTGAAACCACCGTGGTCTGGGACAAGACCACCGGCCGCCCGGTGTACAACGCCATCGTCTGGCAGTGCCGCCGCAGCACCGAGATCTGCCAGCAGCTCAAGCGCGATGGCCACGAAGACTACATCCGCGACAACACCGGTCTGGTCACCGACCCGTACTTCTCCGGCACCAAACTGAAGTGGATCCTCGACAACGTCGAAGGCAGCCGCGAGCGAGCGCGCAACGGCGAGCTGCTGTTCGGCACCGTCGATAGCTGGCTGATCTGGAAATTCACCGGCGGCAAGGTGCACGTCACCGACTACACCAACGCCTCGCGCACCATGCTCTTCAATATCCATTCGCTGGAATGGGATTCGAAGATGCTGGAAATCCTCGACATCCCGCGCGAGATGCTTCCGGAAGTGAAGGCTTCTTCGGAAATCTACGGTCGTACCAAGAGCGGCATTGCCATCGGCGGTATCGCCGGTGACCAGCAAGCCGCATTGTTCGGCCAGATGTGCGTGGAGCCGGGTCAGGCGAAAAACACCTACGGCACCGGCTGCTTCCTGCTGATGAACACTGGCGACAAAGCGGTGAAATCCCAACACGGCATGCTCACCACCATCGCTTGCGGCCCGCGTGGCGAAGTCGCTTACGCACTGGAAGGCGCGGTGTTCAACGGCGGTTCGACCGTGCAGTGGCTGCGCGATGAACTGAAAATCATCAACGACGCCCACGACACCGAATACTTCGCCAATAAAGTGAAGGACAGCAACGGCGTGTACCTGGTGCCGGCCTTCACCGGTCTGGGCGCGCCGTACTGGGACCCGTATGCCCGTGGCGCGCTGTTCGGCCTGACTCGCGGCGTGCGCGTGGATCACATCATCCGCGCCGCACTGGAGTCGATCGCTTACCAGACTCGCGACGTGCTCGACGCCATGCAGCAAGACTCCGGCGAACGCCTCAAAGCCCTGCGCGTGGACGGCGGCGCCGTGGCGAACAACTTCCTCATGCAGTTCCAGGCCGACATCCTCGGCACTCAGGTCGAGCGTCCGCAAATGCGCGAAACCACTGCACTTGGCGCCGCGTATCTGGCCGGTCTGGCGTGCGGTTTCTGGGGCAGCCTGGACGAACTGCGTGGTAAAGCGGTGATCGAGCGTGAGTTTGAACCGAGCCTGGACGAAACCGAGAAAGAGAAGCTGTACAAAGGCTGGAAAAAAGCCGTCAGCCGCACCCGTGACTGGGCGCGTGAAGACGCTGAATAAGCCAACCTTCAGATCTAGATAGGCATCTAACTGGTCGGGAGCGGATTCGTGCGGCATCATGGGCAAATTTTGCACGGCAGCCCAAAGGAAGCCCCATGAATCTGCCTCCCCGTCAGCAGCAAATCCTCGAGCTGGTCCGCGAACGCGGCTATGTGAGCATCGAGGAAATGGCCACGCTGTTCGTTGTTACCCCGCAAACCATCCGCCGCGACATCAATCAGCTCGCGGAAGCCAATCTGTTGCGTCGCTACCATGGCGGCGCAGCCTACGATTCCAGCGTCGAAAACACTGCCTATGCAATGCGCGCCGACCAGATGCGCGATGAAAAACAACGCATCGGTGAAGCCATCGCCGCCCAGATCCCCGATCACGCCTCGCTGTTCATCAATATCGGCACCACCACCGAATCGATTGCCCGCGCCCTGCTCAACCACAATCATCTGAAGATCATCACCAACAACCTGCATGTGGCGTCGATGCTCAGTGCCAAGGATGATTTCGATGTGCTGCTGACCGGCGGCAATGTGCGCCGTGATGGCGGCGTGGTCGGTCAGGCGAGCGTGGATTTCATTAATCAGTTCAAAGTTGATTTCGCCCTGGTCGGGATCAGCGGTATTGATGAAGACGGTAGCTTGCTGGATTTCGATTATCAGGAAGTGCGGGTGTCGCAGGCGATCATTGCCAATGCGCGGCAGGTGATTCTGGCGGCGGACTCCAGCAAATTCGGGCGTAATGCGATGATTCGCCTGGGGCCGATCAGCCTGATCGATTGCCTGGTAACGGATCAGCAGCCGGTGCCGGCGCTGGCGCAGTTGTTGAGTCAGCACAAGATTCGCCTGGAAGTCGTCTAGTTACTTGTTCCCACGCTCCGCGTGGGAATGCAGCCCGGGACGCTCTGCGTCCCACCTCAAAGCCGACGCAGAGCGTCGATGGATGCATTCCTTTGCTGCGCATGGGAACGATCTGCCCGTAAATGTTCGAATATTTTCTTTTACTCGCCCTTCGATGAGTTTTTTCAATCGAACGTGACTGGCTGTGCGCGTGTTTATGGGCTACCATTTTCGCAAATGAACATTCATGTTCGATTTCCAATATAGAAAATCAAAAGAACCCGAGGCCAGCCGATGTCCACCTCTACCTTGCGTACGCCCCCTCTCTCCGAGATCTACGACATCGCTGTCATTGGCGGCGGGATCAATGGCGTGGGGATCGCAGCGGATGCCGCCGGTCGTGGGCTTTCGGTGTTCCTTTGCGAAAAAGACGATCTGGCCAGCCACACCTCGTCGGCCAGCAGCAAGCTGATCCACGGCGGCCTGCGCTACCTCGAACATTACGAATTTCGTCTGGTACGTGAAGCGCTGGCTGAGCGCGAAGTGTTGCTGGCCAAGGCGCCGCATATCGTCAAACCGATGCGCTTCGTGTTGCCGCACCGTCCACACCTGCGCCCGGCATGGATGATCCGCGCTGGCCTGTTCCTCTATGACAACCTCGGCAAGCGCGAAAAACTGCCAGGTTCGAAAAGCCTCAAGTTTGGTGCCGACAGCGCACTGAAAAGCGAAATCAAGAAAGGCTTCGAATACTCCGACTGCTGGGTCGACGACGCCCGCCTCGTGGTACTCAACGCCATGGCCGCCCGCGAAAAAGGTGCCCACGTGCACACTCAGACCCGGTGCGTCAGCGCCCGTCGCACCAAAGGCCTGTGGCACCTGCATCTGGAACGAGCCGACGGCAGCCTGTTTTCAATCACCGCCAAAGCGCTGGTGAACGCCGCCGGCCCGTGGGTTGCCAAGTTCATTCGTGACGACCTGAAGATGGAATCGCCTTACGGCATCCGTTTGATCCAGGGCAGCCACATCATCGTGCCGAAGTTGTATGAAGGCGATCACGCGCACATTCTGCAAAACGAAGATCAGCGCATCGTCTTCACCATTCCGTACCTGAACCACTTCACCCTGATCGGCACCACTGATCGTGAGTACACCGGTGATCCGGCGAAAGTGGCAATCACCGACGCCGAAACCGACTACCTGTTGAAAGTGGTCAACGCCCACTTCAAGCAGCAGATCAGCCGTGACGACATCCAGCACAGCTACTCGGGCGTACGCCCACTGTGCAACGACGAATCCGACAACCCGTCGGCCGTCACCCGTGATTACACCCTGGCCTTGTCGGGCAGCACTGAAGAGGCACCGCTGTTGTCGGTGTTCGGCGGCAAGCTGACCACCTACCGCAAGCTCGCCGAATCGGCGATGGCGCAGTTGATGCCGTTCTTCACCCAGATGCGCCCGAGCTGGACCGCCACCGCTACCCTGCCTGGCGGCGAGGACATGACCACCCCGCAAGCCTTGTGCGCGCAGATCCGCGACAAGTTCGACTTCGTACCGACCGAGATCGCCCGCCGCTGGGCCACCACCTACGGCAGCCGGACCTGGCGCATGCTTGAAGGTGTGGAAAGCCTCGCGGACATGGGCGAACACATCGGCGGCGGGCTCTACACCCGCGAAGTCGATTACCTGTGCAGCGAAGAGTGGGCAACCACGGCCCACGACATTCTGTGGCGCCGCAGCAAGCTGGGCCTGTTCACCACTCCGGCCGAGCAGGAGAAACTGGCGGCGTACCTAGGCAAGGTCGAGCAGAACCGTAGCAAGATTGAAGCGGCGTGATGTGAACATCGCTTTAAACGAAAGCCCCTGAATTGAGAGATTCAGGGGCTTTTTGTTTTGTGGGCTCTGCAAAATTTGATTGTGTCAGTTTGATCGTTTCCCCCTCACCCCAGCCCTCTCCCCCAGGGGGGTAGAGGGGGAAGGGAGCCGATCTTCATGAGGTTCAAATTCTGAGTTCGACTCGGTATCTCAGGTCGGTGCATCTCGCCCAGTCGCCGCGTTCAGTCCCCTCTCCCTCTGGGCGGTCCGACGTTTCGGGAGGGCTAGGGTGAGGGGCTTTTGATCGTTCGGTTTTCCGAACGCGACTTCCCGGTCGATTCGGTAAACCGGATCAGTTATGCCAAAACAAACCATCACAAAACTTTAATAACGTTATAAATCATCAAGTTAAGTACATCTCCCTGGTCTGGCACGAGTCATGCTCTACACTCTCTCGACGAATGCTTGTTGTGCCAACACTTCAGGAGCCGTCAGGCATTCGAAGCACAAAAGGGCCGACGAACTGGCTCCATAAAAAAAACAATTCGAGGAAAATTTGATGCGCATCGTTCCCCATATCCTGGGCGCAGCCATTGCGGCCGCTCTGATCAGCACGCCAGTTTTCGCCGCCGAACTCACCGGCACCCTGAAGAAAATCAACGATTCGGGCACCATCACGCTCGCTCACCGCGACAGCTCCATTCCGTTTTCCTACATCGCGGATGCTTCCGGCAAACCAGTGGGCTACTCCCACGACATTCAAGTGGCCATCGTTGAAGCCCTGAAAAAAGACCTGAACAAGCCAGACCTGCAGGTCAAATACAACCTGGTAACCTCGCAAACCCGTATCCCGCTGATCCAGAACGGTACCGCGGATATCGAGTGCGGCTCCACCACCAACAACGCCGAACGCGCCCAGCAAGTCGACTTCACCGTCAACATCTTCGAAATCGGCACCCGTCTGCTGGTCAAGAAAGACAAGGATGGCAAGCCGTCCTACGCTGACTTTGCCGACCTGAAAGGCAAAAACGTCGTGACCACCGCCGGCACCACGTCCGAGCGCATCATCAAAGCGATGAACGCCGACAAGCAGATGGGCATGAACATCATCTCCGCCAAAGACCACGGCGAATCCTTCAACATGCTGGAAAGCGGCCGCGCCGTAGCCTTCATGATGGACGACGCCCTGCTGGCCGGCGAAGAAGCCAAGGCCAAGAAGCCGACTGACTGGATCATCACCGGTACGCCGCAGTCCTTCGAAGCCTACGCGTGCATGGTTCGTAAAGACGACCCGGCCTTCAAGAAAGCCGTCGATGCCGCCATTGTCGGCCTGTACAAGTCCGGCGAGATCAACAAGATCTACAGCAAGTGGTTCGAGAGCCCGATCCCGCCAAAAGGCCTGAACCTGAACTTCCCGATGAGCGACAAGGTAAAAGATCTGATCGCCAACCCGAGCGACAAGCCGGCGCCTGACGTAAAAATCTGATTCCTGACTAACCTTGTCTCCTGAGGGGGCGACCCTCCCTCAGGCGTTTGTTACTACCTGCTGGCTTCACTGTGGAACACTCGACCTGGCGGTTTCCGAGCCGATCGCGTGTGCCTGACGTTCAACGTCAGGCGGGAAAGGATCTTCCCCAAGCGGGTGCTTGTACATCGATCGATCTCGAGGGGAGACCCTAATGAATTACAACTGGGACTGGGGCGTGTTCTTCAAGTCCACCGGCGTTGGCAGCGAGACTTATCTCGACTGGTACATCTCCGGCCTGGGCTGGACCATTGCCATCGCCATCGTGGCATGGATCATCGCCTTGCTGCTGGGCTCCATTCTGGGGGTCATGCGCACGGTGCCAAACCGCATCGTATCGGGCATCGCGACCTGCTACGTCGAGCTGTTCCGTAACGTGCCGCTGCTGGTGCAACTGTTCATCTGGTACTTCCTGGTGCCCGACCTGCTGCCGCAAAACCTGCAGGACTGGTACAAACAGGACCTCAACCCGACCACCTCGGCTTACCTGAGCGTTGTCGTGTGCCTGGGCCTGTTCACCGCCGCCCGTGTCTGCGAGCAAGTGCGTACTGGCATTCAGGCGCTGCCACGCGGCCAGGAATCCGCCGCGCGCGCCATGGGATTCAAGCTGCCGCAGATCTACTGGAACGTGCTGCTGCCCCAGGCCTACCGGATCATCATTCCGCCGCTTACCTCGGAATTCCTCAACGTCTTCAAGAACTCCTCCGTGGCGTCCCTGATCGGCCTGATGGAACTGCTGGCGCAAACCAAACAGACCGCCGAATTCTCGGCCAACCTGTTTGAAGCCTTCACCTTGGCCACGCTGATCTACTTCACCCTGAACATGAGCCTGATGTTGCTGATGCGCATGGTCGAGAAGAAAGTCGCAGTGCCCGGCCTGATCTCCGTGGGGGGTAAATAATGGACTTCGATTTCAGCGGCATCATCCCCGCCATTCCGGGCCTGTGGAACGGCATGGTCATGACCTTGCAGTTGATGGTCATGGGCGTGGTCGGCGGCATCGTGCTGGGGACCATCCTCGCACTGATGCGCCTGTCGTCGAGCAAACTGCTGTCGCGGGTGGCCGGCGCTTATGTGAACTACTTCCGTTCGATCCCGCTGCTGCTGGTGATCACCTGGTTCTACCTGGCGGTGCCGTTCGTACTGCGCTGGATCACCGGTGAAGACACGCCAATCGGGGCGTTCACCTCCTGCGTCGTGGCCTTCATGATGTTCGAAGCCGCGTACTTCTGCGAAATCGTCCGCGCCGGTGTGCAGTCGATCCCCAAAGGCCAGATGGCCGCCGCACAAGCGATGGGCATGACCTATGGCCAGACCATGCGTCTGATCATCCTGCCCCAGGCGTTCCGCAAGATGACCCCGTTGCTGCTGCAACAGTCGATCATCCTGTTTCAGGACACCTCGCTGGTCTACACCGTGGGCCTGGTGGACTTCCTCAACTCCGCCCGCTCCAGCGGCGACATCATCGGTCGATCCAACGAGTTCCTGATCTTCGCCGGTGTCGTCTACTTCATCATCAGCTTTTCCGCCTCGCTGCTGGTCAAGCGTCTGCAAAAAAGGTTCGCCGTATGATCTCTATCAAGAACATCAACAAGTGGTATGGGGACTTCCAGGTGCTGACTGATTGCAGCACCGAGGTCAAAAAAGGCGAAGTGATCGTGGTCTGCGGCCCGTCGGGTTCCGGCAAATCGACCCTGATCAAATGCGTCAACGCGCTGGAGCCGTTCCAGAAAGGCGACATCGTCGTCGACGGCACCTCGATTGCCGACTCGAAGACCAACCTGCCGAAACTGCGCTCGCGCGTGGGCATGGTGTTCCAGCATTTCGAACTGTTCCCGCACCTGACCATCACCGAAAACCTGACCATCGCGCAGATCAAGGTATTGGGCCGCAGCAAGGAAGAGGCGACCAAGAAGGGCCTGCAACTGCTCGAGCGCGTCGGTCTGTCCGCTCACGCCCACAAGCATCCGGGGCAACTCTCCGGTGGTCAGCAACAGCGTGTGGCGATTGCCCGTGCGCTGGCGATGGACCCGATCGTCATGCTGTTCGACGAACCGACCTCGGCGCTCGACCCGGAGATGGTCAACGAAGTGCTCGACGTGATGGTGCAACTGGCCCACGAAGGCATGACCATGATGTGCGTGACCCACGAAATGGGCTTTGCGCGCAAAGTGGCTGACCGGGTGATCTTCATGGACGCCGGCAAGATCATCGAAGACTGCCCGAAAGAGGAGTTCTTCGGCGACATCAGCGCCCGCTCCGAACGCGCGCAGCACTTCCTCGAGAAAATCCTGCAGCACTAAAAGCAACACACCTGCCGGGGCATTGCTCCATCCCTGTGGGAGCGAGCCTGCTCGCGAAGAGGCCATTACATTCAGCCTGGATGTTGAATGTCAGTCCGTTTTCGCGAGCAGGCTCGCTCCCACAAGGGCCGGCGCTGCCCTTGCAACAAGTGTGGTGGTTGACCCAAGGCAACTGTGATGAAATGCGACCCCAATCTCTATCGCGCCGCGCCGCCATCACTTGCCGTGAAGCCTCGTCTGATTCGTCATCTGTTCCTGCCGCCACTGGTCATCGTCCTGATGATCGGGTTGGGTTACGCCGGCTTCTGGACCAGTGAGCATTTCGGCATTCGCAGCCTCGGCGAAAACGGCCAGCGTCAGCTCGAACTGAACGCCCGCGCCGTCGAAAGCGAAATCAGCAAATACACCTACCTGCCCAGCCTGTTGGAACTCGAAACCAGTGTGTCGCAGTTGCTGGCCGACCCGACCCCGGAACACCGGCGAACGGTCAACGATTACCTTGAAGGCCTGAACCGGCGCAGTCGCAGTCGGGCCATCTACGTGATGGACACCACCGGCCGTGTCATGGCCACCAGCAACTGGCGCGATGTCGACAGTTATCTCGGTGAAGACCTGTCCTTCCGCGCCTATTTCCAGAAAGCCGTACGCGGTGAGTCGGGGCGTTTCTACGGCATCGGCAGCACCAACGGTGAGCCCGGCTATTACCTCGCCCACGGCCTCGAAGAGCATGGCAAGATCATCGGCGTCGCCGTGGTCAAAGTGCGCCTGGAAGCCATGGAAGAACGCTGGCAACGCGCGCGTCTAGAAGCCTTTGTCAGCGATGAGAACGGCATCATCATTCTCTCCAGCGATCCGGCTCGACGCCTCAAGTCAGTGATCCCGCTCACCGACGAAATCAAAGAAAAACTCGCCCGCAGCCTGCAGTACTACTGGTTCCCGCTCAACGAACTGCAACCGCTGGCCCGGGAAACCCTGTCCGAAGGCGTGGAAAAACTGACCTTCCCCGCCAACAGCGAAGTGCGCTCCGACGATGACGACATCAGCTATCTGGCACAGACCCGGCCACTGAGCGACACACCGTGGAACTTCACCCTGCTCACGCCGTTGCAGGACCTGCGCCGCGAAGCCATCAACCAAGGGATTCTGGTCGCCGTCGCGTTTGCGCTGGTGGCATTCCTGTTGATCGCCTGGAACGAGCGACGCAAGGTCATCGCCACCCGTCTCGCCGCCCGCGAAGCCTTGCAGGAAGCCAACAATCAACTGGAGCGTCGGATTACCGAACGCACCACTGATCTGCGCGCCAGCAACGAGCGCCTGAAGAGCCAGATCCGCGAACGGCGTCAGGCCGAAGAGACGTTGCGCCGTGCGCAGGATGAACTGGTGCAGGCTGGCAAGCTCGCCGCCATCGGTCAGATGTCGACCAGCATCGCTCACGAATTGAATCAGCCGCTGGCGGCGATGCGTACGCTGTCGGGCAACACCGTGCGCTTCCTCGAACGGGGCCAACTGGATGTCGCCAGCACCAATCTGAAAACCATCAACGAGCTGATCGACCGCATGGGCCGGATCACCGCCAGCCTGCGTTCGTTCGCCCGGCGCGGTGACAACCAGGGCCAGGCCAGCCTCGGCAAAGCCGTGGAGGCCGCGCTGCAATTGCTCGGTGCACGCCTGGAGAGTTCGGCGGTCAACATTCACCGCCAGTTCATCGATGTCCAGGTGCAGATCGACCAGACCCGCCTCGAACAGATTCTGGTCAACCTGATCGGCAATGCCCTCGACGCCATGCAGGCGCAACCCCTGCCCGAGCTGTGGCTGGAGGGTGAAGAATTCAACGCCAAATATCGCCTGCGTGTACGTGACAACGGTCACGGCATCGACGCTGAAGCGCGCAAGCATCTGTTCGAACCGTTCTTCACCACCAAACCCGGCGAACAAGGCCTGGGCCTTGGCCTGACCCTTTCCGCCAGCCTCGCCGCCGCCACCGGCGGGCATCTGGGTGTCGAACACCCGGCCAGCGGTGGCACCACCTTCGTCCTCAGTTTACCGTTGGTAAGCCCTACTCCTGCCGAGCCAATATGAACCACGACCTTAGTGTGCTGATCGTCGAAGACGACCCCCATGTGCTGCTCGGCTGCCAACAGGCGCTGACCCTCGAAGACATTCCCTGTGTCGGCGTCGGCAGTGCAGAAGAAGCGCTGGAGCGCGTCGGCGACAACTTTGCCGGCATCGTCATCAGCGACATTCGCCTGCCGGGCATCGATGGCCTCGAACTGCTGACCCGCCTCAAGCAACGTGATCGCAGCCTGCCGGTGGTGTTGATCACCGGCCACGGCGACATTTCCATGGCCGTCGGCGCGATGCAGAAAGGCGCCTATGACTTCATGGAAAAACCGTTCTCGCCGGAGCGCCTGGTCGACGTCGCACGGCGGGCACTGGAGCAACGCAGCCTCGCCCGCGAAGTCTCATCGCTGCGCCGGCAACTGGCCGAGCGCGACTCCCTTGAAGGGCGGATCATTGGCCGCTCGCCGGCGATGCAGAACCTGCGCGAACTGATTGCCAACGTCGCCGACACTTCGGCCAACGTGCTGATCGAAGGCGAGACCGGCACCGGTAAGGAACTGGTCGCCCGCTGCCTGCACGATTTCAGTCGTCGCCACAGCAAGCAATTCGTCGCGTTGAACTGCGGCGGTCTGCCGGAAAACCTTTTCGAAAGCGAGATTTTCGGCCACGAGGCCAACGCCTTTACCGGTGCCGGCAAACGCCGTATCGGCAAGATCGAACACGCCGACGGCGGCACGCTGTTCCTCGACGAAGTGGAAAGCATGCCGCTGCCATTGCAGATCAAACTGCTGCGCGTGTTGCAGGAGCGCACCCTCGAACGTCTCGGCTCGAACCAGAGCGTGGCCGTGGATTGCCGGGTGATCGCAGCAACCAAATCCGACCTCGACGAAGCGAGCAAGGCTGGCGAGTTTCGCAGCGACCTGTACTACCGCCTCAACGTCGTGACCCTGGAACTGCCGCCATTGCGCGAGCGCCGCGAAGACATCCTGCAACTGTTCGAACACTTCACCCAGCAATCAGCACTGCGCTTCGACCGCGCACTGCCGGAGCTGGACAACCAGACCCTGTCGAACCTGATGAGCCATGATTGGCCGGGCAACGTGCGTGAATTGCGCAACGTCGCCGAACGTTTTGCCCTCGGTTTGCCGGCGTTCAAGAAGTCCGGCACCAGCGCTGGCGGCCAAGGCCTGGCGTTTGCCGAAGCGGTGGAAGCCTTCGAGCGCAACCTGCTCAGCGACGCCCTGCAACGCAGCGGCGGTAACCTGACTCAGGCCAGCCTGGAATTGGGCATGGCCAAGACCACGCTGTTCGACAAAGTGAAAAAATACGGTCTGAGCCATTAAGCGAGAACGATGTGGATCTGTTTTTCAAAGCCCTGTTGGGCGCCGCGGTAGTACTGATCATCGCGGCGCTGTCGAAAACCAAAAACTACTACATCGCCGGATTGGTGCCGCTGTTTCCGACGTTTGCGCTGATTGCGCATTACATCGTCGGCAAGGGGCGTTCAATTGAGGATTTGAAGACCACGATTGTGTTCGGCATGTGGTCGATCATTCCGTACTTCATCTATCTGGCGACGTTGTATGTGATGGTGGATCGGCTGCGGCTGGAGGCATCGCTGGCGGTGGCGGCGGTGGCCTGGTTGATGGCCGCCACGGTGTTGGTGACTGTGTGGGTGCGCCTGCACGGCTAAGTGCAAAAGCCACCCTCACCCCAGCCCTCTCCCTCCGGGAGAGGGGGCCGACCGAGGTGTCTTGCAAGCTGCATCGACCTGAAAGATCCAGTCGATTATGGATTCGGTACAGCACGTTCACGTCGGCGTATCACTCCAGCATCCCCCAATCAGTCCCCTCTCCCTCAGGGAGAGGGCTAGGGTGAGGGGCTTTTAGCTTTTCAGTTGACGGCACCACCCCGGGCGTCAGCCATAATCTGCCGGATCGCCCCGACAAACGTCTCCACCGGTTGCCCACCCGTCACCGCGTAGTGCCCGTTGAACACCACGGTCGGCACCGAACTCACCCCGCGCTGCAACCACAATTGCTCTTCTTCACGCACCTCATCGGCAAACTCGTCGGACGCCAGAATCGCCTCGGCTCGCTGACGATCGAGCCCGACACTTTCCGCAATCTGCACCAGTTGCCGATGATCCGACGGATTGCCGCCATCGCTGAAATACGCCTTGAACAGCGCCTCTTTCAACAACAGTTGCACACCTTCGAGCCCGGCCCAGTGCAGCAAGCGGTGCGCATCAAAAGTGTTGTAGATACGGCTGTTGCCGTCAGTGCGAAATGCAAACCCGAGTTCAGCGCCACGGGCACGAATGGCTTCGCGATTTTTCTGCGATTGCTCCGGGGTCGAGCCGTACTTCTCTTGAATGTGCTCAGCGATGTTCTGCCCGTCTGCGCCCATTTTCGGATTGAGTTCGAACGGCTGAAAACGGATCTCGGCCTGCACTTCGTTGCGTAGGATCTCCAGTGCCTGTAACAGGCCACGCAAACCGACGACACACCAGGGGCAGGAGACGTCGCTGACAAAATCGATTTTCAAGGCAGAACTCATCACACACCTCGCGGGGGGAAATCGTGCGGGAAAATTTGCACGATACACCTGCTCCGGATTTTTTGGTGACCGTAGTGGCCCCTTCGCGAGCAGGCTCGCTCCCACCCTTGGAATGCGTTCCCCTGTGGGAGCGAGCCTGCTCGCGAAGAGGCCCGCTCAGGCGATACAAATACCTCGATTACAGCAGATTCCCGCCCACCACCGGCTCAATCTGCGCCCAATGCGAAGTGTCTTCACGATGCGCCTGCAAATACGGCAGCACCGCCGCCAGCAACGGCTCCTTGAACGCCTCTTGAAAGCGATGCGCCAACCCCGGAATCAGTTTCAACTGGCTGCCGCGAATATGCGCCGCCAGATGAACCCCGTGCATCACCGGCAACAACGGATCCGCCGTGCCATGCACCACCAGCGTCGGTACCCGCAACTGATTGAGCAATGCCACCCGGCTCGGCTCGGCAAGAATCGCCATGATCTGCCGCTTCACGCCTTCGGGATTGAACGCGCGGTCATACGACAGCGCAGCCTGATGCAGCAAGACCTGGCGATCATCGGTGACCGCCGGGCTGCCCAGCGCGGCCAGCAGATCAGCCTGCTGTTCCAGCGCCACCTGTCGATTCGGTGCGCCGCGACGCGACAACAACTGCACCAGCGCCGCGCTGGGTGCCGGCAGACCTTCGGCGCCCGAGGTGGTCATGATCAATGTCAGACTCTCGACCCGCTGCGGTGCCATCGCCGCCATGTGCTGGGCAATCATCCCGCCCATGCTCGCGCCCAGCACGTGGAATTGCTCGACGTGCAACGCGTCCATCAAGCCCAGCGCGTCGTCTGCCATGTCGGTCAGGCTGTAAGGCGCTGCCACCGGCAGACCGAGCTTGTAGCGCAGCACTTCGAAGGTCAGATTGGCGTCAGCCGGCGCCTGCCGCCAGGTCGACAGACCGACGTCGCGGTTGTCATAGCGAATCACCCGAAAACCCTGCTGACACAGCGCAACCACTACTTCGTCCGGCCAGTGGATCAACTGTCCACCCAAGCCCATGACCAGCAACAACGCCGGATCCGACGCGCGACCAATGCTCTGGTAAGCCAGGCTCACCTGCTGCAGATCAACGTGCTCGGTCGGCACATTGACGTCGCAACGCGCCGCCGCCCAAGACGACGATCCGAAAAAAATCGCGACCAGAACAGCCGCGACCGATACAAAACCCTTGACCATGAAAAACACCGAAACGCAGAACCCCAGTAGAGCGCGAGTCTGATGAAGTTTGTTCAAGCGCGCTGCCACACTTCGATGACAGTTTGATGAAGAGTGCCGAATGGTCATGGGCGGTGGTTGCAAACAATATCTATGTACCGCCATCGCCTTGCGCGATTTCTCTTGAATGACCCGCTCAGGGACGGATTCCCCGCCCCGCCAATGCGAGTCACACCACCATGCTCGAGCGCCTTATTCTGGATGAGCTCCCCGCACCGTCACCGTTGCCCGAGACCGTCGAACAGCTACCGAAAACGATTGATGACAGCCTCCTGCTGCAGGCTTGCCAACGCTGGCGCGCCAGCAGCGAGGGTTTGCGCGATTTGTTTGCCGCCAGCCCGGCCCTGCGCGACAGCGTCAATGAATTGCTGCGCCAACAACTGCAACTAGACGGCGAAAAGACCGGACTGCGCTTTGCGGCCACCGCTGACCAGCCGGAGCACATCGTCAGCCTCACCGACGCCTGTGCCTTTGTCGTTCAACACCCGACACTGGAAACCGATCTGGATCAGCGTTGTGTCCTCACCGGTATCCGCGCGGGCCATCTGTTAGCCACCCTGAAGCCCCTGCAGCTCCTGGAAAAACTCAAAGCCCTCGACCCACGCAAAAGCCACGAGATTCGCTGGGCAGAATTCTGGGACGCGCGAGCGCCGCGCACACCGGTGTCGCGACGTAGCCGCGCCACGCAGCTTTACCGCGAGCATTTCGAAGCCACTGCGCACATGGCTCTCGCCCATCAGACGATTACCCCGGCACAACTCAAAACGCTGCAACTGATCATTGATTCAGGTGCTGGCGCGCTGACAATCGAGGGTCAACCTGTGCACACGGAAAAGTTGGCCCTGGTGCTGAGCAACGACAGCAAAATCAAACTCCCCGGTGCATGGGTCGTCAGCGTCGGCAATTTGGCCACGGCGGCGCCTTTGCTTTATCTGCCCGGAAACGCCATATCGATCCAGGCCTTCACCACCCGCGCAGACATGCAGACGTGGCTGACCAGCGAGGTACAGATCCCCACCGGACTGCCCAAGAAAATCCTTCGCGTTGACTACAGCACAGCGCTTGACCCGATGGTCACTGGCGCCAGCGATCTGTTCGCCGACCGTCACCACGCGCAGCTCGACGCCTTGAGCAATACCAACAAAGGCCATCCCGGGCTCAGGGCGCATGGCGCGCGCTCACTGGTGCATGTCGACCTGATTGATCATCAGCGCAGCAGCGCGATCATCGTGGCGGCGCCGCCAAAACCGCTCAATTCCGCCAGCGATGTCGAGACCGACGAAACACCGCTGTTCGGCAGCCTGTCCGCCGGGATTCCACTGGCGGTGCGCCACGCGGCGCTCAAACGCCAACGCGAGGCGCTTGAGCGCTTGCAGGCCAATGACAGCGACGGCTCTCGATACCGAGAATGCCAGGACGCCCTCAAAGCGCTGGAAGCCGCCGAACAAACTGGCGCGACCGCTGCCACAACCCTGCTTTACCGCGAAACGGCCCTCGACGCGAATACCTTCAACACCGCCCTCAGTGCCCTGCGTCAGGCACACCGGGACGGCCTGTATGCCGAAGGCAGACTGCAAGCAAACCTTGGCCAACTTGACAGCGCCGAACACGATCTGCTCAAGGCCGTGCTGGCCCCCCCCGTCGCGGCCGAGCGTGACACGGATATCACGGCGGCCAGCCTGACCTTGTCACTGAGCGAAACCAAGGACGGGGTCACGACAACGCAAAGCGAAGTGCTCAAGGGCGCACTCGTCATCGGACGCCAGGCGGCACTCTCGGACACTTCCAGTCTGATGCTCTACTGGCCGGGCAATGGCGGTGGCCTGCAACGCTTTGCCGATCGCCGGACACTGGCGCGCGAGGTGTTCAGGATTCTCGACGACGACAACGACCTGGCCCTGCAACTGAGTCCGATCACCACCGACCCGTTGCTTTATTGCCTCAACGCGCTGGTGAGCGACTTCGAAGCGAAAGCCACACCCCTGCGCGGCAAACCCGAACAGGCTGACGCGCTGGAGGTTCTGCGCCAGGGCTGCCTCGCCAATCTTCAGGTTCCGCTGCACGCCGCCAGACACCTGGCTTTCACTCATCTGCAGGAACAGCAACGCAGCGGCACCCTCGCCGGCAACCTGCCGGGCTGGCTGGTCAAACTCAAGGAAAACGAGCGTAGCGCGCTGAAACAGAACATCGAGGCGTACGTCGCGGCGATGCGTCAAAGCCACGCCCTCATGACCCTCGCCCTGGAACCTCGTGATGACTTCACCCGCCGCCATCTGCACGCCCGATTGCGCAGGGACTTTTCCCTTGAGGGCGACTTTTCCATACAAGTCGAACTGCCCGACTCGACCAAAACCGAACAGGTCCCGGAGTCGGGGCCGGGTGGCGTCAGAAAGATCACAACCATTGTGCCCAGCAAAGCACTCAGCAAAATGTCACTGGAGGACCTGGCCCAGCTCAATATCGATAACGTGCAATCGGTGCTCAATGACTCGCTGTCACAACGCTTGATCTTCTTGCGTCTGGAAATCACCGCGACGCATAAAAAGGATCGGACGCGCCTGCTCAACGGCATCAACCTGACCTATCTGCGCAAGGTTCTGCCGGAGCTGGACCTGCCCAAAGCCTATGAGCAGAAGATCCGTGACGCCTTCCAGGGCGCCGCCAGCGAGTCAGCATTCGTCAAACAACATCGCCGGGAAAGCCTGATCGAGCCGTGGCGCCTGATGCTGAAAATACAGAGCGAAAATGCACGCCTGCAAAAACACCTCAGCGCTGATGAAGCGGCGCTGCTGAACATCGCCATCGACGCCGACACCCCACAGGCGTGGCAAGCCAGCGGCAAGCGTCTTGTGCTGTTGCCGGTGTCGCTGAAAGTCGGCGGCAAGGACACCCCCGGCGAAGGCCCGGTGACCCTGTCCGGCGTCAGCTTCATCGAAGAGCAGATCAGCGGCGTCACTCTGCTGTACCTGCCGGACAGCCACGACGGGCAGTTCTTGCGCCGCTACGACACGCTCGAAGCGGCGCGCAAAGGACTGTTCACCTTGTGCGCAAGTGACAAGTGGATCGAGTACCTGGCGCACAGAACGTTGCAAGGTAACGTCAGGGCCCATGTCAACCGAATCGGTCAGGCCGTGGAAAAAAACTTCGATGCGATCATCGAAGTCGGAGTGCGCTGGCCGGCCAGTACCTCGCTGGCCGCACACCTGCTCGATGCGCACATGGGACGCTTGATCGAGGCCCATCGCGGCACGTCGCGCTCCAACGATGAACTGTTCTTCGAGCGCTACGCCCTGAAAGGCCCGCGCGCCTTCAACTACATCAAAATGGCCTTGGGCATGGTGCCCTTCGTCGGCAGTGTGCTGGCCCTCTATCAGGCCTGGACCGCTGCCAATCAGGCAGCCGCCGCGTTCTTGCGTGGTGACGTGGCTGACGGTCTGGTTGAAATCGAGTCAATGCTGCTGTCGCTGATCGACGCCTTCATGGATCTGCTCCCGGGTGAAGCCGCGGCCTCGACGCCCTCCCGGACGACCCGCGCGTTGACACGGGCGCGTCAGCTGCACGCGGTGGTGCGCGATGTGGCGACACTGCAGGTCAAGTCGCAGCGCCACGCCCGACATGTGCTGGCGCGCTTCAAGGATTACGACTATGAAAAGCCGATTTCCCTGGGTGGCACAAAACCGGCCAGCCACGGCCTCTACCGCGGGATCTACCGGCTTGCCGACGGCGACTTCATCGAGCGTCAGGGCCGCGTCTACCAAGTAGAGCTGAGCCGGGATTCGCGCAGCTGGCGTCTGTCCGGCAACTCGCGAAAAACCTACAAGCAGCCGATCGCACTGGATGAAAGCGGGCAATGGGACACCTGGTTTGGCGTCTATGGCACAGCCCTTGAAGGTGGCGTGGTGGGGGGTGGCAATGTCGGCGGGCGCCTGGTCGATACACTCGACCCTTACTGGCCGTCGGTGATTCGGCAACACCTGCCGCGCTGGCTGGTAGATCGAAACTTCCGCCGCCACCATCAACTGGCCGCCACCGCAAACAATTTGGGCCGCCAATTGCAACTCAGGGGAGCGAAAAGTGACCAGGTGATCAATGCCTACGCCGAAGCCACGGAAGCGCAACGCCTGACCATGTTGCCAACGGCCGAAGCCGCATGCATTGGCGATATCCAACTGGCCAGGCAACGTTATGAGGCGTTGACCGAGTTGACTGCGTTGACCCAAGGCAGAAAACACAGGACTGTCGCCCAAATGCGAGGCAAGACCGCATGGCTGTTGACTGATCGTTACCAGCGACGCGCCTTCCACCTGTCGCATAAAATTCATGGCACAACACGAGCAATCAACCGATTGAAGCAGCTACACAATGCGCTGCCGGGTGATGCTGTGGCTGAACGTTTGAAACACATTGAAGACATACACAGGTTTCGTGTCGAGATCGTCAATCAGCTCGATCAGTTGGGCGAACTCAGGGACCAGGTCCATCACTGGTATGATCGCATGCTGGCTAAAGACCGGCCGGAAATGTCGGCGCTGGTCGATAACATTAACAGCCGTCACAGTGAACCCATCCTGCTGTACCTGAAAACCTCCCAACGCTTGGAAATCGTCAGAAAAGCCGGCAGCCCCGACGATGCCTCGTGGCGCTATTTTGTGACGATGGCAGAGCCCCTGCGCAACAGAATCGATCTGCATCTGTACCGCCAGTACGACTTGCCGAACATGCAGAACACGACCGCCCAACGTAATCGCATTCTTCAGGAAAGCATCGACGCTTGCGTCGAGTATCGGCGCGAGATGGCGGTATGGACCGCCAGCTATCCGCAATTCTTTCATCTGGGCGTAGTCGAGCCCTTGCTGGAAGGCGTTGATCGCCTGGCGGATCGAGCGCGTGCCGCTATCAACAGGCCACCCGAGCCGAGGGTCGCGGGGCAACCCCTGCAGCGCGTGTTCATCACGGATGACAACCAATTGCGCCATGGCGTGGAGCAATGGGATAACCTGACCAACGCCCGTCAATACAGAAGTACCGGGATTAGAGGCTATGAAGAAATCTGGGAACATGGCGCCGATGGCGTCGTGCGCCTGACCAACCCGCAAAACCTGGCAGTTCCCTCCCCCGCCGAGCTGAGTCTGGCCACCCTGGTAACTGAGGCACAGCAACGTCTGGAGAACGTGGCCACTTACCGCGCCACGGTGCAGAGCAACGCCAATCGCGGCATGCTGCCCGTCGACCTGCAACACATGCTTGACAGTCAGGCGAGTGAACTCACCACCCGTGCCGACGGTATCGCTGCCAAGTCGGCAGAGCAACCGATCATCCAGCAATTGCGCGATCAGGCCGCCGAGCTGATCGTCGAAGGTCGCGCCTTGCGCACCCAACGCTCGATGACCAGTCAAAAGCCCACCGACGGCATGCTTGATGACCTCATCGGACAGAACGCGGTGGAGATCCGCAAACCCCTTGCGATCCAAAAACTGGCTGATCATCAGGGGCGCCCCAACTACCTGCAGGAATATGAGGTCTGGAACCTCACACAGGAGCCCGCGCAATTACTCTGGTACGTGCATTTCCATTACCGTTCGGCGACCCGACCCTTGCGCCAATTCGAAAGAGCCCACCTGAAACTGCCGGCGCATCGCAAGCTGACTCACGCTGACGACCCGACCCTGCTTGATTCCAGAATCACTGCACAGTCCATTGTCCTGCGGCATTTCGAGGGACTCTGAGCATAAGACACTGTAGTCATATGAAGAACTGCCGAGCCATCACTCGGCAGTTCTGCCGTAAAAGAACGCGTCGATGTCGACAGCGCTATCATCATGAGACAAACTCACCCTCTTTGCGCTTATCACAAGTTTTCCTCATGGAGCCTTCGGTGCTTGAAATCCGTCACCTGAAAACCCTGCACGCCTTGCGTGAAGCCGACAGCCTGGTCGATGCCGCCGACCGTTTGCACCTGACGCAGTCGGCGCTGTCCCACCAGTTCAAGGAGCTTGAGGAACGCCTGGGCATGGCGTTGTTCGTGCGCAAGACCAAACCGGTCCGGTTCACCAGCGCCGGTTTGCGCTTGCTGCAACTGGCTGACGCAACCCTGCCGCTGTTGCGCGCCGCCGAGCGGGATATCGGCCGTCTCGCCGGTGGTACGGCCGGGCGTTTGCACATGGCCATCGAATGCCACAGCTGCTTTCAGTGGCTGATGCCGACCATCGACCAGTTCCGCGATGCCTGGCCGGAAGTCGAACTCGATCTCGCTTCGGGTTTCGCCTTCGCACCGCTGCCGGCGCTGGCGCGTGGCGATCTGGATCTGGTGGTGACTTCCGATCCACTGGAAATCGCCGGCATCACCTATGTACCGCTGTTCACCTACGAAGCCATGCTTGCCGTGGCCAATCAGCATGCGCTGGCGAGCAAGCCGTACATCGTCCCCGAAGACTTGCTGACGGAAACGCTGATCACCTACCCGGTGGAACGCGACCGTCTCGACATCTTCACACGCTTCCTGGAGCCGGCCGACATCGAGCCGGCGCAGGTGCGCACTTCGGAACTGACGGTGATGATGATGCAACTGGTCGCCAGCGGCCGTGGCGTCTGTGGCATGCCGCACTGGGCGCTGCACGAATACAGCTCGCGCGGTTACGTGAAGGGTAAACGGCTGGGGGAAAAAGGTTTGTTCGCAACGTTGTACGCGGCGATTCGCACCGACATGCTCGATGCACCGTACATGCGGGATTTTCTGCTGACGGCGAAGGACACGTCGTTCTCGACCCTGGACGGTGTCAGCGCGGTTCGCTGAGTCACTTGTGGGAGCGAGCCTGCTCGCGAAAGCGATGTATCAGACACACAAATAGTGACTGTCAGATTGCCTTCGCGAGCAGGCTCGCTCCCACAGGGATCAGCGCAATATCAGAGTTGACGCCACATGTGGATCTTGTCGAAATAATCTTCGTTCACCCGCACCGCCAGCGGTTCGAGGCCGAACTGGATAAAGCCGCAGCGCTGGTAGAGATTGAACGCGGCGTCATTGCCGGCGGTAACGGTAAGCTGGAGCAGTTTCAGTGCCGGGTGGTTTTGCGCTTCGGTAATGGCCGCCTGCACCAGTGCATGGCCCAGACCGTGCTGGCGAAAATCCGCCGAGACGTACATGCCGAACAACGTGGCCTTGTGGCGGGCCTTCTCGCGCGGTTCGAGGGCCAGGCCGACGATGCCGGCCAACGTGCCAGCTTCAAACGCGCCAAGCACCACATCGAGCTTGCTGGTCAGGCGCCCTTCCCACCAGCTCAATGGCATCACCGCGCGTTCGCGAACACTGGAAGTGAACGCCTGCGGATGGCGGTCATAGGCTTCGAGCATCAGTTCGCGGTAAGCCAGGGCATGACTGGCGTCCAGCCGTTCGATCCACATGTTCACGCCGTCCTGCGTTGCTCAAGCATCAGCCGCACAGCGAGGCCGCCGAGGACGAAGCCCATGAAATAACGCTGCAGTGCCAGCCACGTCGGGTTACGCACAAACCACGAAGCGATGCCCGCCGCGAACAGCGCGATCAGCAAATTGACGCAGAAACTGACGCTGATCTGGGTCAGGCCGAGAATGATGCTTTGGGTGAACACCGAGCCGTGTTCAGGGGAGATGAACTGCGGAAACACCGAGAGGTAGAACACGGCGATTTTCGGGTTCAGCGCACTGGTGAGAAAGCCCATGGTGATCAGCTTTCGCGACGAGTCCGGCGGCAATTGCTGCGCCTCGAACGGTGAGCGCGCACCGGGTTTCACTGCTTGCCAGGCCAGCCACAGCAGGTACAGCGCACCGGCCCACTTCAGCACTTCATAGGCCATCGGCACTGCCAGAAACACCGCAGTCAATCCCGCCGCCGCGGCGAACATATGCACAAAGAATCCACTGACCACACCGAGCAACGACGTGACCCCGGCCTTGCGTCCCTGACAGATCGAACGCGAAATCAGATAGATCATGTTCGGCCCCGGCGTCAGCACCATCAGCAATGCGGCAGCGGCGAAGATCAGCAAGTCTTGAAGCGGGATCATGGCAAAGTCCTTTGCGTGGATGATCAGGCGATTGCGTTCAGCGACTTGCGATAAAACGGCAGGATCAGGTCACGTGTCAATGGCGCCAGAACCACAGCAGGATCAGTGGCCGGATCGACCCAGATCACTTCTTCGATTTCCGCCGCCGGCGTGACGTCGGCCTCGATCGTCAGTTGAAAGATCTCGGCCTGCACGACACACCCCGGCTCGTTGGCCCCAGGCGCCGAGAACTGGCCGAGAAAAGCCGCCTGCGCCGGATCGATCTGCAAGCCCAGCTCTTCTTCCAGCTCGCGGGCCAGCGCGTGCACCGGCAACTCGTGCGCCTCGATCTTGCCGCCCGGTTGCATGAACGCCGTAGTGCCGCGCTTGCGCACCAACAGAGTCTGGCCTGCGGGATTGAGCAACAGCGCGGCGGCTATACGAATGAGGTTTGCAGAGACAACGGATGCACAAGTCATGGATCAGCCACCGGCCTGGAAAAACCGCAAGGATCCCATGCCCGGCCCAATGACGTCACCTCACCGATCATTCCCCCTGCGCCTTGAGCGTGGCTTCAACCTCCTCCGGCACCTTGACGAAAATCGTGTACTTGCCGCCCTCCATGGCTTCAAACGCAATCAGCTTTTCCACCAACAGCGCGCTGAGCACCTTGCCGGCATTGAGCAGCAGCATGCCGTTATCGGCATTGAGGTTGCGCGCCAGAATCATTCCCGCCGCCAGATCCCGAGTGGACAGCACCTTGACCGACGGATCGGCCAGCGTTACGTCGCTGAGGAACGCGGCACACACCTGAATGAAATCCTCGACCAGATCGGGATCGTACAAACGTCCGGCGTACTGGCGCAGGTACAGCAGCGCTTCATCGCTGTTCATCTGCCGCTCAAGGATCAGACCGCGCTGCAACTCGACGAAATCCACCGCCAGTTTCAGCAAGCGTGAGCCGAACGGAATGCCCTCGCCCTTGAGCCGGTCGGGAAAGCCGCTGCCGTCCCAACGCTCCTGATGATGCAGGATCAGACGCGCCGCATCCTTCATCGGGTCCAGGGTCATGAGCAACGATTCGCTCTGCTTCGGATAGCTGCGATAACGCTCGCGTTCGGTATGGCGCAGCAGATCCGAGGGCGTGGTCATCATCGCGTCGGTCCAGCTCAGTTTGCCAATGTTGTACAGCGCCGCAGCCATGGTCAGATCACGGCTGGTGGCCTCGTCCAGCCCATGCTGTTTGCAGTAGCTGCGCACCAGTTCGATGATCTGCCGGTTGGTCTGTTTGGCAGGTGGCAAGCGCAAATTGGCCAGCAGCGAGAACACTTCGGTGCCGGTAACGTAGCTGTGCTTGAGCTCTTCGTACGCCAGATCAAGCATGTCGGCGGTCTGCTGCAGTTCGGCGGTGCGCGCCGCGACATGCTTTTCCAAAGTGCTGTTAAGCAGTTTGAGCTGATCGTTCTGCACTCGGGTCAAGCGCTCCAGCCGTTGGCGCTCCTGCTCGGAATGCTGGTGTTCGAGGGACTGGCGCAGAATCAGCAACAGCTCTTCGTCATTCCACGGTTTGCTGATGTACCGGTGAATCTGCCCGTCATTGATGGCTTTGATGATCGCCGCCGGGTCGGCATAGCCGGTGAGCATGATCCGCGCCGTCGCCGGAAAACGTTCACGGACATGCGCCAGCAACGAAGCACCGTCCATGCCCGGCATCCGCGCATCGCTCATCACCAGGTTCACCGGCTGCTGCGCGAGGATCTCCAGCGCCTGAGCGCCGCTGGTGGCCAACAGAAGATCGTAGGGTTGGCCGCGTAACAGGCGGCGCAGGCTGTTGAGGATCGACTCCTCGTCATCGACCAGCAGCACTGTGGGTCGATGCGCCGGCAGCGGCGCGGATGGCTCTTCCATGGCATGGCCTCAAGCAAACAGGGAAATTACGACGCACCGAGCCAACACTGCGCCGGTCCGCGCCTGAGTCCAAGGCTAGATGATTTTGGCCGGCATTCACGCCGATCTTTGTCCGGGGCCGAAAGCGCAGTGCCGGGGAGCCGACTATGCTGAAGACAGCGCAAGACTCCATCGGCTGATACAAACAGGCAAATGGCGAGGGAAAAGGATGCCCCGGATCACCACAGCATGCCTCCCCACGGGTGGCGCGGCATGACAGCGCCAACCGTGCACATCAATCGCCGCGTGCTGATCGTTGACGACAGCCCAGCGATCCATGGCGATTTCGCCAAGATTCTCAGCCCGGTCATCCCCGGTGTCGATGGTTTGGGCGAAACCGAGAGCCTGCTGTTCGGCACGCCGTCCGCACCGCAAACCCAACATTTCGAACTGGATTCGGCGTTTCAGGGCCGCGAAGCCCTGGAAAAACTTGAGGCCGCGCTGGCAGAAAACCGCCCCTACGCCATGGCCTTCATCGACATGCGCATGCCACCGGGCTGGGATGGCCTGGAGACCATTGAACGGCTGTGGCAAGTCGACCCCAAGCTGCAAGTTGCGCTGTGCACGGCCTATTCCGATTATTCCTGGGAAGACATCGACCGGCGTCTGGCACTGAACGACCGCTTGCTGATTTTGAAAAAGCCCTTCGACGCCATCGAGATCCGCCAGATGGCCAGCGCCCTCACAGTCAAATGGCAGATGACCGAAGACGCCGAACTGAAGATGAGCCTGCTAGAAGCTGCGGTGCAGGAACGCACCCGGGAGCTGTCCGACGCCAATGTGATCGTGCAGAACAGCCCGACGATTCTTTACCGTCTGCGCGGCGAACCCTCGTTTGCGCTGATGTACATCTCCCACAACATCACCCGTTACGGCCATGTCGCCGCCGACCTGGTGGGTTCGCCCGACTGGGCACAGGCGCTGATTCATCCGGACGATCAGGCGAACGTCGATGCGGCCATGGCCCGGGTGCTGGATCGGCATGCGTCGGGCGCGTCCATCGAGTTCCGCATGCGCACCGGCCAGGGCACCTGGCGCTGGGTGGAGAACCGCTACATTCCGGTGCGCGATGATGACGGCCGTCTGCTGGAAGTCGAAGGCATCATCCTCGACATCACCGAGCGCCGCCTGGCCGAGGACAAACTGGCCTTGCTCGCCCGCTCCGATGGCCTCACGGGGCTGGCCAATCGCGCCACGCTGATCGAGCGCCTGCATCAAGCGTTCGCCGCCGCACGACGAGGCGCCATGCCGTTCGCGGTGTTCTACCTGGACCTCGACCATTTCAAGCGGATCAATGACACCTTCGGCCACCCGGTGGGCGATCTGCTGTTGCAGGAAGTCGCCCGGCGCATCAAGTCCGGTGTCCGCGAAAGTGACGTAGTGGCGCGCCTGGGCGGCGACGAATTCGCGATCCTGCAACTGGACGTCAGCGACCCGACCCAATCGGCCGCGATGGCCGCCAAGATTCGCGACACGCTGCTGGCGCCCTACCACCTGGCCGGTAATGCGCTGCATATTTCGGTGAGCATCGGCATCAGCAGTTACAGCGACCTCAGCCTCGATGCCGACGCGCTGCTCGGGCAAGCCGACATGGCGCTGTACCGCGCCAAGGAAATGGGCCGCAACCAGTACCACTTCCACTCCGAGGAAATCTCTCGGGAAGTGGCCGAACGCATGACTCTGGTCAGCGAATTGATGACCGCCCTCGAGGGCAATGAGCTGATGCTGCGCTATGCGCCGGAGGTCGATCTGCACAGCGGCAGGATTCTCGGCATGGAGGTACAAGTCCTCTGGCAGCATCCTCGTCGCGGCCTGCTGCAGGCCTGCGACTTCGTGCCGATTGCAGAGAAAACCGGCGCAATCATTCCGCTCGGGCGTTGGGTGCTGGATCACGCCTGCCACCAGATGCATCTGTGGCGTAACGAAGGCGTCGCGCCGCCCGTAATGGCGATCAAACTTTCGCTGGCCCAACTCAAGAGCGGCCCCGAGCTGATCTACAACGTGCTGCGCACCACCGCCCGTTGGGAACTCGCCCCTTGGGACCTGCGTTTCGATGTCACCGAGGCCACACTGGCCCAGACCAAGTGGACGCACAACGACGCGTTGCCGCGCCTGCGTGAACTGGGCGTGAGCATCGCCATCGATGATTTCGGCACCGAATACTCCTCGTTCGACTACCTGAAAACCTACCGGGTCAATCACCTCAAACTGGCGCAGAGTTTCGTCGACAGTGCCGCCCACGATGTCGCCAGTGCCAACGCCCTGCGCGCGATCGTCAACTTCGCCCGGGACCTGGACATCGACATCATTGCCGAAGGCCAGCCATCGTCGGATCAACCGTGCACGCCCCCCACCGCGCCCCCGCTGCCCAGCGCCCGGGGCATGTATTTCAGCGCAGCGGTCAGCGCCGAACAAGCCGGGCATTTGCTCAAGGACAGTTGCCGTCTGGCGCCAAAGGAGGACGAGGCATGAAAACGCCTTTTCCGCAGACCAACCGGCGCATCCTGATCATCGATGACACGCCGGCGATCCACGATGACTTTCGCAAGATCCTCGCCCCGCAGGTGGCGGACGCCGTCGATTTGCAGCAACTGGAGCAGACGCTGTTCGGCAGCCAGCAGACGCCGCACCTGAGCTTCCAGCTCGACTCCGCCTATCAAGGCCAGGAAGCGCTGGCACTGGTCAATCGCGCACTGGCCAGTGGCAATCCCTACGCCCTCGCCTTTATCGACATGCGCATGCCGCCCGGCTGGGATGGCCTGGAAACCATCGAGCAACTGTGGCGTGTCGACCCGAACCTGCAAATCGCCTTGTGCACGGCGTACAGCGACTACAGCTGGGAAGCGATGGCCGAACGGCTGGAGTTCGGCGATCAGTTGCTGATCTTGAAAAAGCCGTTCGACAGTCTGGAAATCCGTCAGATGGCCAATGCCCTGACCTGGAAATGGCAACTGGCGCAGGACGCGGCGCTGAAGATGCTCAGCCTTGAGCGGACCATCGAGGCGCGGGTGCACGAACTGCTCAAGGTCTCGCACCTGCTGCAATACGACAGCCTCACGGAGCTGCCCAACAGCACCTTGCTCGGTGATCGCCTGAGTCAGGCCATGGCCGTGTGCCGACGGCATGACAAACAATTGGTGGTGATGTTTCTCGGTCTGGATCGCTTCAAGCGCATCAACAATGCGCTGGGCCATCCGGCGGGTGACGAGATGCTCAAACGGGTCGCCCGACAACTGTTGTCCTGCGTGCGCGATTCAGACTCGGTGTTTCGCTACGGTTCCGATGAGTTCGTGGTGATCCTCGGCGACATCAACCACCCTCAGCAAACCCACGGCATCGCGGAAAAACTCCTCGCCGCCATTCGCCTGCCGCAGACGATTGCCGGCCACGACGTCAGCGTCACCGCCAGCGTCGGCATCAGCGTCTACCCCGAAGACGGCCTCGAAGCCACCGAGCTGATCAAGAAAGCCGAGACCGCGATGCGCAACGTCAAGGAGCAGGGGCCTGACAACATCGGCTTTTTCATCGAAGCCATGAACCAGCACGCCCGGGAGCAGCACAGCATCGAGTCGGGCATTCGCCGCGCCCTGCAGGCGCATGAATTCGTCCTGCACTTTCAGCCGAAAGTCGACCTGCGCAGTGCCAAAGTGGTGGGTGCCGAAGCACTGCTGCGCTGGCAGAAACCCGGGCATGGCTGGGTCTATCCGTCGGACTTCATACCGGTGGCCGAGGACAGCGGCCTCATCGTGCCGTTGAGCAAATGGGTGCTGGCTGAAGCTTGTCGTCAGACCCGTGCCTGGCAACTGGCCGGACTGCCGCCGATCCGCATGTCGGTCAACACTTCACCCATCGATTTTCGCCAGCGTGACTTCGTCGCAGGCATCGAGGGCGTACTGCAACAGACAGGTCTGGCGCCCGAGTGGCTGGAACTGGAAATCACCGAAGGCGTGCTGATGCAAAACGTCGAGGCGACGATGACTGCGCTCAATCGCCTGAAGACGCTGGGCACGCGTCTGGCCATTGATGACTTCGGCACCGGCTATTCCAGCCTGAGCTACTTGAGGCGATTTCCCATCGATGTGCTGAAGATCGACCAATCGTTTATTCGCAACCTGTGCAACGACCGCAACGATGCCGCGCTGGTGAGCGCCATCATCAACCTGGGCAAGAGTCTGGAACTGGACGTCATCGCCGAAGGCATCGAAACCGCTGACCAACTGGCCTTTCTCAAGGCCCATCACTGCGAAGAAGGCCAGGGCTACTTTTTCAGCGAAGCCCTACCCGCAGAGGCATTTGCGCGGTTGCTGGCCGGTACGCAACCCGCGCCCTGGACGATTGAATGATCACTGTGAAACCGGCCTTGAGTCAGGGAGACAAATGCCGATGAGCCTTTTCCATCACGCTGTCGCGTTGCTGCTGTGCGGAGTCTGTATCGGCGCCAGTGCCGAGCCGCTGGACGAGCCGCTCAAACCGTTGCCCGCGGTGCCGCAGCAGGATCCCCGGCGCGTGGAACTCGGTCGACGGCTATTCCACGAGCCACGTTTGTCGATCAACAACACGCTTTCCTGCGCCAGCTGCCATCAACTCGACAAGAACGGTGCCGACAGCCGCGCCTTGTCACTGGGCTTCGACGGTAAACCGGTGGCCGTCAACACACCGACCCTGTTCAACGCAGCCCTCAACTTCCGCCAGTTCTGGGATGGCCGCGTTAAAACGCTGGAGGAACAAAGCAACGTCGTCATCACCAGCCCCCATGAAATGGGCAGCGACTGGCGCACCGTAATCGAACGCATCGGCAACGACCCCGATTACCGTCGCGATTTCGCCGCCACCTACCCGGACGGCGTAACCCAGGCCAACGTCCAGCAAGCGCTGGCCAGTTTCGAACGCACCTTGCTGACGCCCAATTCACGCTTCGATCAATACCTGCAGGGCAATACCGACATCCTCACCCTGGAGGAAAAGTACGGTTACCAGCGCTTCAAGGAGTACGGCTGCATTGCCTGCCATCAGGGGGTCAACATCGGTGGCAACATGTTCCAGAAATTCGGCGTGTTCGGCGATTACATTGCCGATCGTGGCAACCCGACCGTGGCCGACCAAGGCCGCTTCAACGTCACCGCCGACGAAGCAGACCGGGCGGTGTTCAAGGTGCCGAGCCTGCGCAATGTCGCGATCACCGCACCGTACTTTCACGACGGATCGGCCCCTACCCTCGAACGCGCCGTGGATGTGATGTTCCAGTATCAGTTGGGGCGCATGCCAAGCGCTGAGGATAAACGGCTGATCATGCTGTTTCTCACAACCCTGACCGGCCAACGGGAAGTCCAGCCATGATCAACATTTCGCGGCGACGCAGCCTGTTGTTGCTGACCCTGGTGGCCCTGGCGCTGGCCTCGATCCTGCTGTTCCTGTACTTCAAGTCGAGCTCTGACCAGAGCATGACGTACACCGAATCGCGGGATCTGATCCGGCAGATCAAACAGCAGAATTCGCAGTGGGAGAACGAGATCCTCAAGGCCAGGGTGGCGCTGACCCACAACTACGATCCGCTGGTGTCACCGATGAATGAGATGAACCGGCTCTGGGCGCGCTTCGACGAGATCGAGTCCGGGCATGGGCGCAACGACTCGACGCAATGGAACGATGCTCACGAAAGCTTCCTGCAGGCGATGCAGGAAAAGACCCGTCTGGTCGAACAGTTCAAATCGCACAACGCGCTGTTACGCAACTCCCTGGCTTTTTTGCCCACCGCTGAAGACGACATCCAACAGCAACTGGCCAGCCTGTCGGACTTCGATAAATTGCAGCTGCAAAACATCACCACCGACACCTACGACCTGCTGCTCAGCGCCCTCGAATTCGCCCAGGTCACCTCCGACGACCGGGCCGCCGACATCGAGGTCGGCCTGAACAAACTGAAGGTCAATGCACAACGCCTGCCGCTCGCGTTTCAGACCCCGATCAGAATCATGAGCAGCCATATTTCGCTGATTGCGCGCGAGCAGCCTGTGGTCAATCAGTTGCTCGAAAGCATCGAAAACATCCCCGTGGCCGACAGCCTCGACAACATCACCACCATGCTCGATCGCGATCAGCAGCGCGCCGATCAGGTCGACCGGCAGTACCACTTCTACCTGCTGTTGTTTTCGGTCTTGCTGGTGTTGTCGCTGGTGTGGCTGGCCATCCGTTTGATCGGTAGTTTCGCCGAGATCAACCGGGTCAATAACGCCCTGCAAACCGCCAACGATGCACTGGAACAAAGAGTCGAAGAACGCACCCGGGAACTGCGGGACGCCCAGAGCGAACTGCTCGACGCGGCACGTCAGGCCGGCATGGCGGAAATCGCCACCAATGTGCTGCACAACGTCGGCAACGTGCTCAATAGCGTGAACATTTCCAGCGACCTGATCACGCGCAAGCTGCGCAACAGCAAGGCCCAAGGCCTGGGCAAGGCCATGCAATTGATCAACGAACACCCTGATGAACTCGGCGTGTTCCTCAGCGAAGACGCCAAGGGCAAATTGCTCCCCGGCTACCTCAACCAGTTGGTGGTCGCCATTACCCAGGAACAGCAGGAAATGCTCGACGAGTTGAACCAGATGAACAAAAGCGTCGACCACATCAAAGACATCGTCGCCACCCAGCAATCCTATGCCGGCGCCAACAGCATGACCGAACCGCTGTTCATCAACGAATTGCTCGAAGACGCGTTGCGCATGAACGCCGGGGCACTCACCCGGCACCACGTCACGGTGGTCCGGGAGTACGCTGACGTGCCGCAGGTGATGGGCGACAAACACCGTTTGCTGCTGATCCTGATCAACCTCATCAGCAACGCTAAATACGCCATGTCCGACCTCAGCAACCGCCCACGCACCATGACCCTGGCGGTCAAAATTGTCGATGACAACTTCCTTGAAATCAGCGTCAAGGACGACGGCGAAGGCATCGCCGCGGAAAACATGACGCGGATCTTTGCCCACGGTTTTACCACCCGCAAGGAAGGCCACGGTTTCGGTCTGCACAGCTGCGCCCTGGCCGCCATCGAGATGAACGGCCACCTCACCGCGCACAGCGACGGCCCGGGCCAGGGTGCATTATTCACCTTGCAGATCCCCCTGATCAGCGTCACGGAGAGCGCATGAGCGAGCTGTCGAACCGCCGCATTCTGCTGATCGACGACATGCCGTCGATCCATGAAGACTTTCGCAAGATTCTCGCGCCGCCGGCGGCGCAGTCGGTGGAACTGGACGAGATGGAAGCAGCACTGTTCGGCGCTCAGGTGCGCGCCGAACGTCCGCCGTTCGAGCTGGACTCGGCCTATGGCGGCGAGGAAGGCCTGGGCAAGCTGAATCAGGCCTTGGCGGAACAACGCCCCTATGCGCTGGCCTTTGTCGACATGCGCATGCCCGACGGCTGGGACGGCGCGAAAACCATCGAGCATCTGTGGCAGCAGGATCCACAGTTGCAGGTGGTGGTCTGCACTGCCTACTCGGATTATTCCTGGGATGAACTGCTGGAGCGTCTGCAGGCGCATGACCGCTTGCTGATTCTGAAGAAGCCCTTCGACAACATCGAAGTGCAGCAGATGGCCAACACCCTGCTGACCAAGTGGCAGATGACCGAACGCGCGTCATTGCAAATGCATCACCTGGAACATCTGGTCGATCAGCGCACCGCCCAGTTCAAGCAGGCCAGCGAAGACCTGCAACGGGAAATCGATGAGCGCAAGCAACTGGAAAGTCAGCTGGTACAGTCGGAAAAACTCGCCTCACTGGGGCAAATGGCGGCGGGCGTGGCCCATGAAATCAACAACCCGATCGGCTTCATCTCCTCCAACCTCGGCACCCTCGACGGCTACTTCAAACAATTGCTCAGCGTACTCGATGCCTGGCAGACGCTTGGGCCAATACCAGACAGCGAATCCGTGGCGCGGCTTGAGCAATTGCGCAAAGACGCCGATCTGGATTTTCTCCTCGAAGACATTCCGGTGCTGATCCGCGAATCCAAGGAAGGCATTGGCCGGGTCGGGCAGATCGTCAAGGACCTGAAGGATTTCTCCCGGGTCGATAGCCAGCAGCAATGGCAGTGGGCCAATCTGCAACAAGGCATCGAGTCGACCCTGAACATTGTCGCCAGTGAACTCAAGTACAAGGCCGACCTGATCAAGGAGTACCAGCCCCTGCCGGACATCGAATGCCTGCCGTCGCAAATCAATCAGGTGATCATGAATCTGGTGGTCAATGCGGCGCAGGCCATGGGCCCCGAACGCGGCACCATCACCTTGCGCACCGGGCAACAACAAGACACGGCGTGGGTGGAAGTCGCGGACACCGGCGCGGGGATTGCGCCGGAGATCCTGCAGAAAATCTTCGATCCGTTCTTCACCACCAAACCCGTCGGCCAGGGCACCGGGCTTGGCCTGTCCCTGTCCTACGGCATTGTGAAAAAGCACGGTGGCGACATTTCGGTACGCAGCGAACCGGGGGTGGGCACGACCTTTCGCATCGAGTTGCCGATGCGCCAGAACCGGCCCGCTGCCTGAAGACGCCTCAGGTCGCTTCCTGAAAGTCCATTTCCGGTGGCTGGCGACGGAAACCACCGGTAAGTACTGCCAGGTAAACCACGCCGATCGCCAGCCAGCTCAAGCCCAGGTACACCGCCAGGTGATCGAGGCTGACCATCAGCCACAAGTCCGCCACCAGCCCGATCAACGGGAAGAGCAGAAACAGCAGCAGCTCGCGCGGACCTTTTTTCTCACCGCCGATCCAGTAATGAAAGATCACCGAGAGATTGACCAGGCTGAACGCCAGAAACGCGCCGAAGTTAATGAACGAGGTCGAGGTGGTCACGTCGAGTTTCAGTGCCAGTAACGCCACCACGGCGCAGAGCAGGATGCTGTTGACCGGTGTGCCGAAGCGCGCGTGCAAAGTGCCGAAGAACGACTTGGGCAACACGCCGTCGCGGCCCATGGCGAACAGCAGGCGCGAGCCACTGGCTTGCGCAGACAGCCCCGAGGCGAACTGACCGACAATCAGGCCGATGAGGAAGATCGAGACGAACAGATCGCCGCCGATATTGCGCGCGATTTCATAGGCGGCGGAGTCGACGCTGTCGAACTGGAACGATGGATGGGCGATCTGCACAAAGTATGAAACGCCAACGAAGATCAGCCCGCCGATCAAGGTGATCAACATGATCGCGCGCGGGATGGTGCGGCGTGGATCGCGGGTTTCTTCGGTCAGCGTGCTGACCGCATCGAAGCCGAGGAACGAGTAGCAGGCGATGGCCGCACCGCTCATGATCAGCGGCATCTGCATGTCGCCGTTGAAGAACGGCTTGATCGACCACAACGGCGTGCTCGCATCGCCACCGATGTAGTGCACGCACAGCGCGACGAAAGCGATCAGCACGAGGAACTGCACCAGCATCAACAAGGCGTTGATGCCGTTGGCCAGTTTCAGGCCAATGATGTTGATCGCGCTGGTGATGCCGATAAAGGCCAGCACCCAGATCCATTGCGGGATCGACGGGAATGCCGAGGCCAGATAAGCCGCGCCGATCAGCCAGATCGCCATCGGCAGAAACAGGTAATCGAGCAACACCGCCCAACCGGCGATGAAGCCGAGTTTCGGGCTGATTGCCTTGCGCACGTAGCTATAGGCGGAACCGGCGACGGGGAATGCAGCGGCCATGCGCCCGTAACTCATAGCGGTGAAGAACATCGCCACCAGCGCCGCCAGATACGCGGCAGGCACCATGCCGGCGGTAGACTGGGCGAGGATGCCGAAGGTGCCGAGGACAATGATCGGCGTCATGTAGGCGATGCCGAACAGCACCACCGACCCTAATGAAAGGGTGCGTTGCAAACGAGCCATGGGCGACTTACTCCGAATGTTATTGGATTTATGGCAGAGCCGGGTTCGGCGAGTGTTTTCGGGTGTGGCTGATCGTTCCCACGCTCTGCGTGGGAATGCCTCAATGGACGCTCTGCGTCCGCTCTTGGGACGCGGAGCGTCCCGGGCTGCATTCCCACGAAGAGCGTGGGAACGATCGGGTAAAACCTGAGTTCGACCCGTTGCTTCTGGTCGGCGTACCTCGAACAATCAACTCGGTCAGTCCCCTCTCCCTATGGGCGGTCCGACGTTTCGGGAGGGCTAGGGTGAGGGCAGCGGTCAACGGCGTGGAATCAACAACTCACGAACACCATCGCCGCGCTCCACCACCTCCCCCGGCAACTTCAAGCGCTGATCATCCAGATAGCGGTAATCCCTGCGCGCAATCTCCAACCGGTCGAAATCCAGCTCGACGCTGAACGTCCCTTCTTCCCGCCCGGCCTCGAACAACAGCGAGCCCAGCGGATCGACCAGCGCACTGCCACCGGCAAACATCAAGCCGTCGTCCCCCGCCTCCACGCGATTGACCATCAACGCAAAGGCCTGATTCTCCTGGGCACGGGCCATGATCGCGGTGCGGTGAGTCGGCGCGTACGGGTCCATGTTGCCGTTAGTCACGATCAGCAACTCGGCACCCAGTTGCGCCAAGGCACGGGCTGACTCCGGAAACTCGATGTCGTAGCAAATCAACAGGCCAATACGCACGCCGTTCCATTCGCAGGTGGTGTAACGGTCGCCGGCCTCGAACACGCCACGATCCGACGCCCACAGATGGGTCTTGCGGTATTTCAGGGCAATGCCTTCAGGGGTGATCAGCAACGTGGTGTTGTAGAAGCGACCGTTGTCGTTCTCGGCCATACCGATCACCACGGCGATGTTGTGTTCACGCGCGGCGGCCAGCACGGTGCTGACGGTCGGGCCGTCGAGCGGTTCGGCGGTTTGCGCCACGGTTTCGGCCGTCGGGAAGCCCATCAGGTGGGTTTCCGGGAACACGATCAATTGCGTGTCGGCCGCACACGCGGCAATCGCTGCCAGTGCGCGTTCGAGGTTGTAGACCGTGGCATTGTCACGGCCTGCCAATTGCGCGAGTTCGACTTTCATGGGAATTCCTTGTGATAAGCGGCGGGCGCTGAAAGATTGCCCGGTGGCTGTCTGTGGGCCAGTATGCGCAGCAAGCAGCCGGCCAGGGAATTACGCGGCCGGGGTAACCCGATAGGGGTAGATCGATGACACTTTCGTTTGACGACATCACCTGGCACCGCGCCGTCGGGCAATTGATCGACGCGCTCGACAAGCCGAATTTCTGGGCGCAACTGGTGCGACTGCTCGACCAATACGTGCCGTTCGATAGCTGGGTGGCGCTGCTGTTCAGCGCCGATCAACACCCGCAAGTCTTCGCCGAATGCCCGGGCGCAGACGGCAACCCTGACCCGTTGTTTCAGGATTATCTGCGCGGTCTGTACTTGCTGGACCCGTTCTACATCGCCTGTCGCGAGCAAACCCGCACCGGTCTGTATCGCCTCTCGGAAGTGGCGCCGGAGCATTTCGAACTGACCGAGTATTACCAGCGATACTTTCGTCTGAATGTCGTGGCCGACGAAATCCAGTTCAATTGTCAGCTCGAAGGCGATCGCACCTTGTGTCTGTCGCTGGGCAGTGAAAAACGTTTCACTGGCGAACATATCGCCTTGCTGTCATTGATCCAGCCTTGGGTGCTGGGCCTGCTGCGCCAGCGCCTGCCGTACGAGATCAACGAAACCGTGGCCCTCGCCGCCGCCCCTGTCCGGGCAGACTGGCGGGTGCAACTGGAGGCGTCGGTGCAGCAACTCAAGGGCGCGCAGCTGACTGCCCGGGAACTGGATGTCGGGCGTTTGATGCTCAGCGGTTGCTCCAGTAAAGAAATCGCCCGTAAGCTGGAAATCTCCGTAGAAACCGTGAAAGTCCATAAGAAACACATGTACAGCAAGCTGGGGATCAAATCCCAGTCCGAGCTGTTTTCGATTTTTCTTCAGGCACAAAACGCCTGATCGTTTGGTGAAGTTGCTTTTTGTGGGAGCGAGCCTGCTCGCGAATGCGTCGGATCAGACAATAATTTTTCTACTGACAGGTCGCTTTCGCGAGCAGGCTCGCTCCCACAGGGATTTTGTACATCCCTGAGCCTTTCGCCGAAATCTCTGAGTCCGAACCAAGGAAACCGTATGAGCCTGTCACTCCTGAGCCGCTACGCCTTCTTTGCCGTCTGTGTGATGTTCACCCTCGCCAGCCTGCCTTTCCTCGAACATGACTGGCTATGGCCAATCACCGCCGTCACCGGTGTACTGAGCCTGATCGGTCTGTTCGACCTGCTACAAAGCCCGCACGCGGTGCGCCGCAACTACCCGATCCTCGGCAATATCCGCTATCTGGTTGAAGGCATCCGCCCGGAGATCCGCCAGTACCTGCTGGAGTCCGACAGCGATGCCCTGCCCTTCTCCCGCGCCCAGCGTTCGCTGGTCTATTCGCGAGCGAAAAACGAAACCGCCGACAAGCCGTTCGGTACGCTGATCGATGTCTATCAATCCGGTTTCGAATTCATCGGCCACTCGATGCGTCCGGCGCCGCTGAGCGACCCGAGCAGTTTCCGCGTCACCGTCGGTGGCCCGCAGTGCAGTCAGCCGTACTCGGCCTCGGTATTCAACATCTCGGCGATGAGCTTCGGTTCGCTCAGCGCCAATGCCATTCGCGCGTTGAACCAAGGCGCGAAACTCGGCAACTTCGCCCACGACACCGGTGAAGGCAGCATCAGCCCGTATCACCGCGAACACGGCGGCGACCTGACCTGGGAGCTGGGCAGCGGCTATTTCGGTTGCCGCACCAGCGACGGCCGTTTCGACCCGGAACGCTTCGCCACCCAGGCGCAGAACCCGCAAGTGCGGATGATCGAAATCAAGATGAGCCAAGGCGCGAAACCCGGCCACGGCGGCATCCTGCCCAAACACAAAGTCACCAAGGAAATCGCCGAAACACGCGGCATCCTGATGGGCGAAGATTGCGTCTCGCCGTCACGTCACAGTGCGTTTTCCACGCCGATCGAAATGATGCAGTTCATCCAGCAACTGCGTGAACTGTCCGGCGGTAAACCGGTGGGCTTCAAGTTCTGCCTCGGCCATCCGTGGGAGTTCATGGGCATCGCCAAAGCCATGCTGGAAACCGGCATCCTCCCGGACTTTATCGTCGTCGACGGCAAGGAAGGTGGCACCGGCGCCGCACCGGTCGAGTTCACCGACCACATCGGCGTACCGATGCGCGAGGGCCTGCTGTTTGTCCACAACACCCTGGTCGGCCTGAACCTGCGCGACAAGATCAAACTCGGCGCCAGCGGCAAGATCGTCAGCGCCTTCGACATCGCCAGCGTACTGGCCATCGGTGCAGACTGGGCCAACTCCGCACGCGGCTTCATGTTCGCCATCGGCTGCATCCAGTCGCAAAGCTGCCACACCAACAAATGCCCGACCGGCGTGGCCACTCAGGATGCCTTGCGCCAACGCGCGCTGGTAGTGCCGGACAAGGCACAGCGCGTGTTCAACTTCCACCGCAATACCCTCAAGGCGCTGGCAGAAATGCTTGCCGCCGCCGGTCTTGAGCATCCGTCGCAACTGTCGGCCAAGCACTTGGTGCGGCGCATGTCGGCGACCGAGATCAAACTGTTCTCGCAGTTGCATGTGTTCCTGAAACCGGGGGAATTGCTCACCGGGGAAGTGAATGGCGAGTTCTATTCGCGGATGTGGCAGATGGCGCGGGCGGACAGTTTTGAGCCGCAGGAAGTGGCCGTGGCTTAAGTGTGCAATAGGTGCTGGCCTGCGCTGAAGCCGGCACCGAATCGGCAGTAAACAGATACGCAGAAATGTTTCCCCCGTGAATCGTCAACACGGGAGTCCGATCCTTTGCGAACTGTGGCCTGTCAGCATGCAAATCAGCATCTGTGATCCACCAGACTCTTTGGCTGCGGCAATCCAAAACCGTTATCCCATCAATATACATACTCGCTACGGGATCTTTGATCAGGCTCAAAAGACCACGACTGGTCAGCTTCAGGTAATCATCAATCGATGAGCGCACCTCAAACCGGGGATCAATACCAGTGGTGTCGTAATAAGTGAATGTCGGGTACCAGAACGGGTTAGCAATGATCACCTCATCACCTGGAAGGGCATTCTGATTGAGCCGCTTCACCAACTGACCAAACTCGGTATCTCTGCGGTAATTCGTTCCATTCAAGCCATCTGTCTGCCGGTAAACCGCAGTCAGACCATTTAATTGCACAACAACAAAAAGCAATAAACCAACAGTCGCCAACAACGCTCGACGTCTCCAGATGCCGTCAAGTGCCAACGCTGCAATCATCGCAATGGCGGGCGCCGAAAAAACCAGATATCTAGGAACGAATAGCGGAAGGAATAAGGCAAACACATAGAGCGTTGTCAGCGGAACAAAAAAATAACCAATCGGCAAAAAACGAAAAGGTCGCTTTAGGGAGTAGTCCGCGATGACTGTTGTGGCGCAGAACAGTAAAAGCGCCAGAGGCAGGAGATGCCACGCCGATGCTTGAAAAGCCCCATTTCCCATCAGCGTGAACTGCCAGACTAGCGACAACGCCTCCTGCAGCGTCACCGGTTTGATCCAACCCAAGCCCGTCGTATTCGCAAGTTGAGCAATCAGATGAGGTACCCAAGGCAAATACAGGACCACGATAGTCAGGTTAGCAAGTAGCCATTGCCCTAGGGTAATCGCCATCCCGGGACGGTTATTCCGGCTCAGCCACCAAAACAACCAATGCACCAGTACACACAAACCTGCGAAGTAGTGAGTGTAAAAAGCAGCGCTCATCAGGAGCACGTAGATCACCGCAAAACGGCCTTGCTCCGCAACCCTCGCCCAACAAACCAACGCAACAGTTGCAGCCATCAACCAGCACCCGAGCAGGCTGTACATCCTTACTTCCTGGCTATAGCGCACCGAAATCGGGAGTAACGCCAATAGCAGCGCGGCAATCCATGTCGCCCTGCGCGTTGAAATCAGGCTCATCAACTTGATACACAGTAAAAGAGTGCCGAGATCCGCGAGTGCACTCAAGGCCCGGGCAGACAACGCCGAGTCTCCCCACACCGACACCCAGTAGTGCAACAGCATGTAGTAAAGCGGTGGGTGCACATCCCGTGCCGTCAGCGCCCAGATGCGCTCCGGTGTTTCGCGTGCAAGCAGCAGACTATAGGCTTCATCGTTCCAGATGGCGGGTACTGAAATAGCGTAAAACCGTACGAGTAGTGCGAGGATCAAAACGATAGCGAGCGCGAATCGATCAACGAGCACTGGCGTAAAGGCTCGTCTGACAAATGCAACGGCCGCAAAAGTCTTCATAGCCGTTGTCTGCGAAACAATACAAACCTGAAAAAGCTGTACCCCAGCAACAGATTCAGCAGTGTAAACACCGCCACCGTCAGCAATCCCGGCAGATCACGCGTATCGGCGATCGCACCGATAGCAAAACTGAGCGCGCCCATCACCACGATAAACAGCAGATAACCAAGCACCGACGTTCGGCTGTCAAAGGTGTACAGCATGTTCACGTAAAACGAGAACATGGCCGCTACGCAGAAAGCCGCGAAATTGCTGGCGGCTTGGGTCAGTTCGGCAGCCGTGCACAGGACGAAAAAGATCTGCCAATGGATCAATCCATCGGCGATTCCGATAACCGTCAATGCCGAGAATCCCTTCATGCCGGTGCCCCGCTCTTGCCACGTTTGGCGAAATTTCAACCTAGGCCAAGGCAGGTGCCAGGTCTACTGTCAGAAATTACAGGTGCGCGGCTACTTCCGACGAGTGGACATCACACTGCCGCTGCAGCAAGCGCAGGTGGCACAGCCTTGGAGACGATCCGCGGCACGGGCAATAAAAAGCCCCGGTCTCGCGACCGGGGCTTGGTTGATGCAGACGCTAAAACTTACGAAGCCGAACGCGCCGCACCTTGCGCCACGTTGCTCGGTTGCAGCTTGAACACGTAGAACAACACGGTCAGCAGCACCAGGAACGCAGGCCCCACATAGAGCGCCACGCGCGTGTCCGGGAAGTACGCCATCAGGCCGACCACCAGCACCAGAAACGCTAGCGCAAAGTACGAGCTGACCGGGTACAGCCACATCTTGTACTTGAGGCCGGCACGTTCGCTGGCGCTCAGGCCTTTGCGGAATTTCAGTTGCGCCAGCAGGATCATCACCCAGGTCCAGATCGCGCCGAAGGTGGCAATCGAGGTCACCCAGACAAAGACTTTTTCCGGCACCAGATAGTTGAGCAGCACGCCCAGCAACAACGCACCGATCGACAGCAACAGCGCTCGACGCGGTACACCGTTATTCGAAGTCTTGGCAAAACCGGCCGGCGCCTGGCCATTCTGCGCCAGGCTGTAGAGCATACGCCCGGTGCTGAAGATACCGCCGTTGCACGACGACAATGCTGCGGTAATCACCACGAAGTTGATGATGCCGGCGGCGGTCTTGATGCCCAGACGCTCAAAGGTCATCACGAACGGACTGCCCTGCGTGCCGATTTCGTTCCACGGGTAGATCGACAGAATCACGAACAGTGCGCCGACGTAGAACAGCAGAATCCGCCAGAACACCGAGCCGATCGCATCAGGAATGGTCTTCTGCGGGTTCTTCGCTTCACCGGCGGTCAGGCCGATCATCTCCACGCCGAGGTAGGCGAACATGACCATTTGCAGGGACATCAGCACGCCGGTCACGCCGTTGGGCATGAAGCCGCCGTGGGCCCACAGGTTGGAAATCCCCAGTGCCACGCCGTCATTGCCGAACCCGAAGGCGATGATGCCGACGCCGCCGATCACCATCGCAATGATGGTGACGATCTTGATCAGGGCGAACCAGAATTCGAACTCACCGAAGGCCTTTACCGCGATCAGATTGATCGAACCCATGCTGATCAGCGCCGCGAGGGCCCAGATCCAGCGCGGTACATCGGGAAACCAGATGCCCATGTACACGGCCACCGCGGTGATTTCCGCGACGCAGGTCACCAGCCACAGGAACCAGTAATTCCAGCCCGTGAGGAAGCCCGCCAACGGGCCGAGGTAGTCTTGCGCGTAACGGCTGAACGAGCCGGCGACCGGATTGTGCACGGCCATTTCGCCGAGAGCGCGCATGATCACCAGGATCGCCAGACCACCCAGAATGTACGACAGCATGATCGCCGGGCCGGCCATTTCGATGGCCTTGGCGGAACCTAAAAACAGACCGACGCCGATACAGGCACCGAGTGCCATCAGGCGAATATGCCGTTCGCCGAGTTCGCGTTTGAGCGGACCGCCCTGAGCGGTGTCGCCGTGAGGCAGTTGATTGCCGACTGGCATAGGGGTGCAACCTCGTCTTGTTATTGGATATGACCACCGAGTGTCGAAGCGTCGGCCGATAAGCCCTGGCTTGAAATGAAACCGCGCCTGCTTTGTGAGCAGACACGTCTTGCAGGACAGCCTGCAAGATCAGCGGGACGTGCAGTATAAAAAGCCTTTGGCAGGAGTTTTCACTCTATAAGCCACAACATTCAGCGACAACTCTCGGTAAAAGCCCGGTATGCCGAGAGGCATTCCCTGCTTTGCGTAGGAATATTCGCCGCCGAAAAAGCCGCCGAGTATTGCACAGCATTGGTGCATCGTCATGTGTCCGCTTGGTCAACTTTATTGCTGAACGGTTCTATTGCGGCCGCTCAGATCTCCCTCGCCGCAAAGTTTGCTTCAGGCTCATTTTCGCTCCGGCACCCGCCTTCCAGATTTATTCAGCAACTCCCCTCGCCCATCCCGCACATTTTTTTCACCAGCCCCAACCACCGTCTAAGCTTCAGACAAGTCCGATCAATCTGCGTGAATGGATCAATCGACTATGGGCGCTTTGTGGCAAACCGATTCGAGTAAAGCCGTGGTTCCGACTGAACGAGTGGATGAAGCGCCTGTCCCTGAAAAACCCCGCCGCAACCGGCATGGGTGGAAGGCTTTCTGGTTGTTGCTGGTGATTATCGCGATCGTCGTGGGGCTGGCTGCGTCCAAGGAAATGCGCACTTCGCGCTTCCAGGCGCGTGAGCTCAGCCAATACGCCGCGTCACTGACGTACACCCTCGAACCCGGCCCCAGCGAAGCCATTCGTTATCCGGGCAATGGCCCGTTCGATCTGCGCCTGGGTTACAGCTCGCTGGATGAATTCCTGCCGCGCCTGCTCAAACGCAACTACGTCATCACCGAACAGGCGCGGTTTTCCCCGGCACTGCTCAGCTACACCGACAAGGGCCTGTTCGTGCCGTATTCCGAAAAGATTCAGGCCGGGCTGTCGATCACCGATTGCCGGGCCGCACCGCTGTACAAGTACAACTACCCGCAACAGCTATATTCAAGCTTCGAATCCATCCCGCCAGTGGTGGTCAGCAGCCTGTTATTCATCGAAAACCGCTTCCTGCTCGACCCGAAACAGCCGCTGGCCAACCCGGCGGTGGACTGGCCGCGCTTCGGCATGGCCGCGTGGTCACAAGTGGCGAAATTGCTGCGCCTGCCGGGCCAGTCGGCGGGTGGCAGTACGTTAGCCACGCAATTGGAAAAGTACCGGCATTCCCCGGATGGCCTGACGGTGTCCGGTGCCGAGAAACTGCGGCAGATGATGTCGGCCAGCGTGCGTGCCTATCAGCCCGGCCCGCAAACCCTCGGGGCACGACAGAACATCGTGCGTGACTACCTCAACAGCGTGCCGCTGTCGGCGGTGCCAGGGCATGGCGAAGTACATGGCATGGCCGAAGGCCTGCGCGTCTGGTACGGCAGCGACTTCAACCAGGCCAACGAACAACTGAACAGCCCGGCCACCGATGCGAAGACCATGGCCGCCAAAGGCCTGGCCCTGCGCGAGATGTTGTCGCTGATGATCGCCCAGCGCCGCCCTTCGCGTTACCTGACCAAGGGCCGTGAAGAGCTTGCCGAGCTTACCGACAGCCATTTGCGCCTGCTCAAACAGAACGGTGTGATCGACAACGCGCTAGCCGATGCCGCCCTTGCCAGCAAAGTCACTTACCGCGACTGGCAGACCCAGCCGACCATTCAGCCGATCGAAACCAACAAGGGCATCAGCGTTGCCCGCAGTCGTCTGGCGAGCATGCTCAACCGGCCGCTGTACGACCTCGACCGCCTCGACCTCTCGGCCACCAGCACCCTGCAGGGCGAACTGCAAACCCAGGCCACCGCTTACCTGAAGAAACTCGCCGACCCGGCCTATGCCGCCGAAATCGGCTTGCTCGGTGAACGTTTGCTGACCCCGACCAGCACCACCCAAGTGCGCTACAGCTTTACCCTCTTCGAACTGACTCCGGACGGTTCCCGCGTGCGGGTGCAGACCGATAGCACTGACCAGCCGTTCGATATCAACGAAGGCAGCAAACTCGAACTCGGCTCCACCGCGAAAATGCGCGTGCTCACCACTTACCTGCAAATCATCGCCGAACTGCACGACAAGTACGGCGCCATGAGCGTGCCGGAACTGAAGAAAGTCGAAGTCCCCGATCAGGACCGCTTGAGCCAGTGGGTCATCGATTACCTGATCCAGAACAAGGATCACGACCTGTCGAAGATGCTCGGCGCAGCCCTCGACCGCAAATACTCGGCCAGCCCCGGCGAGGCGTTTTTCACCGGCGGCGGATTGCATACATTTCACAACTTTCGCAAAGAGGACAACGGTCGCATACCGACTCTGCGCGACGCCCTGCGCGAATCGATCAACCTGCCGTTTATTCGGCTGATGCGTGATGTGGTGCGTTATGTCACTTATTCAGGGCCCAATAGCAGTGCCGAACTGCTCAAGGACGATCGCGATCCGCGTCGGCAGGAATACCTGGCAAGTTTCGCCGACCGCGAAGGCACGGCGTTCCAGCTCAAGTTCTGGAAAAAATACAGGAACAAAGACACGCAGGCGCGTCTCGACACCTTCCTCGACAGCATGCGCCCGACGCCGATCCGCATGGCCGCCGTGCATCGCTACCTGCTACCCGATGCCAGCCAAGAAGACTTCAACACGTTCGTCCGCTCGCACCTTAAAGGCACCAAGCTCACCGAAAAACTCACTGATGATCGCCTGATCCGCCTCTACGATTCCTATGGTCCCGGCAGTTACGATTTGCCCGATCAAGGCTTCATCGCCAAGGTGCATCCGCTGGATCTGTGGATGATGGGCTACCTGTTGAACCACCCGGACGCGACCTTCAGCGAGATCGTCAAGGCCAGTCACTTCGAACGTCAGGAAGTCTACAGCTGGCTATTCAAGAGCAAGCACAAGGGCGCCCGCGACAGCCGTATTCGCACCATGCTCGAGATTGAAGCGTTCCTTGAAATTCACCAGCGCTGGCAGAAAGTCGGCTACCCGTTCGACCATCTGGTGCCGTCGCTGGCCACCGCGATTGGCAGCTCCGGTGACCGCCCTGCCGCTCTGGCCGAGTTGATCGGCACCATCCTCAATGACGGCGTGCGCATGCCGACGCTGCGCATCGACAGCCTGCATTTCGCCGCAGGCACGCCTTACGAAACGCAACTGGTCAATGACCCGCATGTCGGCAAACGGGTGATGCCGTCCGAGGTCGCCACAGCCATGCGCGAGGCACTGTCGCAAGTGGTCGACGCCGGCACGGCAAAACGTGTTTCCGGCAGTTTCAAACTGGCTGATGGCAGCCCACTGGCCATGGGTGGCAAAACCGGGACCGGCGACAACCGCATCGAAGCCATCGGTTCGGGCGGACGCATCCTCAGTTCGAAGTCGATCAACCGCACGGCGACGTTCGTTTTCTACATCGGCGATCACCACTTCGGCACCCTCACCGCGTTCGTTCCGGGGCGTTCGGCAGAGAACTTCAAGTTCACCTCGGCCCTGCCAGTGCAGGTGCTCAAGGGCATGGCGCCGATTCTGACGCCGTATCTGCAACCGGGCAGCGACTCACAGTGCAAACCGACGCAGACCGCCAGCGTGGCGATGCTCGAAGCGCTGCGCCCTACGGCGAGGTAACAAATCGTGTCGGGTTTTTCTGCATCAGGGTGACGAATTTTCAGTTTGGCGGGTGGTATTTATGTATTTTTCAGATTCGAATTTTCGTCGGGTTGGTGACCGGCAACGCGGTTTGCCTCCCGATCTTTGAACTTTTGTTTTGCCCTGCCCTGAGTAGGCTGATCACTCCTCAACAATCAAGGATGATTGGCCATGTCTCTCTCTCCCCTGCCTGCGGAAAACGCGGACAAAGGACGGCACTACGAATTCATCAAGTCCGCCGTCAACGACAATTTCAAAAGTGCCACCGTCAGCCGGAGCCTCGCCTTGGCAGCTTCGCCACTGAAGAATGAAGCCTGGTACACCAAAGCACCTTCCGCGTATCTGAACAAACTCGCTGCGGCCAACCTCAAGGCCTGGGGATCGCAGAACCAGGTTGATCATCTCTTGGCGAAAGTCGATCTCCATGCCTTCGCCGAGCCGCTGCTCAAGGCAAAAATCAAGGAGCGGCACGGCATCGAGCCGGACGTCAAAAGCACCTTTCTGCGCCTTTACCTGCCCAAGGACAAACCGTGGTACGCCATCGACCTTTCCGCAGGCGTCGTGACCCGCACCATCTCGCTGCTGGATGCCGCCCTGCACAATTTCGCCAGCAGTGAAACGGTCGGCCATGGCTCGGACTACATCAGCGAGCCCGATGAGCGCGGTCTGTTCGATGTCGTACCGATCAAAAGCGCCATGCCCATCAGCCAGTTTCAGGCGCTGTGCCGCGATCTGGATATCGGCGCGCAGTACAAAAAACACCTGGAAAGTTACCTGCTGCCCGGCGAACCGCTGGCCGAGAGCGTGCTGCAGTACAAGGTCAACCAGAGTCAGAAGGACGCCCTCGCCGTCGCCGCACATTTGGCGCTGATCAAGGACGATATCCAGTACGACGCCTACAAAATGCTCTTGAGCCTGACCGAGGAAAAACCGCAACTGCTGCTCAATGGCCGCGCGATGCAGTGCGCTGACCTGTCGCTGCTCGGCACCCGGCTGACCGGGATTCTGCTGCTGACGCACACGGCATCGGACAGCCGCGGTGTTCGACGCCTGATCGTCTACATTCCCCACGACCCGGATCACCCGGTCAAGGAGTACAACTCTCTGAAAGCCTTCCGGGAGGAGTTGGTGCGCCAGCTTCGTGAGGACCGATTCAGCGAGTGGACCGAACAGACCTACCGTCAGTTCTTCAGCCAGTTTGTCGACCATCAGCAGCGCGGGCATTTCTTTGCCGAGCTTGAGCAACGCCTGTTCATCGTCAGGTATCACCCGCGTCAGGATCCCACCGATCAGCAACCACCGTGGCGCAAGGACCCGCAGGACAATCCCAACCTACAGTTCGGTCGGGTGAAATTGCAGGGCGATTACTGGCGCCACGCCTATCAGCAAAAGCTCAACAAGATCCTCAACGACGCCCGGGAGATCGCCGTCTCCACCGCCGACACCGACAGCAAAGCGCGTTGGGCGTGGTGGGACAACTTCAAGAAAATCCTTTCGGACATTTTCAACGTGGCGCTGTTGATCGCCACACCATTCGTGCCGGGGCTGGGCGAACTGATGATGGCCTACACGGCCTACCAGCTAACCAGCGATGTGATCGAAGGCATCGTTGATCTGGCCGAAGGGCTTTGGCAGGACGCTGCCGGGCATGTCATCAGTGTGGTCACCGACATCATTCAGTTGGCCGCCTTCGCCGCCGGCGCGCAGATCGGCGAAACCTTTCGCGTCAAACTGTCGTCGCTGGTAGACGGCATGAAACCGGTCAAGCTGCCCAATGGCAAAAACAGCTTATGGCACCCGGACCTGAGTCCCTACGAACGTAACGAACTGATGCTCTCGCCCGGCGCCAAACCCGATCGCCATGGCCTGCATCAGTACCGCAACGAACACGTCCTGCCGCTGGAAGGCAAGCTGTACGTCGTCGAAAAGGCCACGACTGATGCGACGTCCAACACCCACCGCATCAAGCACCCGAGCCGCGCCAACGCCTACCGGCCGAAAATCGAACACAACGGCCACGGCGCCTGGGTGCATGAAGCGGAGACCCCGCACAACTGGCCGAATGACGCGCTGATGCGACGACTGGGCCACAGCGTCGAACGCTTTTCGCCCGCGGAACTTGAGCAGATCCGCATCGGCAGCGGCACCGATCACGACGCCCTGCGTCAGATGCATATCGACAACAGCCCGCCTCCGCCGCTGTTGGCCGACACAGTCAAACGCTTCAGCGCCTACGACGATGTACTCACGGCGACTGCCGACATCCGCGCGGGCCGCCCGATCGATCCACAGGCCGTCTGGCTGGAACCGGTGTTGACCGGTTTGCCGGGCTGGCCTTACAGCAAAGCGCTGGAGGTGTTTGCCGATGCCAGTCTGAGTGGTTACTCGCGCAAGTACGGCAATCCGCAGGCTGCGCCGGCGGAGACGTTGCGCATCAGCCTCAACGATCTGAATGCGGGACAGTTGCCGGATCGCGTGACGAACTTCCTCACCAATGAAGAATTCAACCACCTGCTGGGCCCGGAAATTCCTCGCGACGACCGTGCAGCGGTCTTGCGCAATCACCTCGCCAATGCCGTCGATGAACGTCGCGGGGACGTCTCCCGCCGTGTCTATCAAGCAGGGGAAAGAACCGACAAAACCGACATCAAAACCGTTAGACAGACCTTTCCCGATCTGCCGCTGCCGCTTGCCGAAAAACTCGTGGCCCAGGCCAGACCCGCCGAACTGCAAAGAATCGCCAAGGAAAAACGCCTACCGTTACGCCTCAAGGTCCAGGCCCGAGAACTGGATTTCGAAGCCTGCGCCGCCCGCGCCTATGAGGGTTTTTATCACGACGAATTGCTGACCGCGGACAGCGAACGCCTTGCGCTCAACACCCTCAAGCTCAACACCGACACCTTTGCCGATCTGCGTCTGGAGGTGCGCGATGGCACCTATGACGGCCCGCTGCGCTGCAGTGTCGGATCGGATGATGCAGCCGTCGTCAGGCGCCTGATCCGCGACGCACAGGGCCGCTATGAGGTGCTCGACGCAGGCAACCGCTCGCTGCATGACGCGGATGATTTCTATGAGTCGATTCTGCATGCCGTGCCTGCCGAAACACTGCCTGCCGTGGGTTACTCGCGCGGCCAGGGACGCCCGTTGAAACTGTGGATCATGGAAGAGGCCGCCGGCCCTGCGCAGCGCCGAACTGCGCTGGCAGAGCCGCCCATCCGTCCGGTGGCGACGATTGAAACCGAAACGCTGGTGCGCGGTTGGTCATGGCTTTGGGGTGAGCCGACGCTGGAAAAACGTATCGGCAAGCTCTACCCGAAAATGAATGAAAGGGAGGTGAACACGTTCATTGAAATATTGCAGCGCAAGAGCGAGGGCAATGCAGTCGATGCCATCGCAAAGCTGGAAAGCGAGCGCAAGGATTTGCACCGTAAATTACAGGCATCGCGTGAAAAACAACCCGCCGGCGTGGACGACGAGGGAAATCCGGGCTACGGAGCGTCCATGGATTACATGCAACTTGGCGGGAGGCACATAGAAGAAAGGTTAATTGAGTGTTTCGAGCGCAAAAGCGCTGGGTTCGACGAACAGATCCATCATCCAGAGCAAGGCTATACGCTGGACCTGACCACTGAGTTGAACCGATATGATCTCGAATACTGGTGGGAAGAATTGCGCAAGCAACCCGGCATGAAGCAACACCTTGATCAGATCACCGCACTTAGGCTCAACAAGACATCCCTCTCGGCAAATCGCGACGGACTGCTCGGCAGCTTCCCTCATCTGCGCCAATTGAGCGCCCGCCAGTGCAATCTGAAAGAAATACCCTCCAGCATCGGCCAGATGCGTCAACTTGAGGATCTGGATCTGGCCGATAACCGTATCGATTTGACGTATCGCTCCAGCAAACAACTCGACGCACTGGTACGTCTGCGCACGCTAAACCTGAACGGCAATCCCTTGCGCATACCCCCGGATGTCGGGCGAATGTACCGGCTGGAGGAGCTGAGCCTGGCCAATACCGGCATCCAGACCTGGCCCGAGGGACTGTTCAAGGTCGGCACAGCCAACCGACACCGGCCACGCAGTTTCATGCTCGACATGCGGGGGGCGCCGATCAATACCCTGCCCGAAGTCACGCCTGGCTCTGATCAGGCGTTTGTGCTCAGCCGCGCACGTTTCAGCCCGGAAAAACTGACCAATGAAGAGCGGGTGCGTTATGGCCAGTATCGAGAGTCTTCAGGCCTGGGTTTTGTGCAGGATTATTTTCCCGCCGCCAATGACGAACTCCGCCATTGGCAACTCGTTGCCGATGTACCCGGCGGTTTCGGCCCGTCTTCGGCACTGAGCAAATACCGCGAAGAAACCTGGCATGACCTGATGGCCGAGCCGGACTCCGCCGGTTTTTTCAGCGTGATTGCCAAACAAAGAGAAAGCGCCGACTACCGGACGGAGCCCGCACGCCGCAAGCTGACCCAACGTGTCTGGGAAATGGTCGAAGCCGCCGCCCTCGATTCGGAGCTGCGCGAAAAACTGTTCAAACAGATCGTGTCCCCGGAGGACTGCGGCGATCTCGGTGCGCAATTGTTCAATTCACTGGGAATGAAAGTGCTGGTGTCCAAAGCCTATACAGCGCCGACATCGGCCCAGGTTCTGGATAACACCCTCGTACGCCTGGCCCGCAGTGCTGCGCGGCTGGACTTGGTGAGCGACGAGGCTCGCGTGGAATACAGCCGTCAGGAACAACAGAACCTGATCGACCCGAACAACCTCGCTCCGGATGAGGTCGAGGTCCATCTGGCATTCGAAACCGGACTGGCTGAACGACTTGAACTGCCCTGGCAGTCTGAAGGCATGCGCTACCAGCCTCGTTCTGGTGTCAACGAAGCGGAGATCGAGTTGGCTTACAGGATGATCATGAGGCGGGAACAGGGCGACGGTCTGGTCAATGGAATGATCAATCTTCCTTCGGACAATTTCTGGGAGCGCCACCTGCGCAAGACTCACCCGACACAATACGAGCGCAATGATCATCTGTTTGAGAACAAACTCGAATGGGTCGAAGAATTGAAGGAAATAAAAGCGCAGTGGGCTGAACTCAAGGATCCGGGTCAGATAAAACCACTGACGCAAAAACTGGAAAGTCTTGCGAACCAACTCGGCATTTCCGTGGCCGATGTACTCAAGGATGAGCCCTTGAGCCAAAGGCTGTACCAGGACCTGCAGAAACAAATCGGTTATCAGCGCGATGACCTTTCCCGACAATTGACCCGGGAGGCCATGAGAATCGCGAACCTCTGACGGCAGGCTTGCAAACCGGTCAGACCATCAAGGACTGGCCGGCCCCTGCGACAGCTTTTCGCCCCCCCATAGGCCCGGGCTTGCGTGCTCTGGGTCAGGCCAAACCGCACTCATTCCGCCCCCGGTGCCCTGGCATTGAACATCAGCACGACACTGCCGTGGTAATCCCCGGAACGATAGCCGCCCTCCGGCTCGATCGGGTCGATTTTCAACGCCACGCGTTTGCCCCTGGCGGCTTCTTCCACGGACAACACCTGGCGCGGGGTGACGTGCGAACTCAGCTCGACATCATTGAAGGAGACCAGCAGATCGATCACTTCGCCGGGGCGGCCATTCTCCAGATAAGGATCGAACGCCAGACGCGCTTCAATCGCGCTACTGTCATGGTGCACATCGAAATTGCGCATCAGCCCGCTGAGGGTCGAGCGCTGATAGTCCCACTCAAGCCGCTGTGGCCGGTGAATCCAGTCCGGTTCTGCCGGAATGATATAGAACGGGCGGCTGGGAATGGTCAGGGACACTTCGAAGGTGTGCTCTTCGCGCGCGGCCCACGCCCCGGCGCCGGTCAGCGCAGTGGCGACCATCAGCGCGGCGGCGGTGCATTGCTTGATCATGTTGGTTACCCGATGGGTCAATGGAAAACAAACCTAGCGACTGGCGGTCTTCATGCTTTTTTTCTCGCTGCCTTCGATCAGGAAGAAGCGGTATTCGCGGCCCTTTTCCTTGTCGAAGGCAAAGGTCTTGCCCGCCAGCACGTGGTGTTTGGTGGTCGCGCCGCAGTCGCTTTCTTTGCTCAGTGAACAGCTCTTGAACTCATCGACAATCAGCACGGTGTTGCCATCGTTACGCAGTTCATAGCGTTTTTCGGTGTCATTGATGACGGTGGCAAAACGCGCGTCCTTCGGCCGCACAAAGAAGATCGTGCCGAACCCGGTCATTACGTTGACCCCGGCTGAAAGCGAGTTTTTGTAGTCTTCGCGCTCCTCGCTGCTGACCACGAATTCGTCTTCCTTTTCCGGTACCACCGGGACGAAGCGCACGCGGAAATAGCGCTCGCGATCGCGCTCGCCCATGTACAGCAAACGCGTACCCTGCATGCCCTGCGCCGGGACGATCAGCCGCGCCGGACTGGCCATCACGCCATTGCGTGAAGCACCGTCGGCAGCGTTTTGCACGGGCACTTCCTGCGGCACGCCATCGGCGCCGTAGATGATCTCAAGCACATTGACCTTGACGAAGGCCGTGGCATCGCCGCTGTTGAATACGCGTTTCAGGTAAGTACTTTTATCAGCGTCGAGATAGTCGTAGACGGTGCCGACATTGATTTGCGGGCCGGCCTGCGCCGTCAGGCAACACATGCTGAGCACGCCCAGCAGAAAACCACGTTTCATCGCGTTCAACTCCATGAAAATCGAAATGGGCCGGACTGGAGCGCTCACGCATCCGAGTCCCAGATAATGGTGATGTTGCCGCGTAGCCGGTCGTTCTTGCCGGGGCGCAGGAGGAAATCGATCGCAAACGGGTCCAGCTCGAAATGCAGCGCGCCGGGCTTGCGCTCGACATAGAGGCTGGGCTGGAACGGGCCGACCCAGTTGTTGAAGTCCAACGGCAATCTATTGACGGGGCCATTGCCGGCGCCGTCGATTCCCGCGGGCAAAGTCATCGAGACCTTGACCGATGTGGTGTCGCCCGAGGGGCTGCCAAGATTGCAGTACGGCCCGCCCTGGGAATTGCATAGCATCATCACCTTGAAGCGCGAAGATGCCGAGATGAAGAACGGTTGGTCGCGAAAGATCCGCTTCGGCTTACGCCCGCTGTCGATCCACTGCGCCCATCCGCCTTCGGGTTCCAGCGACACTTTGCTGCCACCCGGCGGGAGATCGACTTTGAGGGTGTGCTGTACGTCCAGTACGAAGTCGAGGGTCAGCCTGCCTTCGTCCGGCTGAAAAGCCGCGCCCATGTCAAAATCGCCACCGGGTCCCATCGAGTATTCGATGGATCCGGTATACAGACCGCTCGACATGCTCAACGGGTTGGGGGTTCTCAGCTCATACGCAAAATCGATCTTCTCGAAAGACATCGAGGGGATACGGAAAGCAGCGGTCTTGGTGCAGGGCGCTTGCACAGGCGTCTGCCAGAAAAAGCGATAGGTGCGAGCGCTGTACCCGGACACGCTAGTGCCTCTGCAAGGCGCGGGGGCGTAGAGCCAACCGCTAAGGGACGTCCAGAGGATGTCATGGCCTGTCGGGTGCTCCACCCCGGTCAGTTTTTCCACGGTATCGCTCAGGATATAGTTGGAGCCTATGCCGGTGATGCGCACCTCTACGGTTTCCGTTTCCTGAGTATCCTGATTAGTCACCGTCAACCGTTTCCAGTCGGCGGGGGCCTGCACTGAGACATCGTCACCCGGCATAAGCTCGCCGGTTGAGCTATAGCCGACAGGCAACTCGATGCTGAACATGTTGGCGCTGGCGCACTGCGCAGGGAAGTTCACGCAATAGCCGCTATTGGGCGTCTGGTTGACGAACAGGTTCTTGCCCGGTTGCGAAGAATCGGGTTGAAACAGCGCACGGATTTCCTGATTTATCGCCTGTGCCGTGGGCATGCTTAGCGCCAGCAGCAATGCACAACCACCTGTAAGTTTTTTCATAAGATCAACCTGCCTTCTGTTCGGTGGAGGTAGCGTCAGCGAGGGTGTCCGGCGTGCAGCGCAGATCGCCGATCATCAGCACATTGTTTTCGCTGCGATGGTCGGACTCGTTGAGGCGGAACTGGCAGAGCAACTGGTTGCCCTGACGCACTTCCAGGGTCGGTGAGCCGGCGTTCATTTCCATCGAGAAGAACCCGTCGACTTCGCTCACCCCACGGCTAGCGTGGTTGATCACGTGGTGGCCCTTGAGCGGCCGCCCCTGGCCATCCACCAGTCGGCCGAGCACGGTCATGGTTTTCATCACGCGGACCTTGCGGTACTCCACGCCGCCCTTGTTCAGGTGATAGCGGGTGCGCGGCGGTTCGATGGACGCGGCTGGCACGTGGTTGCCCTCGAAGTCGAAACTCACCGAGCTGTTCTGGTACGCGGTGATCGGGATGAAATTGCGCCCCGGCTTCAACGCCGCACCGCCACCGCTGAAATCGTCGGCCCGCAGAACGATGTCCTCGATGTCCGACTCGACATCGACAATCAGCCCGGCGCCGCGCACTTCGGTCTGACTGGTCATGAGCATCTGCTGCGCACCGACCACCAGCGTGCTGTCGAGGTTGAGGCCACCGGTGAAATTGCCGTTGTAGGAGGAGCGCTGAATAAAGCCGTCACCATTGACCGCGTCGGTGCGGAAGTTGGCCAGGCTGGCGACGCCCACCCCGTAGGTGTCGGTGAGTGCCGTGACCGACACGTTCTGCAAGACGTGATCCCGGAAATCCTTGCGCCAGCCGAGCGAGGCGTTGTTGTCACGCGCACCGTCACGGGCCGTGCGTGAGCCGATACTGCCGCTGATCTGCTGACCGGGGGCGCCGAGCGCCATGTTGATGCTCAGGTCGACCCCGCGATTGCGCGCATCGCCGCTGCTGAAACTGCCGGGACGATCAAAAATCGACAGGCGCCAACTGGCATCGCTGCCCAGCACCATCGTGCGCTGGGTCCAGCCCAGATCGACGCCCATGCCCTCGACATTGCCCTCGCTGTGCGAGACCCGCGCGTTGACCGAACTCTTGCTGCTGAGGCGATGGTTGAGCGCCAGCGAGGAATTGCTGGTCTGGCCGATGAACACATTGCGCGGGCGCACCCGGGTGCCGTCCGGCAACGTGTCGTAGGTATTGGTGGTGTCGAGCCAGCTGCGGTTATGGCTGACGACAAGACTGCCGGCGCCGTAGTTGTAGAGGCTTTGCAGATCGAGACCGGTGCCGTAATCCTCGGTCTTGTAGACGTTGGCGTAGAGGCTGATGTGATTGGCCAAGGTCCAGTCGATGGACGTGCCGTATTGCAGCTTTTCGCGAATCTGCCGCGCCGACAGCCCGAGGATGACGCGCGGATGCAACAGGTAATTCACCGAAGCGCCCGCTGTCGGGCTGCCGCTGGCCTGGGTGTCCCAGTTGCTCAGCAGTTTCTGTTCTTCGCCGGCAAAGACGTTGTAGCGCCAGCGCTCGTCGAGGTTGCGCCAGTTGTTGGGCTTGTACACCAACTCCTGAGTAGTGGAGGTGATCTGGCCGTCTTCGATCAGCCGGACTTCCACCTCATAAATGCCACCGGGCAGCGGCCGGGTGTCGAGGGTCTGCAAACCGGCCGGCACCGATTGGGTATTGATCAGCAGGCCATCGCGCCAGATCTCGACGGAACCCTGGCGGTTGGCCGTGACATAGATCGGATAAACGCTGGGCATCGGGCTGTTGATGGCCAGGCTGTCGGAGCTGCCGTACATCACGCCGACGGCGGTGTCGGGACTGCTGCCGAACGTACGCGGCTGGCGTGTCAGCCCTTCGGAATTGGGGGTGAAATAGCCCAGGCGGAAAAAACTGCCTTGCAGTTCGCGCTGGGTGTGCAGCTCTTGAACGGCGTGATAAAGCTTGTCGTCCGGACCGCCGAGACGGGCCACTTGCAGATTCAGTGTCTGACTCCAACTGCCCAGACTTGAGCTGGCTTCGAGGCCGAAACGCCCGCCGAGATCCTGATCCTGGCCGCCATTGAGGTTGAGCTGGTTACGCACCATCAAGCCATGACTGCCACCATCAGGCTGTTCGAAGTAACGCTTGGCTTCAACGTCGCGTTCGGCATTTTCGGTGAGAATCGAGACCAGCGAGTTTTCCAGGTTGTAATGCACCGCCAGAAACTGGTCCGGGCAGGAACCGCTGCACGCACCCAAGGGCACGCCGGGTTTCAGATAGCTCGCCCATTTTTCCCGCTCGGCGGGGCCAAAACGATTTTCGCTGGTGTCAGTGAATTCGAGCAGGGTGAGGCGATCGTCGCGGGACAACACCACCATGGCCTCACCCAGTGGTTGCTGATCGACTTCGACCCGTACCGCCAGCGGTACATCAAAGAAATGCTCCTCGAAATCCGCCGGCAAACCCTTGGCCTGCGCCAGCAGACTGCGTGGTGTGGTGCCGGTGGAGTTGGAAGCCACAGCTGCGCTGGCACAAAACAACAGCGCAAGCGCAGCCGCGATGGGTGTCATCGGGAACATGAACGCGTACTCGGATAACAAACAATGGAAGTCCGTCGAGGCAAACAAATCGTCAGCCCCGACGGTCAAGCGTCAACATTGAAGTTGGGCTTAGTGCCTGATCGATCGATCAAGTGACTGCTGTTATGGCGTCACGGCGTCGAAGATCATCGCCACGGCCCCGGTGTAATCACCAGGCTGGAAGTTGTTGCCCACCGCGCTAATGTTCAGCGGCGCACGGTAGTTGACGTCGGACTCGGCTTCACCCACGACCAGTTGCGGAGTCAGGGTCAGTTCCTTGTTGTTGAACAGCACGCGCAGTTCGATAGAAGTACTGCCCGAGACCAGTTTTGGCAGGCTCTCGAGGCTGGCGTGTACCGAGCCGTTATTGTTGCGCACGTCGAAGAAGCCATTGACGTCGCGCATCTTGCCGGTGGTTGGCTGATAGCTCATGTCCTGGTCCTTGTTGACCAGATCCGGATCGGTCGGCACCACATAGAAACCGTTGGTCGGCACATGCGCGACAAGGCTGATCGAGTGCGACGCTTCACCAGCGGCGAATGCGCCAGTGGAACCCAGTGCCAGAAGAGCCAGTGGAGCGGCGATTGCGAGTTTCTTGAACATCGTTATGTACCTGTTTTCTTGATAGGGGGATGAACATTGAAAGTTCAGGTAAATCATTGCCCGAGTTGAGCCAGATCAACTTGAACGTTCAACGCCTAGGCATCATCGACTGTTGCCTCTGGAAAGTAAGCAAGCAACTTCCGATAACCTCGTAGTTAAACAACCCCATGACTCGCCAGAAAAAAGAACAAAATAACGATATTCGAAACAGTAACTGTAAGTTATCCCCTACAGACAGTTTAAATTAAAAAACCATACAGCAACTTCGCCCTGATAGTGCGGTAACTCAGGGTCATTTAGAACATATACTCTACATCAAATAGAGTGATGACTTTAACTTTCAAGTTATCGCTGACTTACACCCCCCTGAAAAATCATCGCTTGCATTGGCGGGTGGGCTGCCGCTCGTCAGCCGAGGTCGCGACGCGGGAAAAACGTCTTGCGCAGACCTTAAGATATATCTTAAGTTGTATCTAAACACGACGAGAGAAGACTGAAATGAGAGACCATCATTCCCCCCACCGCGAACACGGCGACGGCCGTGACGGCTTCGAGAAGCGCCCCGGACGTGAGCGCGGCGGCCGTGGCCCACGGGTATTCGCCCCCGGTGACCTGAAATTGCTGCTGCTGGCGCTGGTGGCCGAACAGCCGTGCCACGGCTACGACCTGATCCGCCAGATCGAAGGCATGTTCGACGGCGCGTACAGCCCCAGTCCCGGGGTGATCTACCCGACCCTGACCTTTCTCGAAGAGAGCGAACTGATCACTGGCGACGCCGAGGGCGGTAAAAAACGCTACAGCGTCACCGAGGCCGGTCGTTTATCACTCAGTGAGCAAACAGTCGCGCTGGACGGTGTGCGTATGCGCATCGACGTCAGCAAACGCTCGTTGCGCGGCCATGATCGGCCGCCGGAAATCCACGAAGCCGTGCACAACCTGCGCCATGCCCTGCAGATGCACCACGGCCGCTGGAGCGCCGCAGAAATCCTGCGCGTGCGTGACCTGCTTAACGACACCGCCAAAGCCATCGTCGACGGCCCTGCCGTTCAACCTGCCCCGGAGAAAGCCGAATGACTGCAGTCGATACCCAAACCATTCACCGTGTGATGCACGAAATCAAACGCCGCAAGCTTGAGGTGTTGCGCGTGGTCGACCTGACCCCGCGCATGCGCCGCATTACCCTCGGCGGGCCGGAGCTGGCCGGGTTTATCAGCCTGGGCACTGACGATCACGTCAAACTGCTGTTCCCGCAGAACGCCGAACAAGCCGCCGCGCTGGAGACCATGGTGCTCGGCGCCGGCAAGGACGATGGACCAAAACCGGAAATGCGTGATTACACGCCGCGTCGCTACGACCTCGATGCGCTGGAACTGGACATCGACTTTGTCCTGCACGGTGACGGCCCTGCGTCGACCTGGGCCGAGCAAGCGCAACCCAGGCAATACCTGCACATCGGCGGCCCGCGCGGCTCGATGATCGTCCCGGATATTTTCGACAGCTACTTGCTGATCGGCGACGAAACCGCCCTGCCCGCCATCGCCCGCCGCCTCGAAGGCCTGGCGGCCAATCGCAAGGCCTTGGTGGTGATCGAAGTGGAAAACGGCGCCGAACAGCAAGTGCTCGAAAGCGCGGCGCAGGTCAATGTGATCTGGGTGTTGCGCGAGGGTAGCAAGGACAACCTGCTGGCGACGGTGAAGCAACTGCAGGTGCCTAAAGGCAATCTGTATGCGTGGGTGGCGACCGAAACGAAAGTCTCGCGACAGATTCGCCGGGTGCTGATTGATGAGCATGGGCTGGATGAACAACTCATCAAAGCCGTCGGCTACTGGCGCGCTGAAGGCACTTCCGAAGAAGAGTGATATCCCTTGTAGGAGCTGCCGCAGGCTGCGATCTTTTGATCTTGTTTTTGAAAAAGCAAAGTCAAAAGATCGCAGCCTGCGGCAGCTCCTACAGGTGCTTTAACTTCGTGCAAGCCTCCAGCGGTCGAGGCCAATGACCAGCAAGCCAATCCCCACAAACCCCAGCAATATCCCCCCGGCATTGAGCAGCACCTGTGGATAACCCAACAGCGCCACATCAATGAACGGATACGCATACGCGCCGAGCAAATGCCCGCGCAGCAAGGCGTAGATGAAATACACCAGCGGATAGATCAGCCACACCGGCAGATGCCACAAACGCAGCGTGCCTTTCGGTACGCAGAGCCACCAATAAGCAAGAAACAGCAACGGCATCACGTCGTGCAGCAACTCGTCAGCAATAAATTGCCAGCCTTCCGGGTGCCACAAATGCCGCAGCAAAAGGCTATAGGCAAGCCCCACCACAGCAATGCTCACGGCAATGCCACTGCTGACCCACGGCTGCAAAAACCAGCGGCGCGCGGCGGATTCGCGAGCGGTCACGGCACAGGTCAGCACCGTCGCCACCAGCGTGTTGGTCAGAATCGTGAAGTAGCTGAAAAAGCTCACCAGCCCGCCCAACAGGCTGGCGCCGACGCTTAAACGCGCAAAGAAAATCAGATAAAGCTGAATGCCCAACCCCGCCCAGCCCAATATGGCTGCGCAGGTGATCAGGCGGCGGCGCCAACAACCGGTATGCATTTCAGAGCGGTCGCTTGGTGCGCATCAATTTCACGTACAGACGCTCGACCTTCTCGCGCGCCCATGGCGTTTTACGCAGGAACGTCAGGCTCGACTTGATGCTCGGATCACTCTTGAAGCAGCGAATATCGATGCGCTCGGCCAATCCCGACCATTCGTAATGGCTCACCAGTGCATTGAGGATCTGTTCAAGGGTGACGCCGTGCAGCGGATCGGGAGTTTGTTCGTTCATGCCAGGCCTATGGGCGAAGTGAAAATGCGGAAGCCGCGCACCTTAGCCGAGGGGCTGACTGGGTGGAAGGCCTGACTTTAAATGTAGGCCAACCCGGAAAGATCGCAGGCCACGATCCGGCCGACAATGCGCCCGTTTGCCGCACTGTTACCGAATCCGAAACGCTGCATGTTCACAAAAGGCCTTTGTCTTTTTGTAACAGATCTTTATCCTGCCGCCCTTCCGCTGAATCGCTTCACTGCCTGCGACATATTGAAGCGCTCGAATTGCACCCCGAAAACACCAAAAAAAGACTGAGCCATGCCCGATTTTTCCTTCTCCCGAGACAGCGCTATCTCAACCCTGCGCACCCTTGGCGGCTTTACCGCCCTCGGCCTCGCCACTTGCGTTCAAGCGGCGCCCGCGTTCGACAGTGAATCACCGTACATGCTCGGTGACTGGAACGGCACGCGCACCGAACTCTCGGAAAAAGGCTACGACTTCAAGCTCGATTACACCGGCGAAATGGGCAGCAACCTGCACGGCGGCTACGACCACGACCGCACTGCGCGCTATAGCGATCAGTTCGGTCTGGGCACACACCTCGACCTGCAAAAGATCCTCGGCTGGGACTACGCCGAGTTTCAACTGACCATCACCAAGCGCAGCGGCAACAACATCAGCAACGACCGCATCAACGATCCGCGCGTTGGCGGCTTCACCTCGGCCCAGGAAGTCTGGGGCCGTGGCCAGACCACACGCCTGACGCAGATGTGGTACCAGCAGAAATTCTTCGATCAGAAACTCGACATCAAGGTCGGCCGTTTCGGCGAAGGCGAAGACTTCAACAGCTTTCCGTGCGACTTCCAGAACCTCGCGTTCTGCGGTTCGCAGGTCGGCAACTGGGTCGGCGGCATCTGGTACAACTGGCCGGTCAGCCAGTGGGCGCTGCGCGTCAAATATCACCTCACCCCGGAACTGTACGCACAGGTCGGCGCTTACGAGCAGAACCCGTCGAACCTCGATCGCGGCAACGGTTTCAAACTCAGCGGCAGCGGCACCCAGGGCGCGATCCTGCCGATCGAACTGGTGTGGACGCCGAAACTCAACGGCCTGCCGGGCGAATACCGCGCCGGTTATTACTACAGCAACGCGAAGGCCAGCGACGTCTATAAAGACAGCCAAGGCCAGCCGGCAGCGCTGAGCGGTGAAGCCTATCGCAGCGCGTCGAGCAAACACGGCGTATGGCTGGGCATCCAGCAGCAGATCACCAGCATGGCCAGCGATAACAGTCGCGGCTTGAGCGTGTTCGCCAACGGCACGATGCACGACAAGAAAACCAACGCGATCGACAACTACGTGCAGGCCGGCATCACCTACAAAGGCCCGTTCGATGCGCGCGCCAAGGATGACATCGGTTTCGCCCTCGCCCGCGTGCACGTCAACCCGGCCTTCCGCAAAAATGCCGAAGCCAGCAACCGCGCCAACGCGGTCTACGACTACGACGATCCGTCCTTCCTGCCGCCGCAAGACACCGAATACAGCGCCGAGCTGTACTACGGCGTGCACGTGACCAACTGGCTGACCGTACGCCCGAACCTGCAATACATCCGCCACCCCGGTGGCGTGAACGACGTCGACGACGCCCTGATCGGCGGGATCAAGATCCAGTCCTCGTTCTAAAGATTTACGTAAATCCATTGTAGGAGTGAGCCTGCTCGCGATAGCGGTGTTTCAGGCGACATCTCCAGTGACTGAAACACCGCCATCGCGAGCAGGCTCACTCCTACAAAAAAGAAATTCGTTAGCTAGACAAGTTTTTATCTGAACCATGCCTGTGCCAAATCGTCATCTAAAGTGACTACAGCGCGGGACTACATAAACGTCACGGAGAATCACACTATGAGCACCGAAAGTGCTTCGAGTCGGGGCCGTCTGCTACCGAGCCTGCTCGGCATTCTGCTTCTACTGATGGGCCTGGCCATGTTGGCCGGTGGGGTCAAGCTGAGCATGCTCGGCGGCTCGCTGTACTACCTGCTGGCCGGTATCGGCATCGCGCTGTCCGGCATTCTGATGCTGATGCGCCGTCGCGCGGCGCTGGGCCTGTACGCCATCGTTCTGTTTGCCAGCACCGTTTGGGCGCTGTGGGAAGTCGGTCTGGACTGGTGGCAACTGGTGCCACGCCTGGCCCTGTGGTTTGTCCTCGGCTTCGTCATGCTGCTGCCGTGGTTCCGTCGTCCGCTGCTGCTTAACGGCCCGGCGCCGATGGGCACTGGCGGTCTGACCGTCGCTGTGGTGCTGGCCGGCGTCACCGCTCTGGCCAGCCTGTTCACCCACCCGGGCGAAACCTTCGGCGAACTGGGCCGCGACACCGCGGACACCACCAGCACCGCGCCAGCCATGCCCGATGGCGACTGGCAGGCCTACGGCCGCACCGAATTCGGTGACCGCTACTCGCCACTGAAGCAGATCACTCCGGCCAACGTCGGCAAGTTGCAAGAAGCCTGGCGCATCCAGACCGGTGACTTGCCGACCGCTGATGACCCGGTCGAGCTGACCAACGAAAACACTCCGCTGAAAGCCAACGGCATGATCTATGCCTGCACCGCGCACAGCAAAGTGTTAGCCCTGGACCCGGACACCGGCAAAGAACTGTGGCGCTTCGACCCACAGATCAAGAGCCCGGTCGGCTTCAAAGGCTTCGCCCACATGACTTGCCGTGGCGTGTCGTACTACGACGAAGCCGCTTACGCCAAAACTGAAAACGCAGCCTCGGCGGTAATTTCCGAAGCTGGCAAAGCCGTTGCTCAGGCTTGCCCGCGTCGTCTGTACCTGCCCACCGCTGATGCCCGCCTGATCGCCCTGAACGCCGACACCGGCAAGATCTGCGAAGGCTTCGGCAACAACGGTGTGGTTGACCTGACCCAAGGCATCGGCCCGTTCACCGCCGGTGGTTACTACTCCACCTCGCCAGCGGCGATTACTCGTGATCTGGTGATCATGGGCGGTCACGTGACCGACAACGAATCGACCAACGAGCCATCGGGCGTGATCCGCGCTTTCGACGTGCGCGACGGTCACCTCGTATGGAACTGGGATAGCGACAAGCCTGACGCCACCGAGCCTTTGGCACCGGGCGAAACCTATAGCCGCAACTCGGCGAACATGTGGTCGCTGGCCAGTGTCGACGAAAAACTCGGCATGGTTTACCTGCCACTGGGCAACCAGACCCCAGACCAGTGGGGCGCTGATCGCACCCCGGGCGCCGAGAAATTCAGCGCCGGCATCGTGGCTCTGGACCTGGCCACCGGTAAAGTGCGCTGGAACTACCAGTTCACCCACCACGACCTGTGGGACATGGACGTTGGCAGCCAGCCAACCCTGCTCGACATGAAAACCGCCGACGGCGTGAAACCGGCGCTGATCGCTCCGACCAAACAGGGCAGCCTGTACGTCCTCGACCGTCGTGACGGCACGCCGATCATTCCGATCAAGGAAATCCCGGTCCCGCAAGGCGCCGTCAAAGGCGACCACACCGCACCGACCCAGGCCCGTTCGGACCTCAACCTGCTGGCCCCGGAACTCACCGAAAAAGCCATGTGGGGCGCGAGCCCGTTCGACCAGATGCTGTGCCGCATCCAGTTCAAGGAACTGCGTTATGAAGGCCAGTACACCCCGCCGTCGGAACAGGGCAGCCTGATCTACCCGGGTAACGTCGGCGTGTTCAACTGGGGCGGCGTCTCGGTCGATCCGGTTCGGCAAATGCTGTTCACCAGCCCGAACTACATGGCCTTCGTTTCGAAAATGGTGCCACGCGAGCAAGTCGCCGCCGGCAGCAAACGCGAAAGCGAAACCGCTGGTGTGCAGCCAAACACCGGCGCGCCATACGCGGTGATCATGCACCCGTTCATGTCGCCATTCGGCGTACCGTGCCAGGCTCCGGCCTGGGGCTACGTTGCCGGTATCGACCTGACCACCAGCAAAGTCGTGTGGAAACGTAAAAACGGCACCAGCCGCGACAGCTCGCCCATCCCGATCGGTTTCACCCTGGGTGTGCCGAGCATGGGCGGTTCGATGGTCACGGCTGGCGGCGTCGGCTTCCTCAGCGGCACCCTCGACCAGTACCTGCGCGCGTACGACGTGAACAGCGGTAAAGAGCTGTGGAAATCGCGTCTGCCGGCGGGTGGTCAAGCGACACCGATGACCTACACCGGCAAGGACGGCAAGCAATACGTGCTGCTGGTTGTCGGCGGTCATGGCTCGCTGGGCACCAAGATGGGTGACTATGTGATTGCGTACAAACTGCCGGAATAAGTTTTAGCGGCGGTAAAACAAAGGCGATGCCCCGCAAGGGACATCGCCTTTTTTGTGCCTGCCAATTTTGAATCCTCTGGAGAAACCTGTGGGAGCTGGCTTGCCAGCGATAGCGTCGGGTCAGCCGGCACATATGCCGGCTGGAAGAACGCCATCGCTGGCAAGCCAGCTCCCACAGTTTGATCAGCGTTGGTTGTAGGAATTGTTCTTGTCCTACAGATGCTGGGAGTTGCAGGGAGATTTCCGACAAGTCGTGTCGGTTGTGCCTCGGAAATCGGCTGGATAGGCTCGGGGGGTCGCTGCAAATTCAGCGAACGGGCGTCGCGGCCCGATAACTGATGCATAATCGCCAACCTGACGGCACCTCGGTGCTGTTTGTCTGTGTCATGGCGGCTGTGCGCGGGATACCTTCTTGGAGGTATGCCGATTTCTCAGTTATCGGTCCGCGAACCCGCGTACAGCTGCCACCTCAGATTGCGTCGCGGCAATCGAAGGCAGCTCCACTTTCACCAACTGAGTATTCACCATGAAAAAGCCAACACCCAATCCGCCCGAAAACAACGACACCTCTCCCTACGAATCCCCCGATTCGAAGCGATTCCACGAAGCCGCCGAACGCGCCCTCGACCACTACCTCAAACCCAACGCCCTGACCCTGCGCTTTCACAAACCCAGCACCATGTTCCAGGTCGCCCCCGAACAGGACAGCGAAAGCCTGCTGGTCCACGCCTGCGAATCGCTGGCCCAGGCCAGCCTCATGACCAGCGACATCGCCGCTTACATCGACCTGCCGCAGCGGCGCACGACTCTGGCCATCCAGCAAATCATCATGCTCGCCGAACTGGCGGTGAACCGCGTGCTGGATAACCACGAAATCCCCCAATCCCCATCACACAGCTAACCCTCTGTGGGAGCGAGCCTGCTCGCGAAGGCGTCAGCGCATTCGGCAGTTGGACTGACTGACGCAGTGCTTTCGCGAGCAAGCCTGCCCCGCACTTGATCAACACTGTGCCTGCCATATAACTCCTATCAAGAAGGCTCATCGCGAACACGTATAAAAACCTGTCAGATATGACAGTTCACTGTCTTCACCCGCCCAATCAGACTTCCTTCTCCAACCAAAATCAGGCACAGGAAGCACCCCATGACCCATCCAAAGGCATCCCCAGCAGTTTGGGTAAACGGTATTCTCAACGTTAATGTAAAAGGCACCATTGGCGGTACGCCGGTTAATCTGACCAGCTTCACGACAACCAGCATTTCCACCTCTGTCAACCAGCTCGGCGGTTACAATTTTTCTTTCGAAGATAACCACGGTTCATCGAGCCTACGAGCCATCTCCATCTCGCTTCGCAAGCTGCTGGATCCTGCAATCGCTGGCTACCTTGAATATGTCGTGACCGAACGAGGTATTCAGCCTTATGACTATGAAGTGACATCCTCTTCCGACATTTCTGTAAGTCAACTCAATAGCGGCCTGTACTTATACTCCCTCGATAATTTGCAACTTTCCGGTAAGGCACGCCACGGTGATGAAACACGTGAACTCACCGGTAGCGGATACTTTTTTCTCCAAGAGCTGACTTCCCCTATCTAACAAACAGATCAGGATTTCACTCGTCGGGTTAAACGTGCGTCTGCCGCTCCATCACAGGTAAAGGCCAGACGCATGCCGACGTGAAATACCGAGTCGAACCCAAGCTCTACATCGACAGACCAATAACCCCCTATACATATATACCACCCGCCCCCCACTGCCCCTCGCCATGCTGGCCGCTCACCCTCAGCATGGAAAAAATGCCCATGAACCTCGCCGCCCCCCCCACCGCCGAAGAGGTCAAAAACGATCTCAACGCGATCGCCCATCACCTGTTCAATACATCAACCCCGCTGCTTCCCGAACAAAAACCGAGTACCGAACAGGCCTTTCTGAAACGCCTCGACGAACAACTGAAAACCTATCGCACCAGCTACCTGCAACGCAGCCGCGAGCTGTATCAGGCGCTGGAAAACAGCGATCTGCAAAGCGACGAAGGCAAACAACTGATTGCCACCCTGAAAGTCAGGCTGGCCACCCAACTGATCAACATGGATCAGCGCGACCGGATCGACGATAAACCAGCGAAAACCTTCCTCAAATATGACGCAGGCTTCACCGCCATCGGCCACGAAGCCAGACAGGCCGTCACCGACCGCCTGCTGCACCCGCAAGCCGGCGAACTGCTGCAAAAACTCGATGCGGTGCCGATGCTGCGTCCGGCCATGTACGCGCTGCAGTTCAGCTATCAAGACACCACCGTTGAGCTGGCCGGCGCCTTTGTGGTCACGGAAAAAGACACTCGCCGCGTCAAGGACCTGCAGACCGACCAGAGCATGGGTTTCGCCCTGCTGTTTACCCCCGCAAGAGGCATCGAATTCTTCAACTCCCTTGCTGATCTCGACAGCCAACTGCGAACATCGCTGAACCACGCCAGCGGTAGCGAGGAGTTCATGTCCATGTTGCCGACGCGCTATCACGCCGTGGGCGCAGCAGGGATCTGGCCGCTGCTGCTCGCGCCAATCGACAGCAGACCGTTGTTCGAACACACCTACGACGCGCTGATCGAAAAACGCACGCAGGATATCGAGCGCGCCTTGAGCTTCGCCGAAAATCCACAGCAAGACCCCAGGCAATTGCTCACCGCGCTGGACCGCGCCATTGCCGCTGCCCTGCCGGATCTCACGCCGCGCCTGGAATTACGCGCGCAAACCTTGTTCGAGCGCCACCTGCGCTACAGCGCACCGGACTGGTTTCGAAGCGCCAGCACCGCGCAAAAAGACGCACTGGCGCAGCATCTGCGCAACTACCAGCAGGCGCGGCAAGACCTGCTCGACTTGCTGGAGCCGGCCGGCAGCCTGACGGCACTGGCCCGCCAGCAATGGCTGGAGCGCCTGAGCGAAGACCTGGAAATCGACGACCTCGAGCCGGCAAAGTTAAGCCTTTCGACCGATCGCCGAGTGCCGGGCTACGGCGTTTATGTGCATCAATCCAGTCTGCTCGAGCTGTCCTTGCGCGGCCCGCACACCGGCGATGAATTACCGGGTTCGGAGTTTTTGAAGTACACCACCCTCACCTACGATGACGCGCCTTTGCCGCCAGCCTACGCTGACGTGACGCCGGCGTGGCTGATCAGGCAAGCCGTAGAGCTGCAACCTCGGATTGACTTCAATCACTTGCAAAATGAGCTGCAGGCCAGGCCTGCAATCAAACCTGCCATCGAGCAGATGCTCGATAAACGTATCGTCGCCCTCGCTCACACGGCGGTGCTGCAAGGGCACTTGCTCGACAATGACCTGCAACTGATCCAGCGCCTGCGTGACGGTAGCGATGCGCGCCTGCGCGCCGCCACCCTGTCGCTGCACGGCGCCCAGTTGCAAGATTTTTGGGTGCTGCGCCAGTACGATGACGGCGGCGCGCTCAAACGGCTGTTGCTGTGCACACCACAGGCGCCGCGAACGCAACAATTCCAGGCCTTCGACAGTGAGCGCGAATGCCAGACCCACCTGCTGGGCTGGGCCAAACACAGTGATGCCGCCGACAGCATGGCCGGCTACCTGATCAGCCGTGCGCCCATGCGCTTTCGCGCAAAGCTGCGCCACGTGTTGGCCGGGCTGAGTTTCAAACCTGAGGCGCTGGAGCATCAAAAGGTCACGTTCGCTCACACCGGCAGTCATCCCGATTGCCTGCGCGCGATGGCTGAACATGTGCTCGCCACACGGATCGACGACTATGACTTCAGTACACCGCTGTGGTATCGCTCCACCACGGCTGCCAACCGCCGAAAGCTGACGACCCTGAGTGAAGACGCCGAAGGCGCCTTGCGCGCGTTCAACAAGCATGCCTTGTCGGGCAGTCGCTTTCCGGCGTTTGATGACTACGTACACGAGCAAGCCAAAATCAGCTTGAACCGCTTGCTCAAGCGCACCACCAACGATGTCGATCCGGATACCGTCTGGGCTTACTCGCCGACCGCCATCGTGCGCTCGTGGACGCCAAAACCTCTGAACTACACCACGCTGTATCGCGATGGCTACGCCGACGGCGTCGGTTTTCTCGATGAGAAATTTTTCCGCTCGGCCCGCTTCAAAGGCCCGCAAGGCATCGATATCAGCAGCCTGACCGCACAGAATGTCGCACGCTCGGTCACCGGTGTGTGGATCGGCCAACGCTACATCGACAAGGTCAAGGCTGAACTGCAAAGTTCGACGAGCGAAGGCTATGACTTCCGGCGCAACACGACCCTGGCCATTACCCAGCGCCAGATGAAAAACGCCGCGCTGGAATGCCAGCTGCAGGGCCATATCGCCAGCCATGATCTGCAATGGCTGGAGCAGAGTATCGACAGCATGGCTGAAACTTCCGGCTCCATGCGCACGACCTATCCGCTCCACCGTTTGATGATCGACGGCGAATGGGTGCTCGATGCGTGGCTGTTCAGCCATGGCGCCAACCCGGATCTGCTCTACACCCCCGAGGCGCCCGACGGCGTCGCTTTCCGCGAAGCGCGGCTGTTCAATTACCTGCTTCAGCAGCAGTCCGGCATGCTCGAATACCTGACGTTGCGCGTCGACGTCAGCGCCCGGACCCGGGTTCGCACATACCTTGAAAACATCAAGAAAGGGCTGCCCAAAGACCTCAATAAAACCACACCCAGCCCTGCACGCTACGACTCGACCCGCGCGGTCGCGGCGGTCAGTGACCTGCGCACTGTCCTTTACGACATGAAGTTGCAACGTCGTATCGACGACGTTAACGCCACCACCACCAGCCGTGCCGAGATGATCGCCGGTCTGGTCTGGAACAGTATCGAATGGATCACCGCCATTGCCACGGCGCCGTTCCCGCTGCTGAGCCTGAGCACCGGCCTGCTCCTGGCGTTCAAGGACGCCATGCTCGTGCTGCACGCGTACCGTCAGGGTGACCACGGCGAAGCGTTCCAGCACCTGGTCGGTTATCTGTTCAACAGTGTCGGCGCGTTGCTGACCGACCTGCGTCCGGCGCTGCGTTCGCTCAAAACTGTGCGCCGGCCTTTGCGACAGAGCATCGCCAGCGCCCTCAACGAACAACGCGATGTCATGACCGTGATCGAACAAGTGGAACCTGGCCCCAAGCGGAATGAAATGAGTGCGGTGTTTTTCAGAGGTCAGGTGTACTACATCCGGGAAAATGCCGACTTACTCGGTCGTCATGTGCTCTATCTGAACAACCCGGAATTCGGCGCCCCCCTCTCGAGCGGCATTCTCGCCGTGCGCAATTCCGACGGAGTGATGGTGCGCGCCGGCGTGTCCGGCGGTGCGCCGAAGTACGAGGCCGTGCCAGAGCCAGACGGTCCGCACAAGATCTATGGCGTCGAGCCCGAATACCGCCAGCGCATCGAAACGGTGATGAATCCGCAAACCCGGGAAAACACCCTCCTTAGCAGTCAAGACTACATGGGCACCGATCCCCGCTTGATCCTTGTCGGGGTCGTGGAACGCCTCGCCTCGACACGCACCGCCTACCTGAAACAGGTCGAAAAGCTCAGCAAAGACGCCGCCGCGCATTTCGCTGACCTTACCGCGCTGCCAGCCCGCGCCCAAGTCCCGCCGATCGCCGACGACTTGTCATTTACACAGTTGATCGCCAGTGACGCGGTCAAAGGGAAGAATCTGGTGATCGGCGCCCAGCCCGGTTCGATCGCCAGCAAACAACTGCTGATCAATCATCTGGACACCCTCGTTGAAAGTGGCTTCAAGCGACTTTACGTGGAATACCTGGCAGCGGATGTCTTCAAGGCGAAGCTGGAAAAAATGAACAAGGGGAAATCCTGGAAACACATCGAAAAACATCTTGAAGCCGTCGACCGTGCGCTGGGCCATGAGCAGGACGCGCCATTTTCCTATCTGGCACTGGTGCGTACCGCTCGCGAAAAGGGCCTGAAAATCCATGCGCTGGATGCTTCGACCAGCTACAAACTGGAAGGCGCGCTGGTACTGGACGAGGTCTCGCCATTGACCCCTCGCAGCAACAGCCTGAGGAATTTCTATTCGCACAAGACGCTGGCCGCCGATATCGCCGACGCGCCTGATGAGCGCTGGGTGATCCTCACCGAACAATCACGCATGTCCACCTTCGACAACACCCCCGGCCTGGCCGACTTGCACGCGGCTGTCGCCGTGCGCGTGGAGGATGTCGCAGAGGGTCAGGCGGCACGTATCGGCCTCGATTCAGCCGGGGCAATCGCCGGGGATTCGGCCGCCAAGGGCGATTATCGTGTGCAATGGCCGACGGCGTACAAGGCGCCTCAGCCCGTCTCCAGGCCAGCAGCGATTACCCCCGTTGTCGAGCATTTCAGCGAGTACGATATCCCGCCCTCGATGCGCGACGATATTGCGCAAATGTTGCATCAACCCTACGCCATGGATTCACGCTACAGCCCGACCGTACCGAGTGAAAAAAAGGCGTTCGACGCGTTCATCGCCCACCGCAAACGTCTGGAGAAAAAGGCCAGGGACGCATTTACTTACTACACGCCCCCCGAAGCGGCCACGCTGCCGACGCTCACCTCAGACACCACGTTCGAGGCGTTTTTGCAGCTGCTGGCCGACGGCCGCTTGAACCTGCTGATCGGTGAGGCCCATAGCCACGTATCGAGCAAAGCGCTGCTGAAAAAGTACATGAAGGCGCTCAAGCAAGCCGGGTATGACACGCTCTACGTGGAACATCTGTTCACCGATTTGCACCAGGCCGATCTGGATACTTTTTTTCGGACACAGCGCATGCCGGACAGACTGAAGAATTACCTGCGCGTTCAGGACCTTGGCCAAATGCCGACCTATAACGGTAACGATACCTACACAGAGGTCCTCCAGGCGGCGGCCAAGTACAAAGTCCGTATCAGGGCCCTCGATTGCACGGCGTCTTACCACCTCAAGGGTGTGTTTAACGAAGATATCTCGCGAAACGAGATGTTCAGCTATTTCGCCACCCATGTGATCGATGCCGACCAACTGGCACATGGGCCGCACAAGTGGGTGGCCCTCATCGGCAATGCCCACACCAACTACAACCTGGGTGTGCCGGGTCTGGCGGATACGCTCTCGGCGGTCAGTCTCCACGTACGCGACACCGCTCCGGAACTGGCCAGAGATATCCATCGCGGGACCTGGAGAGCGGTGGCCAGCGAGCGCGGAACCAATAGCCGGGCCTTGCGCAGCGATTTCCTGTTGGAAGTGGCCGTCGCCGGCAAGAAAAAACCAGCCCTGACGCCGGCCGTCGAGCGCAGCAAACTGACCCGACCCGGGATGTTCATGATCGAAAATACGGATACGGGCGAGCTCCGTCTGGTGCATAAATCCAGGTCCGGCGACATCGTTGAGACACCGATTCAGGTCAATGACCACGGCTTGTTTTTCATTGATCGCTGGGAGAAAAAAGATGAGCGTTTCAAATATCTGGGGACCTTGATCGATATGCTGGTCAGTGATCTGAAATTGACCGAGGTGAAATAACCGTCAGGCCTGACCTGCGCATTGCCAACCACCACCGGGCTTGACGGCCCGGTGGTTTTTTATAGCCCGGATGCCACCGCTCTGCGCCTTACAGCAATAGCGCAGGCCAATGTCTCAGCGAGCGTGTTTCGGGTGGCGTTCAGATGGAAACAACGATCGCCAAGTGCAGAGAAACCCTGTCAAAACCCTGAACACACAAGCAGAAACATCGCCCCCCATTGAAACCACCCAAGGCCTGCCCCATCTAAGACCCATACTCCATTGCGCAGGTGCCCCATGAGCGACCAGCAAGAATTCCCGGAAAACCCCGACGACTACACCGAAGCCGAACACATCGAACACACGTCTTCCGGCAAAGGCCTTGCCCTGCCCGGCCAGAACCTGCCGGACAAGGTCTACATCATCCCGATCCACAATCGCCCGTTCTTCCCGGCGCAAGTCCTGCCAGTCATCGTCAACGAAGAGCCCTGGGCTGAAACCCTCGAACTGGTCAGCAAATCCGAACACCATTCCCTGGCCCTGTTCTTCATGGACACGCCCCAGGAAGACCCGCGCCACTTCGACACCGGCGCCCTGCCGCAATACGGCACCCTGGTCAAAGTCCATCACGCCAGTCGCGAGAACGGCAAACTGCAATTCGTCGCCCAAGGCCTGAGCCGCGTGCGCATCAAGACCTGGCTGAAACACCACCGCCCGCCGTATCTGGTGGAGGTTGAATACCCGCACCAGCCCACCGAGCCGACCGACGAGGTCAAGGCTTACGGCATGGCGCTGATCAACGCGATCAAAGAACTGCTGCCGCTCAACCCGCTGTACAGCGAAGAGCTGAAGAACTACCTCAACCGCTTCAGCCCCAACGACCCGTCGCCGCTGACCGACTTCGCCGCCGCGCTGACCTCGGCCACCGGCCCCGAACTGCAAGAAGTGCTCGACTGCGTGCCGATGCTCAAGCGCATGGAAAAAGTCCTGCCGATGCTGCGCAAGGAAGTCGAAGTCGCGCGCCTGCAAAAAGAGATTTCGGCGGAAGTTAACCGCAAGATCGGCGAGCATCAGCGCGAGTTCTTCCTCAAGGAACAACTCAAGGTCATTCAGCAGGAACTTGGCTTGACCAAGGACGACCGCAGCGCCGATCTTGAACAGTTCGAGCAACGCCTGGAAGGCAAAGTCCTGCCGGCGCAAGTGCAGAAGCGCCTCGAAGAGGAAATGAACAAGCTGTCGATCCTCGAGACCGGTTCGCCCGAGTACGCGGTCACCCGTAATTACCTCGACTGGGCGACGTCAGTGCCGTGGGGCGTCTACGGCGAGGACAAACTCGACCTCAAGCACGCGCGCAAAATCCTCGACAAACACCACGCTGGCCTCGACGACATCAAGGATCGCATCCTCGAGTTCCTCGCCGTGGGTGCTTATAAAGGCGAGATCAGCGGCTCCATCGTGCTGCTGGTCGGCCCGCCAGGCGTGGGTAAAACCAGCGTCGGCAAATCCATCGCCGAATCCCTCGGCCGGCCGTTCTACCGCTTCAGCCTCGGCGGCATGCGCGACGAAGCCGAGATCAAGGGCCACCGCCGCACCTACATCGGCGCGCAGCCGGGCAAACTGGTGCAGGCGTTGAAAGACGTCGAGGTGATGAACCCGGTGATCATGCTCGATGAAATCGACAAGATGGGCCAGAGCTACCAGGGCGACCCGGCCTCGGCGCTGCTGGAAACCCTCGACCCGGAGCAGAACGTCGAATTCCTCGACCACTACCTCGACCTGCGCATGGACCTGTCGAAAGTCCTCTTCGTGTGCACCGCCAACACTCTGGATTCAATCCCCGGCCCATTGCTTGACCGCATGGAAGTGATTCGCCTGTCGGGCTACATCACTGAAGAAAAAGTCGCCATCGCCAAGCGTCACCTGTGGCCGAAACTGCTGGAAAAGGCCGGCGTGTCCAAGGGCAGCCTGAGCATCAGCGACTCCGCGCTCAAAGCCTTGATCGACGGTTACGCCCGTGAAGCCGGCGTGCGTCAGCTGGAAAAGCAAATGGGCAAACTGGTGCGCAAAGCGGTGATGAAGCTGATCGACGAGCCGAAAGCGGTGATCAAACTCGGGCCGAAAGACCTCGAAGCGTCACTCGGCCATCCCGTGTTTCGCAACGAACAAGTGCTGTCCGGTACTGGCGTGATTACCGGTCTGGCATGGACCAGCATGGGCGGCGCGACGTTGCCGATCGAAGCCACGCGGATTCATACGCTTAACCGTGGCTTCAAACTCACCGGGCAACTGGGTGATGTGATGAAGGAGTCGGCGGAGATCGCCTACAGCTACGTCAGCTCGCACCTGAAACAATTCGGCGGCGACGCGAAGTTCTTCGACGAAGCCTTCGTCCACCTGCACGTACCGGAAGGCGCGACACCCAAGGACGGTCCGAGCGCCGGCGTGACCATGGCCAGCGCCCTGCTCTCGCTCGCACGCAATCAGCCGCCGAAGAAAGGTGTAGCGATGACCGGCGAATTGACCCTGACTGGGCATGTGCTGCCGATTGGCGGGGTGCGCGAGAAGGTGATTGCGGCGCGCCGGCAGAAGATTTTCGAGTTGATTCTGCCGGAGCCGAACCGGGGCAATTTTGAGGAATTGCCGGATTATCTGAAGGAAGGCATTACGGTGCATTTCGCGAAGAAGTTTGCCGATGTAGCGAAGGTATTGTTCTGACAGAAAACCCCTCACCCCAACCCTCTCCCGGAGGGAGAAGGAGCTAATTGCGGAATATTGCAGAGTTACACCGACCTGAAAGTACTTCGCTGAATCCATAATCGACTCGGTCTTTCAGGTCGATGTATGACACAAGACACCTCGGTCAGTCCCCTCTCCCTCTGGGAGAGGGTTAGGGTTAGGGTTAGGGTGAGGGCTTGGCGTTGTCACACTTTGTCTCATCTTCAGTTATGCTCGCCGTTCGTCGTAAACGCCGGAGCCTCTGACCTTATGTCCCCCACTCGCCTGTTTGTCCCCCTCGCCCTTTCGTTGCTGGCCGCCTGCGCCACACAACCGAAACACAACGTGACCGTGGAAAAACAAAGCGAATGCCCCGTACGGCTGACTAACGGGCAAAACCTCATCATCATGCTGCCAAGCAACCCGACCACCGGCTATCGCTGGGCCATTCAGGATTCGGCTGGCGGCGTATTGCGTGCACTCAGCCCCGAGGTCTACAGCAATCCGGAAGACGCGGGCGTCGTCGGCGCGGCGGGCGTATCAACCTGGCGCTTTCAAGCATTTGCCCCCGGCACCGGGCGTCTGCGCCTGACCTCGCAACAGCCATGGGCACCGGAAGTGCTGCCCGTGGAAACCTTTGACTGCGCCATTTCGGTGAACTGATCGTGGGCTGGCTGATTCTGGCGCTGATGGGCGCGGTGACGTTTCTCTACGGTGTCAGCACCCACGCGGCGTTACTGTGTCTGTTGGTCAAACCGTTGCCGGTGCTGGCGCTGCTCGGCTGGCTGCACGATGCGCCACCCAGCGACTATCGGCGCTGGATCAGTCTCGGCCTGATTTTCTCGTTGCTGGGTGATGTGTTGCTCGCTTGGCCGGGGGATTTGTTCGTGTTTGGCCTCGGTGCGTTTCTGGTCGCACACCTGGCTTATCTGAAGGCTTATCTGAGTGACTGCAAGCGTCTGGCGGTGTTGCCGCTGGTGCTTGCTCTCGGTGTTGGCGCGGTGTTGCTGGGGATGCTCATTTCCAGCGGACTCGGGCCGTTGCTAGTACCGGTGATTGTCTATGGCACGGCAATCAGCGCGATGCTCTGGCGCGCGCTTGCTCGTCTCGGCACCGATGTGCCGAAACGTTCGGCGTTGCTGGCGGCGGGCGGTGCAGTGGCGTTTGTGTTCTCTGACAGCGTGATTGGCATCGATCGCTTTGTATCGCCATTCCACGCCGCGCCGTACGTCATCATCCTCAGCTACTGGCTGGGCCAATGGGGCATCGCCGCCTCCGCTTTCTCCCAGACTAAACGAATCTGATCGTTCCCACGCTCCGCGTGGGAATGCATCCTGTGACGCTCTGCGTCATTTGCGCAGGGACGCGGAGCGTCCGGGGCGGCATTCCCACGCAGAGCGTGGGAACGATCACCGGCAAAAAAACGCTTTATCAGACAACCCAAGCATCCCCGCGCCCTTTTGGCTAAAATGCCGGCCTTTCCATTTACACCGCCGGAACCGCCGTGAGCAAAGAACCCGATCGTATTTTCGCCAAGCCTTTGGCCCAGGTGCCCGACTTCGCCTTCAATGAAGACGTGGTGCGGGTGTTCCCGGACATGATCAAGCGCTCGGTGCCGGGTTACCCGACCATCGTCGAAAACCTCGGCGTGCTCGCCGCGCAGTTCGCCCAGCCGAACAGCGTGCTCTACGACCTCGGCTCGTCCTTGGGCGCTGTCACTCAAGCCCTGCGTCGCCACGTGCGCACCGACGGTTGCCGGGTAATCGCTGTGGATAACTCGGCAGCGATGGTTGAGCGCTGCCGCGAATACCTCAACGGTCAGGACTCGATGTTCCAGGAGTTGCTGCCGGTCGAAGTGATCGAAGGGGACATTCTCGCCCTCGACTTCCAGCCCGCCTCGGTGGTGGCGCTGAACTTCACCCTGCAATTCATCGCCCCCGATCAGCGCACGGCGTTGCTCTCGCGCATTCGCCAATCGCTGCTGCCGGGCGGCGCGCTGATCCTCTCGGAGAAGCTGCGCTTCAACGATGCCGAAGAACACGCGCTGCTCACCGATCTGCATGTCGCCTTCAAACGCGCCAACGGCTACAGCGAACTGGAAATCGCCCAGAAGCGCAGCGCCATCGAAAACGTCATGAAGCCCGACAGCCTCGAAGAACACCGCGAACGCCTGCTGGCCGCCGGGTTCTCGAAAGTCGTGCCGTGGTTCCAGTGTCTTAACTTTGCCTCGTTGATTGCCTTGCCATGATTGATCTGTCTCCCCTCGCCCGCCGTCTGGCCGGCACACCGCTGGCCGAATGGGCCAACACTCTGCAAGCGCAACTCGACAAGAAAATGGAGAAAGGTCACGGCGACCTGGAGCGCTGGCAAAGTGCGCTGGATGCCCTGCCGAAAATCCAGCCGAGCGAAGTCGACCTGCTCAACGGTCTGAAACTCGACACCGATTGCGACGATGAAACCCGCGCGCAGATGCACACCGCGTTGATGGGCCTGTCGCCGTGGCGCAAAGGGCCGTTCGACTTGTTTGGTGTGCACGTCGACACCGAATGGCGTTCGGACTGGAAGTGGTCGCGTGTCTCTCCGCACCTCGACTTGAAGGGCAAACGCATCCTCGATGTCGGTTGCGGCAACGGTTATTACATGTGGCGCATGCTCGGTGCCGGCGCGAACAGTGTGATCGGTGTTGACCCGAACTGGCTGTTCTTCTGCCAGTTCCAGGCCGTGCAGCGTTATCTGTCAGAACCCAATGCCTGGCACCTGCCCTTTCCGTTCGAAGACCTGCCGCCAAACCTAGAAGGCTTCGACACGGTGTTTTCCATGGGCGTGTTCTACCACCGTCGCTCGCCGATCGAGCATTTGCTGGCGCTGAAGGATTGCCTGGTCAAGGGTGGCGAACTGGTGCTGGAAACGCTAGTGGTCGAAGGCGACAAGCATCAGGTGCTGGTGCCGGAAGACCGTTATGCGCAGATGCGTAATGTGTGGTTCCTGCCGTCGGTGCCGGCGCTGGAGTTGTGGCTGCGCCGTGCCGGGTTCACCGATATTCGCTGCGTGGACGTGAGCACAACCACGGTTGAAGAACAGCGCGGGACTGAGTGGATGAAGTATCAGTCGCTGAGCGACTTCCTTGATCCCGAAGACCACAGCAAAACCATCGAAGGCTTGCCGGCGCCGATGCGGGCGGTGATTGTCGCCCGTAAATAATCCAATCGCCCAAACACCGCGGTGAGCCCACCCCTCACCCCAGCCCTCTCCCCAGGGAGAGGGAGCTGATCTTTGGGCTTTTCAAAACTTGAGTACGACTCGATAAATCAGGTAGGTGCACCTCGCCCATCCAATCCGGTCAGTCCCCTCACACTGTGGGAGAGGGAGCTGATCTTTGGGCTTTTCAAAACTTGAGTTCGACTCGATAACTCAGGTCGGTGCACCTCGCCCATCCAATCCGGTCAGTCCCCTCACACTGTGGGAGAGGGAGCTGATCTTTGGGCTTTTCAAAACTTGAGTTCGACTTGGTATGTCAGGTCGACGGACTTGGCCCATCCAGCTCGGTCAGCCCCATCCCCCCAAGGAGAGGGGGCTGATCGTTGAGCTTTTCAAGACTTGAGTTCGACTCGATAACTCAGGTCGGCGCAGATCGCCCATTCAACCCGGTCAGTCCCCTCTCCCTCCGGGAGAGGGTTAGGGTGAGGGGCTTTTTGCTCTTCGGGCGCGAAAGAATTCGGTCAACACCGCGCCACACTCCTCCGCCAACACCCCACCCTCATACAACACCCGGTGATTCAAAAAGCCCTGAGTGAAGAACTGCCCCTGACTCTGCACAATCCCCGCTTTCGGTTCCAGCGCGCCATACACCACCCGCGCCACCCGCGAATGCACGATCAAACCGGCGCACATGCTGCACGGCTCCAGCGTCACATACAGCGTGCTGCCCGGCAGACGATAGTTATCCACCGCCTGCGCGGCCTCGCGAATGGCGACCATTTCCGCGTGGGCACTCGGGTCGCTGGTGCTGATCGGGCAATTGAAACCGCGACCGATGATCTCGCCGTCCTGCACCAGCACCGCGCCCACCGGCACTTCGCCGAGGGCTGCGCCTTGTGCGGCGAGGAGCAGCGCTTCGCGCATGAAATCGCGATCACGGCTGCGGTCGATAATTGCCGCAGGGCGAATCTGGCGCATCACTTCACCTCGATGGCGGCCATCAGGCCGGTTTCCATGTGATCGATCACATGGCAGTGGAACATCCACACCCCCGGATTATCGGCCACCAGCGCCACTTGCGCGCGCTCGTTCTTGCCCAGCAGATAGGTGTCGGTGAAATACGGAATGATCTTGTGCCGGTTCGACGCGATCACCTTGAAACTCATGCCGTGCAGGTGGATCGGGTGCTGATACTGGGTCATGTTCTTCAATTCGAAGATGTAGCTCTGCCCCAGTTTCAGACTGGCAATCGGCCGGTCGGCGCAGGTCTTGTCGGTGATGTCCCAGGCCTTGCCGTTGATCTGCCACAGGCTCGGCGGCCTGCCGTTGTCGACGTTGACCGATACCGAACCGACCCACTCGAAATTGAAGTTGAGTTTCTCGGCATTGGCCAGGTCCGGCTCCGCCACCGGATTGGCCGGCAGCGCTTTCGGCCAGTCAGTCGGCGCATCGTTATTGGCCACTGAACGCAGCGTGCCCAGACGCACCGGGCCGTTGCGCAGCGACAATTCTTCACCCGCTGCCGGCGCCTTGATCGCCAGACAGATACGCATGCCCGGGCCCAGCCAGTATTCCTTGCCCAGCGGCCGCGGTTCGACCGGGTTGCCGTCCAGCGCATAGATCTGCGCTTCGACGCCGGGAATGTTGATGCGGTAAGTCAACGTGTTGTCGAGGTTGAGCAAGCGCACCCGGGTGATCTGCCCGGCCGGCAGTTCGATCACCGGGTTCGGCACGCCGTTGATGGTCGACAACCGCCCCGCCGTACCGCCACGAGCCGCTTCACGGGGAATACTGAACTCGACGAAATTGCCTTCGTCATCGATGTGCCAGTTTTTCAGGCTCAAAGTCTTTTCGTACTTGAAACCGGTCGGCTCGCGCTCTTCGATGATCAATGGCCCGACCAAGCCGCGCCCGAGCTCTTCGCTGCTGCTGACATGCGGGTGATACCAGTAGCTACCGGCATCCGGCACGCGGAATTTGTAATCGAAGTACTCGCCCGGCAACACCGGCAGCTGCGAAACGTACGGCACACCGTCCATTTCCAGCGGCAGACGAATGCCATGCCAGTGAATGGTCGTCGCCACCGGCAAGTGGTTGATGAAACGCACCCGCAGCCATTCACCCTGACGCACCCGCAACTCGGTGCCCGGCGCCGACGGACCAAATGCCCAGGCCTCGGTCTTGTGCCCCGGCACCAGCTCGACGTCCAGCGGTGCGGCGATCAGCTCATAGTCGTGGCCCGCTTCGGCGTCGGCCATTTTTCCCAGCCAATACCGCGACGCGCCCCCCGCACCGACACCAACGACAACAAGACCGGCCAGGCCACCGAGGATTTGGCGACGGGTAAAGGACATGAACTCAACTACCTCACGTATCAGCGACAGGCCCTGAAAGCCTGCAAAAGGCGAATACGATACACCTGCGGTTGAGAAACAGTAAGGGCGACCTGAGGCCGCATGCCCTTGACCGGCTTAAGGTCGCAGCCCGGTAATCAGGTGCACGACACCATCCTCCAAGGGCATCACGCCCGCGACCCCGGCGGCGCTCAACGCCTGTTGATCGATACCCGACACATCACGCAATACTACCCGCACCCGCGTCAACGCCAGCGGTTGCTGTGACTGGAGGTTATCCACACCGCCCAGCGCCGCGACGATGGCGGCACTCAATCCGGCGCTCGGCTCGGCGGGTGCTTCGGGTGTGTCCACCACCAGATCCGGGGTCAGGGCCTTCCAGAATGCCTTCTGCAATTTATCCAACATCTTCAGTTCTCCAGAACCCGTAAAGTATCGACGGTTGCCTCGTGAAAGAGCTGCAACGCCTCGCGCACCTGCCCGGCACTTTCCAGCCCCAGCACCTGTTGGGCGATGATCTGACAATCGGCCAGCTCGAGTTCGCGCACCGTCGCCTTTACCGGTGCAATCATCGGCACGCTCACCGACAGTTCATCCACGCCCAACCCCAGCAACAACGGCACCGCCAGACGTTCCGAGGCCATTGCCCCGCAGACTCCGACCCATTTGCCATGGGCGTGCGCGGCCTTGACGGTCATGGCGATCAGGCGCAATACCGAGGGATGAAAACTGTCCGCCTGACTGGCCAGACGCGGGTGATCGCGATCCATCGCCAGGGTGTATTGCGTCAGGTCATTGGTGCCGATCGAGAAGAAATCCACCAGCGGCGCAAACAGGTCCGCCATCAGCGCCGCGGCCGGCACCTCGATCATGATCCCCAGTTTCGGCCGTTGCGTTAGCCCCAGCGCGAGGATTTCCTCGTCGAGCATTTGCCGCGCCAGACGCAGCTCCGACAGTTGTGTGACCATCGGCAACATGATGTGCAAACGTGTCAGCTCGCAGCAGCCGAGCATGGCCCGGAACTGCTCCCGCAATAACTGCGGGCGCTCCAGGCACAAACGAATGCCGCGCACGCCAAGGAACGGGTTGGTTTCGCTGTCCATCGGCACGTAGGCCAGCGGTTTGTCACCACCGACATCAAGGGTGCGCACCACCAGATTGTGCGCAGGTCCCACGCAGCGAGCGATGGCGCTGTAGGTCGCAGCCTGTTCGTCATGGCTCGGCGCATGATTACGGTCCAGGTAGAGAAACTCCGAACGCAGCAGGCCGACGCCCGCACCGCCGAGGGCCATGGCCTGCTCGGTTTCCGCTAACGAGGCGACGTTGGCCGACACCTCGATGTGATGGCCGTCACGGGTCCGCGCCGCGAGCGTTGCGCTGGCCAACTCATGCTCATGGCGTTGACGCTGTTGTGCGTGCCGCGCCTGCCATTGACTGACGGCCGCAGGATCGGGACGCACATGCAATTCGCCCTTGTCGGCATCGAGCAACACCGGGGTGCCGTTACTCAACGCCAACATCTGCACCGGCACCCCGCAGATCGACGGCAGACCACAGGCGCGCGCAAGAATCGCCACGTGACTGGTTGCGCCGCCGCCGACCGTGGCAAAACCCAGCACCTTGCTGGTATCGATGCCGGCGGTCTGCGACGGGGTCAGTTGATCGGCAATCAGAATGCTTCCATGCGGCAGCTCCATCGCCTGCTCGCCTATCCCCAGCAATAGCTTGAGCACGCGGCGCCCGACATCGGTCAGGTCCGCCGCCCGTTCAGCCAGCAACGCACTGCCCAGTTGGCGAAACATCGCCGCGGTTTCTTCAGTGGCCGCGCGCCAGGCAAACGCCGCGCTTTTGCCTTCACTGATCAATGCCTGGGCCTGATCGAGCAGCCCCGGATCTTCGAGCAGTTCCTGATGCGCCTTGAAGATCTCGGCCTCGGCCTCGCCAGCGGCGGTGTCGCGCAAATGCTGCAAGGCCAGATCGGCTTCGATCAGGGCATTGGCGAGGGCCTCGCGCTCGCCGTCTGCTCCGCCGCCGAACTCGCTGACGTCGAACACCGGCTCGCTGATCTGCACCACTTGGCCCAACGCCGAACCGGGTGACGCGCAGACGCCACGCAACAGGGTCAGAACCTCGGTTTCGACCAGCTCGACAGGCGCCACCGCCGTCACCGTTTCACCGCAGCCTTCAATCAGTAATCGAGTCAGCGCCTCGATTGCCGCGTCAGCATCTTCGCCCACCGCACTGACCTGCACGCTGTCGCCGCACGCGGTCTGCAACGCCATGATCGCCACCAGGGATTTGGCGTTGGCCTGAGCCTGCTGTTTATGCAGGTAAATCTTTGCCGCGAAGCCCTTTGCCGCTTGCGCGAACACCGCTGCCGGGCGCGCGTGCAATCCGTTGGGATTGGGCAGTTTCAACGTTTGAGAGAACACGGCCTGACCTTCTGCCGCGCCAGCATCCACGCCACAAGCCTGAGTACGGGCGAGCTCAAGCAACGGCTGACCGGTTTCGACCCATCCGCTCGACGCGACCCGCCAGGTGAACGGCTCTGCGCTGACCACCAGCATCAACGTCATCAGGCTGCGCGCATGCCGGGCAATGTAATCTGCGTCGAATTCGATCAACGCTTGTCCGGCGGCAACCCGTTGCCCCTCTTCAACGAGGCGGGTGAAGCCTTGCCCGCCGAGGTTCACGGTATCAAGGCCGATGTGCATCAACACTTGTACGCCATGGTCATCGGTGATGCTCACGGCATGCCCGCTGGCCTGCACGTTGCTGATGACGCCGGCCATGGGCGCACACAGGGTCGATGAAGTCGGGTCGATGCACAGACCGTCGCCGATCACGCGCCCGGAAAACACCGGATCGGGCACCTGCTCAAGCGCGATCAGGACACCGGACAAGGGAGCCAGCAATTGCAATGGTTGGGGTGTGGCCATGACGTCACCTGCAGTTTTGTTCTTTGAAGTGCCCATGGAGCGCGACGCTCCATCAGCATCGCTTATTTCCACCAGTATTCGACCTGCAATCCGACATTCGCACCGTGGCGAGCGCTACCGAAGGCGCCGGTGTCGGAGAGTGCCGAGCCTTTGGCCAGTTCGTTGGCCGCGCGTTTGGCCGCCTCGTTCCAGGTGGCGTACGTGTAATACAGCCGCACCTCGGGACGCGCCCAGAACTCCGGGCCTTTCGGCGACCAGGTCGGGGCAAAGGTAAATTTGCTCAGTTTGCGCGTACCCCCCGGAGCTTCGACTTGATCGTGACCCAGCTCGGTGACCAGTTTGAAGTGTTCGCTGAGCGCATAAGTCGGTCGCACCCCCAGCGAGATCCAGTTCTGGTCGACACCGTCCGGGCGGATGTCTTTCTGGTACACCGCTTCAATCTGGCCGCCGAAGCGCGGCGTCACCTGCCAGTCGAAAAACTCGACGACTCGATAACTTTTATTGCTGTCGTCCAGTTTGACGTTGCCGGTATAACCCAGTCCGGTGCCCGGCCCTTCACCGTATTGCAGCGCCAGTTTGTTTTTGCCGCCGAGAAAATCCGTCTGCACATGTTGCGTGGTGATCGCCCAGCCCCGGTGGGCATCGCGGCTGTCGGGTTTGTCGATATAACTCAAGCCGAACTCCAGCTCACCGCCAGGATTGGTCTTGAAACCGGCGATGTTGAAGTCGTGCCGATTGATGTAGTCCTTCTGGTACAGGTTGTCCTTGCGCGAGAAGGCGTAGCTGTATTTCAGATCGCCGATCAACACGTCTTCGACCCCGCCCCCCGTGGCGCTCTGGTTCCAGTAGTAGAAGTCGGAAATATGGATGTCATTGCGCTTGTAGTAACGGCGTCCGGCCCACAATGAACCACCGTTGAGCGCGGGCATCGCCGACCACTGTGCGTAGGCCTGCGGCAAGCGGATCGAACCATTGTCGTCTTTGAACGTGGGGCTGCGGTCGTAACGGTTATACAGCGAGGCCATCCCGTCGACACTCAGTACCGAACCGTCGTCAAGGGTGTACAGGTCCTGCCGCAACTCGAGTTCGCCGTACTGCTCGCATTCGTTACCCAAGCGATATTTGGTCTGCGCACCCGGTAACTGGAAGCACGACTGACCGCTGCTGTTGACTGACGTGCCGACACCGCTGCGCAGGTAGCCGCCAAACTCCAGCGCTTGTGACGTTGGCGGTAAGGCCAGGCAAAAACCTGCGACTGCAAGGCTGCGATTTATTGTTGTTTTCATAAGCCACCCCATTGTTTTTATTGTCTGGTTGCATGAATTCGGCGCGCAGAAATCCCCCGCGCAGTGCTCTGCGTGTTTTTTGAACGTTGTTTTTTTAGTTAAAGGTCAGGGATCGATCAGGTGCAGGACGAAGGACTCGTAAGGTCGCAACGTCACCTGGCGCTTGCGCAACGCGCCCTCTGGATAATTGCTGATCAACTGGCGCTGGCTCATCGATTCACTGATGACCGTCGCCGGTAATTCCACTTCACAGGTTGTCCCGTAGAAGTTGTTCACCACCAACAAACGCTCGGCGTCACCTTCACGCACATACGCCCAGACCTGCGGATGTTCGGGCAGTAATTGTTGGTACAGCCCGTCGGTGATCAACGGTTCACTGCGGCGCAGCGCGATCAGACGGCGGTAGTGATGCAACACCGAGTCCGGGTCGTCGAGCTGGTTTGCGACGTTGATCTGCGCAGCATTGGCCGGCACTCCGATCCACGGTTCGACACGGCTGAAACCGGCGTTTGGCCCGGCGTCCCAGTGCATCGGCGTGCGCCCGTTATCGCGGGATTTCTGCATGATCGCTGCCATGTTGTCGGTATCGCTGCTGCCGGCCTCGCGCTTGAGGCGAAAAATGTTCAGCGTCTCGACATCGCGATAATGCTCGATCGATTCGAACCCCGGATTGGTCATGCCCAACTCTTCGCCCTGATACACGAACGGCGTGCCCTGCAGAAAGTGCAGTGCGGTGCCGAGCATCTTCGCCGAGCATTCGCGGTACTCGCCGTCGTTGCCGAAGCGCGAGACCACGCGCGGCTGATCGTGGTTGCACCAGAACAGCGCGTTCCAGCCGCCACCCGCCTGCATGCCGGTCTGCCAGTCGGACAGAATTTTCTTTAGCTGAAGGAAATCGAAGTCGGCGCGTACCCACTTCTGCAGGTTTGGATAATCGACTTTCAGGTGATGAAAGTTGAAGGTCATCGACAACTCTTTCGACTGCGGATTCGAATAGCGAATGCAGTGTTCGAGGCTGGTCGATGACATCTCGCCGACATTGATCAGGTCGTGCCCTTCGAAGACTTCGCGGTGCATCTGCTGCAAGTACGCGTGGACATTCGGCCCGTCGGTATAAAAGCGTCGGCCATCGCTGTCGTCTTCGGGGAAGTCCGCAGGCTTGGAGATCAGATTGATCACGTCCAGGCGAAAACCGCCGACGCCCTTGTCTCGCCAGAATTGCATCATCCGGAATACTTCAGCGCGCACCTTGGGATTGTCCCAATTCAGGTCGGCCTGGGTGTGGTCGAACAGGTGCAGGTAATACTGACCGGTCTGGGCTTCGTACTCCCAGGCGGAACCGCCGAACTTGGATTCCCAGTTGTTCGGCTGATCACGCCAGATGTAGAAGTCACGGTACGGGTTGTCGAGGCTGCTGCGCGCCTGTTGAAACCAGACGTGTTCGATCGAGGTGTGATTGACCACGATGTCGAGCATCAGCTTGATCCCGCGCTTGCCCGCCTCGGCGATCAGCAATTCGCAGTCGGCCATGCTGCCGTAGCTCGGGTCGATGGCGTAGTAATCGCTGATGTCATAGCCGTTATCGCGTTGCGGCGAACGCAGAAATGGCGTTATCCATAAACAGTCGACGCCCAGCCACTTCAGGTAATCGAGTTTGGCGACGATACCGAGCAGATCACCCGTCGGGTTGCCGGCGTGACTATGAAAACTCTTCGGATAGATCTGGTAGATCACCGAACGCTGCCAGTCTTGCATGGCACAACTCCTTCAATAAGTCCGTGCGGCTCGCGCCCAGATTGAAATGCAATCAACTGTGGGAGCGAGCCTGCTCGCGAAAGCGATTGTTCAGGCAACCCGATAACCGGGCCGGACAATCTTCATGCTCAATGCACAGGTCAAAACAAACGGCACGAGCATGGCAATCAGCATCCCCAGCACAAACATCGGGATGTACTGCGGGATGATCGAGATGAACCCCGGCAGTCCGCCGACGCCGATGGCCGAGGCCTGAACCTTGTTCAGCGACAGGAACACGCAGCCCAGTGCCGAACCGGTCAGCGCGGCATAAAACGGAAACTTGTAGCGCAGGTTGACGCCGAACATCGCCGGCTCGGTGATACCGAAGTAGGCAGAGATTGCCGAAGTCGACGCCATGCTCTTGTCCCGTGCATTACGGGTCATCCAGAACACCGCCAGGGCGGCACTGCCCTGAGCAAGGTTGGACATGACGATCATCGGCCAGATGAAGGTACCGCCCTGGGTCGAGATCAATTGCAGGTCGACCGCGAGAAACATGTGGTGCATGCCGGTGATCACCAGCGGCGCATACAGCAGACCGAAAATGGCGCCACCCACCATTGGTGCCAGGTCAAACAGCATGACCAGCCCTTCGGTGATGAAGATGCCGATGTGGCGGGTTACCGGGCCAATCACGGCCAGCGCCAATACGCCGGTAACGACGATGGTGGTGATCGGTACCACGAGTAACTGAATGGCGTTGGGCACGCGCGCGCGCAGCCATTTTTCGATGACGCTCATTACGTAAGCGGCCAGCAGAATCGGCAAGATCTGCCCCTGATAGCCGACCTTTTCCACCTGAAACAATCCGAGAATGTCGAAGTACGGCAACTGCTGCCCGTCCAGCCCGGCCACGGCCTTGCCGTAGTTCCAGGCGTTGAGTAGATCCGGGTGCACCAGCATCAGACCGAGCACGATGCCGAGGATCTCGCTGCCGCCAAAGCGCTTGGCCGCCGACCAGCCCACCAGCGCTGGCAGAAACACGAACGAGGTGTTGGCCATCAGATTGATCAGGCTCCATAGCCCATCGAGTTTCGGGTAGGCATCGAGCAGGGTCTGCCCGTCGATGAACATGCCTTTGGCACCCAGCAGATTGTTGATGCCCATCAGCAGGCCGGCAATGATCAGTGCCGGCAGAATCGGCATGAACACGTCGGAAAACACCCGCACCAGACGCTGCATGGCGTTGATTTTTTCAGTGCTTTTTTGTTTGACGTCAGCGATCGTCGACGCCGCGAGACCGGTCTGACGACGCAGTTCGGCATAGACCTTTTCCACTTCGCCCGGACCGATCACCACCTGATACAGGCCACCGGTAAAGAACGAGCCTTTGACCAGGTCGATCTGGTTGAGCATGGCACTGTCGACCAGGCCCGGATCTTTCAGGGCCAGCCGCAACCGCGTGACGCAATGGGCGGCCTGTTCGAGGTTGTCGCTGCCGCCGAGGCTTTGCAGCAATTGCCTGGTGATGTTCGGATAGTCGTGGCTCATGCTAGTTCTTCCGCTATGGATTGTTGTTATTGGCAGCACGCCGAAGCGAAAAATACTCGTCTGTACGAGTTAATGCAACAACTCGTACAGACGAGTTTGTTTATGTATGTTCCTGCCAGACCGAAGGCGAATTTTCCTACCCTGCCTTAGGGTGATTTCCATCGCCCACATGGACAAAGCCCTACCCTGGCCTTAAGGTTCGAAGCTTTGAGCACAGTCGGCACCGAGCCTACCCATGAGCAAATACAACCAGATCTATAGCGATCTGCTGGCCAGCATCACGACTGAACGCCTGGAGCGCGGCGCACGCCTGCCTTCCGAAACCGAACTGATGGACAGCTATCAGGCCAGCCGAGGCACGGTGCGCAAAGCCATTGAACTGCTTCAGGAGCGCGGCTTTGCGCAGAAAATCCACGGCAAGGGCACCTTTGTGCTTTCGACCAACCCGATCGAATTTCAGCTCGGCGGCATCGTCAGTTTCCAGGAAACCTATCCGCGCCTGGGCAAAGATGTCAGCACCGAAGTGGTCGAGCTGAGCCAGATCCCGCTCGAAGGTGCCCTGCTCGAGCACATCCATGCCGAACCCGGCAGCCTCATCACCCGAATCAAACGTGTGCGGCGGATCGACGGTAAACGCGTGATCCTCGACATCAACCACTTCGTCAGCGAAGTGATTCCCGGCCTGTCCCTCGACATCGCCGAGCAATCGATCTACGCCCATATCGAGCAGACCCTGCAGCTACAGATTGCCTACGCCCAACGCACCATCGAAGCGGTGCCGCGCAGCAAGGATGATCAACTGCACCTGGACCTCGATGGCCAGAGCCATGTGATCGTGGTCAGCAACCAGACCTTCCTCCAGGACGGGCGTCAGTTCGAGTACACCGAATCCCGCCACACCCTCGACAAATTCTACTTTTCCGACGTGGCACGGCGCTGACCCCGACACGTTTCCAACGATCATGTGCGGTATATATGTAGTGCACTCCTCTTGAGCGAATCGGCCATGCTCGGCCTTCATTTCTCAAGGATGGAGAAAGCATGTACGCCACCCAACAAAGCCTTCTGCCTAACGCGGCAGACAAGGCAGCTCTGAAGCGAATCGCCTATACCGTCGTCCACAATTGCCCCGGACTGCAGGACGCTGCCCATGAAGCCGCCCGTGATCTGCTGGAAGCAAAAGGCCTGTCGAGCCTCGACCCGGATGAGGTTTATTTCCATCGCTTCAAGACGGCCCAGAGCAGCACTCGCTCGTTTACCGGCTGGGAGCACATCCGCGAGAAACCCTACGAATCGATGACCCTGACACAGCTGGTCATTCATCGTTTTCGTGCCACCGACCAGGACAACGCCGACCTGCCCGATCTGTACGGTGGCTTCTACAGCGAAGGTCCGCAGGGCGAAAATTTCGACGAAAAAAACCAGGTGTGCCTGCACGGCAACGAGGTCTTGAAGGCGTTCTGGAGCCTCGATTTCAGTGGGTACTACAGCGCCACGCTGACGGACTTCTGGAACAGCCACGGCGAGGATTTCCGCACCTTGGCCAAGTGCAATTTCCTTAGCCGTGCAGTGCAGGCGTTGGACCTTGGGCAACTCACCCGCAGTGACTTTCAATGGCTGGTGGACTCAGTGGTGGGACCGGTTAGCTGGCCGGTCACCCTGAGCATGTTGCAATCAAGCCACACGACAACGGGGGATGTGTTCGCCTTCGACATTGACGGGCATATCTCCACGCAATTGCTACGCTTCGTCGATTCTGCCGGTCGGCAGATTATCTATCTGCCGAGTGCGACCGCAGCGTTCGTGGTCAAGGAAACGCCGGCAGACCTGCATTGGTGGGTTCTGGATCAACTGAACGACGCCAAACGCCGCGCGACCTTCCTGGAGCATTTTGCCCTCGCCGATCGTCAGCACATGAGCGAGAACATGCCCGATCTGATGAATCGGTTGGTGGCCACCTGGGGCCGGGCCGACCATCACCTGATCAACCGCACAAACCAGGAACTGAGCGATGATGCATTCAGTTGGCTGCGCGACTCAACACGTCAGGCGATGTTTGCTGAAGCCCACCTGTCTCTGACATCCAATGGCGATCTGCGCAAGAAACTGTGGATCGGCTATCTGAGTGCGGGCCTCAAGGTATTTGCTCCGATGGCCACTGTCGGTTGGCCGCTGGCGTTACCGGTGATTGGCGCCACCCTTGCGAGCATGGGTCTGAATATCGATCAGGCGCAAAACGGCAAGACAAGGGCCGAACGCAAGGCCGGCGTGCTGGGTGCGGTTTTGAGTGGTATCAATCTGTTATTCAACCTTCCATTGCTGATCGGCACCGGGCCGATGCTGGAGGTTGGCGCCGAGGTCGAGGCTGCAGAAGCCGCCGAGATGGCTGAGTACAGCGAAACCTGGAATGCCTCTGCCAAAGCCGATTACCAAGAGCCGATCATGGTGCCGGACGATGCCGACATCACCCTGCCAAATGTCGATGAAACGACGCTAATTCCGGCGCAAAACGCCCTACCGCCTCCGGTGCCCGAACGTTACCAATGCAACGAGCTGCTTGATGGCACAGCACTCGGCGAAGAGTCCGGGAAGTTCCACGGTGTCTACCGCCTCGACTCGGATCCGCCCTATGCCATTCTGATGAATGACACGCCGTACTATGTGCGCTACTTCGCCAACGCTCACGGCAACGGCGACTGGGCGATCGTCGACCCTGAGCGCCCAAACCAGCTTGTCCACGCGCTGCCTGTCCGTCTCAATGGCGAAGGAGAATGGGAGCGCATGCCAGCCTTGGGTCTCAAGGGTGGCGGCCAGTGCATGGGCAAACAATGCACTCCGGATCTCGAACTCGACACCTTCGAACCTGCCTCGCCCGAAACGCCCGTGCAACCGGCAGAAGAACCGCAACCCTCGACATCGAGGCCCCCACGCCCGGTGACCAGTGCCTTTGACATCGAACCGTCGGTACGCCGTTCGATAAAAGCCTGGGCGTTAAACCTCAACGAAACCCATGCCCGGTTGCAGCCCGACGGTGCCGGCGGTTTCGCCATGGACGATCCGTTCGAGTTGTATGCCGCCGGCAAACGCCAACTTCTGCAAAGTTCAGCCCGAGGTTTTTTCAAGAACCTGCCGTGGGTCATCCAGCCCCCGCGCCCGGTGATACCCGAGATCAACCGGCTGATGCCACTGACCGATCTTGTCGATGGCGTTTTTGAAAGTGCCTCCGGACTGGTGGTCGGAGAAACCCTTGATCGCATTGCCAGCATGGGTTTTCTGATCGAAAACATGCCGGCGCTGGCCCGACACGTGAAAACCCTCTACCTGCGCGGCCTGCTCAGTGACTTCGCTCAAGTGGAACTGAACCGCTACTTCACCAGCGGCAATATGACTGCGGATTTACACACTTACTTGAACAGTCTGGGCACCGATCCCGCCGGTCGATTCAACCCACTGGAACTGGTCCAGGTCGCGCGAGCGAACGGGGTTCGGATTCAGGCGATCGATTGCGCCGCCAGCTACAAAATGAAAACACCGCTGCCCTCCGTCGACGAGCAAATGATGAACACCTTCCTGACCAACGACATCATGACCGGTGACGTCTACCTCAACAGCCCGGGAAAATGGATCGTAGCAACCGATGCTCACAGCACCAATACCTTCAGAGGACTGCTGGGCATCAGTGAACTGAAGGGGGGAATAGGCTTGCGAATCGATGAAGTCGGCGCCGGTGAAGAGCTGGGCGTGGATGTCGATCCGGGTATTGAAGTACCACGCGGCAGCTCGCCCGGCGGCACTGTCAGACAAGGAAATCCAGACTTTCTGCGCGCCGATCTGCGCTTGAAAATGCCCGCACCCGAGGTGACCTGGACCGAAGAAACGCTGGAGAATCTGTTGTACAGGCGCGGCATGTATCTGTTCGAAAAAACAGGTGAGCGCTACACGCTGATCCACCGCAGCAAACAAGGCATGCTGCAACGCACACCGATCACTCGATCGAGTGACGGCAAGGTCTCCCTCCACCGACCTGCGTGGCAGCGGGTGAATGACATCGCATTCGCCAACCTGAAGGACATGTCTCAACGGTTGTCCGATACCGGGCTGATATTGCGTAGCCGGATCCCTGATTGAGGCTCTCCGGTTAAAACTGAGCAAGGAAGGCCCGACAACGAAAAATGCCAGTCAGCAAAACTGACTGGCATTTTTCATCAACCTTCCTCTGCACTTGCGAATCCAGCTAGCGCCTGGAGGACGCCGGACAAACAGCCCTCCTCCATCACCCCACTCTATTATCAATAGGGGAGCAATATGCGGTAGCCGGGTAGTGCACTGCCCTTGAGCGAATCGGTCATGCTCAGTCTTTGTTTCTCAAGGATGAAGAACGCATGACCTCCCCCGAACGACGTCTCCTGCCAAACGCTGCGGACAAAACCGCCCTCAAAGCCATTGCTGCGACGATCGTGCAGACCTGCCCGAGTCTGCTCGACGCTGCCCATCAAGTTGCCAACGAAATACTGGCGGACAACGGACTGTCCGGCCTCGATTCCGACCGTGTTTACTTCCACCGTTTCAACACGGCGCAGAGCAGCACGCTGACCTTCACGGGTTGGGAACATTTGCTGGAAAAGCCTTACGAAACGCTCACCCTCACACAGTTGGTGATCCATCGCTTTCGCGCGACTGATCAAGACAACGCAGATCTGCTTGGTCTTTACTGCGGGTTCTACTCGGATGGCCCGGAGGCAGAAAACTTCAATCAGAGCAATGAAGTCCGGTTGCTGGGCAGTGATGTGCTGAAGGCGTTCTGGGACGTCGACTTCAGCGCGCGCTACATAGGCCAACTGACGACTTTCTGGCAAACCTCGTCGGATAACTTCCGAGCCCTGGCAAAGTGCAACTTTCTCAGCCTGGCGGTGCAGGCGCTGCAACAGGGTGACCTTGACGGAACTGACTTTCAGCGCGTCGTCGTCTCGGTAATCGGGCCCGTCACCTGGCCCGTTACCTTGCCAATGCTGCAAGCGTTACACCCGGTCGGTGCTGAAGTGCGGGCGCTGGATCTCGATGGCCACGTAGCCTCCAATGCACTGCGTCTGGTGGAAGACAGTGGCCGCCAGACCCTTTACTTGCCAGGCGAAGCCCAGACATTCCTCTTGATGGAGAATGAAGCGGATCTGCATTGGTGGATGCTGGAGCAGATGAATTCAGAGGACAAGCGCACGGCTTTTCTCAAGCATTTCCCGCTGGCTGACCGCAATCACTTGACCGAAAACCTCACCGATCTGATGAACCGCCTGGTGAGCACTTGGGGTCACAGCGATCATCAAATGATCAATCGCAGCAACGTCGCGATCAGCGGTGACGCATTCACTTGGTTGAGCGAGTCGACACGTACGGCCATGGTTGCCGAGGCGCACCTTGTACTCACTTCCAACAGTCAATTGCGCAAAAAACTCTGGATCGGTTATTTGAGTGCCGGTCTGAAAGTATTCGGCCCGATGGCAGCGGTGGGCTGGCCTTTGGCGTTGCCTTTGATTGGCGCCAGCATCGCGAACATGGGATTGAACATCGATCAGGCCATCAACGGCACCACGCCAACCGAACGCAAGGCCGGAGTTACCGGCGCAGTGCTGAATGCGATCGACATTGTGTTCAACATTCCGTTTCTGATCAGCACGGGCGCGCAACTTGAAGTGGGCCCGCAGGTGGAGTTTGCCGAAGCGCAAGAAATGCTCGGGTTGGTCGAGTTCACTGCGCCTGACGCACCCTTCTTGCCGCCTGTGGATCAACCGCCAGTCGCGACGATTGATCCACAGGCGACCGTTGAGCTGGCAAACGAAATCGCCACCGAGACCACCATCGCATCCACCCGGCAGTTGGCCACGGCGGCTGCGCGCCAAGGTTGGTCTGTTCCAAAGATTCCTGCCAAATATCGATGCAACGAGCTACTTGCCCAGCGTTCTGCAGAGGCAGCTCCAGGCAAGTATGAGGGCATTTACCGCCTGGACAAGGAGCCGGGCTATGCCATCGAAATAGAGGGTGCGGCTTACTACGTGCGCTACTTTGCCGAATCCGAAGACACTGGCCACTGGGCCATCGTCAATCCCGAGCGACCCAATCAGTTCGCTTACTCGTTGCCAGTACGCTTGAGTAGTAGCGGCAAGTGGGAACGCATACCCGCGTTGCGCCTCAGGGGAGGCGGCCAATGCGTGGGCAAGGCCTGTTTACTGGGCATTGACCTGCCCTCGTCCTCATCCTCGGCCCCAGCCTCATCAACCCCGTCAGCGGAGCTTCCCCTCGTTGAACCGGTTTCACCAGTTGCGCGACCACTGCGTCTGGTTACGCCCCTGAACGACATCGTAGGAATGGACATTGCGAAAATGAAAAGATGGGCAATGAACCTGCCCGAGACTTTCGCCGAGCTCTCCAGCGCAAACCGTGGTAACCCATCAACTGCCGATACGTACGCGGCCTATTTTCGCGAAAAACGCTCGTTCCTGCTAAACGAGGCCAAAGAGTATTACTCAGAGCTGAACTGGACCAACCTGCCCGCACGGCCAGTCATCCCGCCAATCGATGCCGAGATGCAGACGGCTGAGTTGATTGATCGCATCTTTGCCAATACCGATGGACTGGTCGTCGGCGAAACCCTTGATCGCATCGCCAGCATGCGTTTCATGATCGAAAACATGCCGGCGTTCGCACGGCATATCGACACACTTTATGTACGTGGTTTGCTGAGCGATTTTGCCCAGGCAGACCTCAACGACTTTTACCTGTCGGGAGAGATGTCAGAGGATCTTCGAGGCTACTTGTCCAGCCTGAGTACCGACCCTGATGACCGATTCAACATGCTCGAACTGATCAAGGCTGCCCAGGCCAATGGCATCCGCAGCCATGGTCTTGAAGTCGCACACAGTTACAAACTGAAAATACCGCTGACTTCGATCGAAGAGCAGATGATCCACGCCCGGCTCGCCTCTCAAATCATGTGGGGTGACGAGCTCCTTAACAGACCCGGAAAATGGGTTGCCCTGGTCGAGGCAACGAACACCAACGCTTTCAGAAATCTGCCAGGCATAAGCGAACTCAGGGGCGGCATCGGTTTACGTATTGAAGAAGCGGTGCCCAGCGAAGTGCCCGGAGTCAGTATCGACCCGGGACTGAAAGTCACTCGGGGCCCGTTTGATAACGGGGCAACGACGCGCAACTCATCCGATATTCTATTCGCCGATCTGCGCTTGCAGATCGAAACACCTATGCCGCAATGGACTGAGGCAGCAGAGAACACACTCCTCAATCGCAACGGCATGTTCATGCTCAAAAAAATGCAAAATACCTACATGCTCGTGCGTCGCGACAGCTCCAGCAATATCGTTCGAACAATAGTAAATTGCAGGAATGGTCAGTTTTACATCTGGGCACAGTCGATGCCCCGGATCAGCGGCATCATGTTCCGTAACCTCGGCGCTTTATCCCAGCGCCTGATAGAGATCGGCCTGACCCTGCAAAGTCGCTTACCCAACTAACCCGTTTTCAAGGCATGAAACGAAAAAACCCTTGGCTTCAGGCCAAGGGTTTTTCGTTAATCAACGAGTAGTGAGATCATTCCCACTCAATCGTCGCCGGCGGCTTGCTCGACACGTCGTAAGTGACGCGAGAGATGCCTTCGATTTCATTGATGATGCGGCCGGATACGGTTTCCAGCAGTTCGTAAGGCAGGTGAGCCCAACGCGCGGTCATGAAGTCGATTGTTTCTACAGCACGCAGGGCCACAACCCAGGCGTAACGACGGCCGTCGCCAACAACGCCAACCGATTTCACTGGCTGGAACACGACGAAGGCCTGGCTGACCTTGTGGTACCAGTCGGCTTTGCGCAGTTCTTCGATGAAGATGTGGTCAGCGCGACGCAGCAGGTCGGCATATTCCTTCTTCACTTCACCGAGGATGCGCACGCCCAGGCCCGGGCCCGGGAACGGGTGACGGTAGACCATGTCGTACGGCAGGCCCAGCTCCAGACCCAGACGACGAACTTCGTCCTTGAACAGTTCGCGCAGTGGCTCGACCAGTTTCAGGTTCATCTCTTCCGGCAGGCCGCCCACGTTGTGGTGCGACTTGATCACGTGGGCCTTGCCGCTTTTCGCGCCAGCCGACTCGATCACGTCCGGGTAGATGGTGCCCTGAGCGAGGTACTTGATGTTTTCCAGTTTGTTCGACTGGGCATCGAATACGTCGATGAAGGTGCGACCGATGATCTTGCGCTTCTTTTCCGGGTCAGCTTCGCCGGCCAGGTTGTTGAGGAACTGCTCTTCAGCGTTGGCGCGGATCACCTTGACGCCCATGTTCTCGGCGAACATGGCCATCACTTGCTCGCCTTCGTGCAGACGCAGCAGGCCGTTGTCGACGAAGACGCAGGTCAGCTGGTCGCCGATGGCTTTGTGCAGCAGCGCAGCAACTACCGAAGAGTCAACGCCGCCGGACAGACCCAGCAGCACGTTGTCGGTGCCGACCTGTGCGCGGATGTTGGCGATGGCGTCTTCAGCGATCTTCGACGGGGTCCACAGGGCTTCACAGCCGCAGATGTCGAGGACGAAGCGCGACAGGATGCGACCGCCCTGCTTGGTGTGGGTTACTTCCGGGTGGAACTGCACGCCGTAGTAGCCACGGTCGTCGTTGAACATGCCGGCGATCGGGCAGCTCGGGGTGCTGGCCAGAATGTGGAAGTCTTCCGGCATCTTGGTGACTTTGTCACCGTGGCTCATCCATACGTCGAGGCCGAACAGGCCGTCAGCGTCAATGTGGTCTTCAATGCCGTCGAGCAGGCGGCTCTTGCCGACCACGTCAACGCGGGCGTAACCGAACTCACGCAGCTCGGAACCTTCAACCTTGCCGCCCAGTTGCTCAGCCATGGTCTGCATGCCGTAGCAGATACCGAAAACCGGTACGCCCAGATCGAACACTGCCTGTGGGCAACGCGGGCTGTCGGCGACGTGCACGGACTCGGGGCCGCCGGCGAGGATGACGCCTTTAGGAGCGAATTCGCGGATCGCATCTTCGTCCATGTCGAACGGGTGCAGTTCGCAGTACACACCGATTTCGCGCACGCGGCGGGCGATCAGTTGGGTGTATTGCGAGCCGAAGTCGAGGATCAGGATGCGGTGAGCGTGAATATCGAGGGCCATGATTCAGTCTCGTCTAAGTCGTTCAGAAACAGTCGTGATTCAGAAACAACTCGGGGCTGAATCAAACAGCCCCGGTTGCTTTGCTTGTTGCTTGAAGGCTCAACCTACGCGGTAGTTTGGCGCTTCTTTGGTGATCTGCACGTCGTGAACGTGGGATTCGGCCATGCCAGCGCCGGTGATCCGTACGAACTCAGGCTTGGTGCGCATTTCTTCGATGTTGGCGCTACCGGTGTAGCCCATCGAGGAACGCAGACCGCCCATCAACTGGTGAATGATCGCGCTCAGGGTGCCTTTGTAAGGCACACGGCCTTCGATGCCTTCCGGAACGAGTTTCTCGGCACCTGCCGAGGAGTCCTGGAAGTAACGGTCGGAGGAACCTTGAGCCTGGGACATGGCGCCCAGCGAACCCATGCCGCGATACGCCTTGTACGAACGGCCCTGGAACAGTTCGATTTCGCCCGGCGCTTCTTCAGTACCGGCGAACATCGAGCCCATCATCACGCAGGAAGCACCGGCTACGATGGCCTTGGACAGGTCACCGGAGAAACGGATACCGCCGTCGGCGATCAACGGTACGCCAGTGCCTTCAAGGGCAGCGGCGACGTTGGCGATGGCACTGATTTGCGGGACGCCGACACCGGCGACGATACGGGTGGTGCAGATCGAGCCAGGGCCGATACCGACCTTGACCGCATCAGCGCCAGCTTCGGCCAGAGCCTTGGCTGCGGCGCCGGTGGCGATGTTGCCGCCGATCACCTGCACTTCAGGGAAATTCTCTTTAACCCAGCGAACGCGGTCGATCACGCCTTTGGAGTGACCATGCGCGGTGTCGACTACCACGACGTCCACGCCAGCGTTGACCAGAGCCGCTACACGGTCACCGGTGTCTTTACCCGTACCGACCGCAGCGCCAACGCGCAGACGACCTTGATCGTCCTTGCTGGCCAGCGGGTAGGCTTTGGCTTTTTCGATGTCTTTGACGGTCATCATGCCTTTGAGGGCAAACTTGTCATCGACGATCAGAACTTTTTCCAGACGGTGCTTGTGCAGCAGCTCGCGGACTTCGTTCTTGTCGGCGCCTTCACGCACGGTGACCAGACGCTCTTTAGGCGTCATCACTTCACGTACGGTGGCTTCCAGACGGGTTTCGAAACGCACGTCACGGGAAGTGACGATGCCGACCAGGTCGCCATCGTGCAGGACCGGAACGCCGGAAATGTTGTGCATGCGGGTCAATTCGAACAGGTCACGTACCGTGGCATCAGCCTCGATGGTGATCGGATCCTTGACGACGCCGGCTTCGAACTTCTTGACCTTACGCACTTCGGCAGCTTGCTGCTCGATGGTCATGTTCTTGTGGATAATGCCGATGCCACCTTCCTGAGCCATGGCGATTGCCAGACGGGCTTCAGTGACGGTGTCCATTGCAGCAGAAACCAGAGGAATGTTCAGCTCGATGCCACGGGTAAGGCGGGTCTTGAGACTGACTTCGTTAGGAAGCACCTCGGAATAACCAGGCACTAAGAGAATGTCGTCGAATGTCAGAGCTTCTTGGCTGATACGCAGCATCGCGGGGGCTCCCGAGCGGGAAAATGGAAGCGCGCCATTATAGTCATCCACCCCCTGCTGTTCAATGTAAAACTCAGCTTAATATCAATGTTGCTGATATACGGAGACCCCCGCCGCTACAGCTCCACCTTGACCCAAGAGACAGGTTGATCGAGCCAATCGGCGAACTCATCGATAAAGCTCTGCTTGAAGCCCGCCTCCAGCCAGTTATTGAAGATGAAGCCGAGGTTGGAAAACCCGCACTCCTGCAGGTACAGGAAGCCGTTGATGTCGTCTTCGTGACCGCATTCCGGGCAGGTGAAGTTGTCGGTGCGCCCCGGCATCCAGTCTTCGAGGCTTTCAAACAGCGCTTCGCCGATCTCGCGACGACACTCGGCACAACCAGCCTCTTCGAGAAAGCCCTTGGCCGGCGTGTAGATGCAGCGTTTGGTGACGATCTCCAGCCCGTTGATCGGCTCACCAAATGGCAGCGCTTGCGGGTGCAGGACCACGGCGCGGGCGCCATCGGCAATCGCGTAAGCCATGCGGTTGCCGGTGCGGCCACAGGTTGTCAGCTCTTCTTTGATGATGTTCTTGCGCACCAGCCAGCGCACGATCGCCCGGGCCCGGGGTTCGTGGACCGGCAGGGTGGAGATTTTCGGGACGATGATGCTTTGCGAATTCATGGGAAATCCTGCGGTGTGACTTCTGACGCCTTCGCGAGCAGGCTCGCTCCCACAATGGCATGCAGTTCCCTGTGGGAGCGAGCCTGCTCGCGAAGAGGCCCTAAAGGCCGGCAGCTTAATCCCTGACAAAATCCGGTCAAGTGCTGAGGTAGCGTCCGATCAACGCCAGCCCGCTCGCCAGCACCAGCCATGTCACTAGCCGCACAAACGCCTCGCGCGACAACTTCATGGTCAAGCGCCGCCCGATCCACAACCCCAGCACCATGGCCGGCAACAAACACAAGGCCAGCATCAATAAGGGTAGCTCGGCATACACACCGGCGATGGCAAACAGGCTCAAACGCACCACCGTGCTGCAACTGATCAGCGCACTTTGCGTCGCCCGCGCAGCGTCTTTCGGCAGTCGACTGTTGAGATAAATCGCATATAGAAAGCCACCACTGCCAAACAGCGCGCCGAACAACCCGCCCACCGTGCCCATCGGCACTGCCCAGGCCGCCGACAATTGCGCCGGCCGGGCTTTGACCCACAGGCTGTAAACCGCATAAGCGCTGATAAACAGGCCCATCAACAACAGCAACAGATCGGATTTCAGATTAAGCAGGAAAATCACTCCCAGCGTGCAGCCCAGCGCCATGCACGGCAGTAGCCGCAACAACTCCGGCTTGGCCACATCCCGCCGCGACGGCAGCAGGTTGCCGAACGCTGCAACGAAATCCAGTAGCACCAACAGAGGCACAATCTTCGACAACGGCATGAACAGAAGCAGAATCGGCCCCGCCACCAGTGCGGTGCCAAATCCGGCAATGCCGAACACGATGTAAGCCGATGCGATGCCCAACCCAATCACAGCCCAGCCGCCAGCGCCCCACGCCCATTCACTCAACAACCCCGCCACACTCATCGATCCGCTTCCTTAATAAGCCTGAGATGACTTTAGCCAGCGCCGAGGGTTGCGACTAATATCTTCAAAGTCGATCACCCATCTCAAAAAGGCATAACTGGTGCTTTCAACCCGTCAACTGCGTTACTTCGTCGAAATCGCCGACTGCGGCAGCTTCAGTGCCGCCGCTGAACGTTTATTCGTTGCGCAATCGGCGCTGAGCCGGCAGATCAAGGACATGGAGACGCGCCTGCAGACCCCGCTGTTCGAACGCACCGCGCGCCAGCCTCGCCTCACAGCAGCGGGCGAAGCGTTTTTGCCGCGAGCAAAAAATTTGCTCAATGAGCTGAGCAAGGCTAGCGCCATGGCCACCGAAGTCGGCAATGGCCAGCTCGGCACCTTGCGCCTCAGTCACTCCAGCACTGTGTCTATCAGTGGCCGGCTGCTCAGTGATCTCGGCGCTTATCTGCAGCAACAGCCTGGCGTGTCACTGGATATCGGCAAACTCTCTTCGGAAGCGCAACTGGAAGAACTCGTCGAAGGACGCCTCGATGTCGGCCTGCTGCGCCTGCCAGTGTTGCGCCAGCGCGAAGGTATTCAGATTGTGCCGCTGTTTACTGAACGGTTGCTGTTGGCAGTGCCGATGAATCATCGATTGGCCGAGGCTGAGCGTGTCGACCTGGCCCAACTGAAGGACGAGGCATTCATCTCGATCCCGCATCCGCAACGCGGCGGTCTGAGTTATCTGTGTGCTGAATTGTGCATGCGTCAGGGCTTCTTTCCGCGAGCGGCGCGGGTCATGTCGCGCAAGACCACCCAGCTCCAGCTGATTCAGGCCGGATTCGGCATCGCCCTGCTGCCGGAATCGATGCAGGACATCGCCCCAAGCGGCGTACGATTTCTGCCGCTGACCGATCCCGATTGCCAAAGCACCGTCGCCCTCGCCTACCGGCAGAATCCGACCCCGCTGATCCAACACTTCCTCCAGACCTTCACCAATCCCCCTCGTGGGAGCGAGCCTGCTCGCGAAAGCGGACTGTCAGCCACTGAAGATGTCGAAGGATAAGAAGCTTTCGCGAGCAGGCTCGCTCCCACAGGGTTTTGTGCGGTGTCATGGTGATTCGACGGCAAATGCCTTTAAACTGCGCCCCATGATTAAAGATCCCTTTGCAAGACTTGGCCTGGACCGTGAGGTCCTGACCGTCAGCCAGCTCAACGGCCGCGCGCGGGTGTTGCTCGAAGACGTGTTCAGCAACATCTGGGTCGAAGGCGAAATCTCCAACCTCGCGCGCCCGGCGTCCGGCCACATCTATTTCACCCTCAAGGACAGCGGCGCGCAGGTGCGTTGCGCGCTGTTCCGGCAGAACGCTGCGCGAGTGCGTCAGGCGTTGAAGGACGGCCTGGCGGTGAAGGTGCGTGGCAAGGTTTCGCTGTTCGAAGGCCGTGGCGACTATCAGTTGATTCTCGACACTGTCGAACCTGCCGGTGACGGTGCACTGCGTCTGGCCTTCGATGCGCTGAAGGAAAAGCTCAGCGCCGAAGGTCTGTTCAGTGCCGAACGCAAAGTGCCGTTGCCCGCGCATCCGCAGCGCATCGGCATCATCAGCTCGCCAACCGGCGCGGTGATTCGCGACATCATCAGCGTATTCCGCCGCCGTGCGCCGCAGGTGCAACTGACGCTGATTCCGACTGCCGTACAAGGCCGGGAAGCCACCGCGCAAATCGTCCGCGCGCTGAAAATGGCCGATGCCCGTGGTTTCGACGCACTGATCCTCGCCCGTGGCGGCGGCTCGCTGGAGGACCTCTGGTGCTTCAACGAAGAAGCTGTAGCCCGTGCCGTTGATGCCTGCGTGACGCCGATTGTCAGCGCCGTCGGCCATGAAACCGATGTGTCGATCAGCGACTTTGTTGCCGACGTGCGCGCACCGACGCCGTCTGCGGCTGCCGAATTACTCGCGCCCGATTCCAGTCATCTGATCCGTCAGGTCGAAAGCCTGCATCGGCGCTTGGTGATGCGCATGCGCGACCGTTTGATGCGTGATCGTCTGCGCTTGGAAGGCATGGCCCGTCGCTTGCGCCATCCCGGCGAACGTCTGCGCCAACAGGCTCAGCGCCTGGATGATCTGGACATGCGCATGCGTCGGGCGTTCGAGCGCCATCTCAATACCCGTCGCGAGCGCCTGATCCGCCTGGAAACACGCCTCGCCGGCCAGCATCCGGGGCGGCAATTGGCGATGTTGCGCCAGCGACTCGACAGCCTCGCCGAACGCTTGCCTCGCGCCATGCGCGAAGGTCTAAAAAACCGGCGCCTGCAATTGCACAGTCAGATGCAGACGCTGCACGTGGTCAGCCCATTGGCGACGCTCGGTCGCGGTTACAGCATTTTGCTCGATGAGCGTGGCCATGCGATTCGCAACGCTGCACAGACCCACACCGGCCAGCGCCTCAAAGCCAAACTCGGCGAAGGCGAACTGCAAGTGCGCGTCGAGGACAATCACCTGACGCCTGTCACTCTCTCTTTACTGGACTGATCCATGCCGCGCTTTCTCGCTCCACTGTTTTTGCTCTGCCTGACCTTCAATGCCCACGCCGACAGTTACATCACCCGGCTACTGAACAAACCGGTGCCGGGCGGTGTGGCGGTGGTTGATCTGGGCACCGCCGCGCAGGCACCGAAAGCCACGTATCAGGGCAAACCGGTGCTGGTGGTGAAAGAGCAGAACAACTGGCTGGCGATTGTCGGCGTGCCGTTGACGGTGAAGCCGGGCGCGCAACAGATCAGCAGTGGCGGGCGCAATCTGCCATTCACCGTGGGTAACAAGAAATACCCGGAACAGCGCATCACCCTGAAGAACAAACAGCAAGTAAACCCGGATCAGTCGAACCTCAAACGCATCGAGGGTGAACTGGCCGAGCAGATCAAGGCGTATCGCAGCTTCAGCCCGAACACGCCGAGCAATCTGCTGTTGGACAAACCGGTGAACGGCCCGTTGTCGAGCAAGTTTGGTGTGCGCCGTTTCTTTAATGGTGAAGAACGCAATCCCCACGCAGGCCTCGACTTCGCGGTGCCGGCGGGCACGCCGATCAAGACCCCGGCGGCGGGCAAGGTGATCCTCACCGGCAATTACTTCTTCAACGGCAACACCGTGTTTGTCGATCACGGGCAGGGCTTTATCAGCATGTTCTGCCACATGTCGAAGATTGATGTGAAGGTCGGCGATCAACTGGCGCGAGGCGCGGTGGTTGGCAAAGTCGGCTCGACGGGCCGGGCAACCGGGCCGCACATGCACTGGAATGTCAGCCTGAATGATGCGCGGGTGGATCCGGCGATTTTTATTGGTGCATTTCAACCTTAAATATGTGTTGAGGCGACCGGCCGCTTCGCGAGCAGGCTCGGCCCCACACTGGATCTTATTCACAACAAAGATCCCCTGTGGGAGCGAGCCTGCTCGCGAAGGCGACCTATACAACACAGCAATACTCAATGAATCCCTAAAAACCTCAATTGCGCCCCAATCAAACCTCGCGCAAATATCACAACGATCAGCGATCTCTAGCGCAATAAAATCCCGCAAAAACTCTCTTTCCGGGTATTCCTCTCAATTTTTTCCGACTGCTTGCCATCCTCTGCCCTCGCGGTTAGGGTTGAAGGCATGAAAACCTCTCACACCCTCATTCAGCTTCGCCAGCACCGCAGCTTGTGCCTCGTCAGCGCACGACTGCCAGGCTGAATCGCTGCGCCTCGTCCCACGCTTTTCCCAGAACATTCGTAACACCGGCAGGCCGCCTTTTTTCGGCCCAGACAATAAGGAATTTCCCGATGAGCATGCTCAAAGATCCGTCTTCGAAATACCGCGCGTTTCCCGTCATCAACTTGCCGGATCGCACCTGGCCGTCGAAAACCATCGACACCGCGCCGATCTGGTGCAGTTCCGACCTGCGTGACGGCAACCAGTCGCTGATCGAACCGATGGACGCGGTGAAAAAGCTGCGCTTCTGGAAAACCCTGGTGCAGGTCGGTGTAAAGGAAATCGAAGCCTCGTTCCCGGCCGCTTCGCAAACCGACTTCGACTTCGTGCGTACCCTGATCGAAGAAGGCCACATCCCGGACGACACCACCATTCAGGTGCTGACCCAGGGCCGTGAAGATTTGATCGAGCGTACTTTCGAATCCCTGCGCGGTGCGAAAAAAGCCATCGTTCACTTGTACAACGCCACCTCGCCTTCTTTCCGTCGCATCGTCTTCAACCAGGACAAGGACGGTATCAAGGCCATCGCCGTGAACGCGGCCAAGCTGTTCGTCAAATACGCGGCGATGCAGCCGGACACCGAGTGGACCTTCGAATACTCGCCGGAAACCTTCAGCGCTACCGAGCTGGAATTCGCCAAGGAAGTCTGTGACGCGGTGATCGAGGTGTGGAACCCGACGCCTGAGCACAAGATGATCCTCAACCTGCCGGCTACCGTTGAGTGCGCGACCCCGAACGTCTACGCCGACCAGATCGAGTGGTTCGGCCGCAACATCAACCGTCGTGACAGCGTGATCATCAGCCTGCACACCCACAACGACCGTGGCACCGGCGTCGCCGCTACCGAGCTGGGCCTGATGGCCGGCGCCGATCGCGTCGAAGGCTGCCTGTTCGGCAACGGCGAGCGTACCGGTAACGTTGACCTCGTCACCGTCGCTCTGAACATGTACACCCAGGGTCTTGACCCGCAGCTGGACTTCTCCGACATCGACGGCGTGCGCAAAGTGGTCGAAGAGTGCAACCAGATTCAGGTTCACCCGCGTCACCCGTACGTTGGTGACCTGGTACACACTGCGTTCTCCGGCTCGCACCAGGATGCGATCCGTAAAGGCTTCTCCCAGCAGAAACCGGATGCACTGTGGGAAGTGCCGTACTTGCCGATCGACCCGGCCGACATCGGCCGCAGCTACGAGGCGGTGATTCGCGTCAACAGCCAGTCGGGCAAGGGCGGCATCGCCTACTTGCTGGAGCAGGAGTACGGCATCAGCCTGCCACGTCGCATGCAGATCGAATTCAGCCAGGTTGTGCAGCGTGAAACCGATCGTCTGGGCCTGGAGATGACCGCCAAACAGATTCACTCGTTGTTGATCAGCGAATACCTGCAAGCCAACACCCCGTATGCGCTGGTCAGCCATCGCCTGCAGGAAGAAAACGGCAACAGCGCCGTCGAAGTGGAAGTGGCAAGCAAAGGTCAGGGCGAAACCAACCTGCACTGGCGCGGCAAGGGCAACGGTGCACTGGAAGCACTCGTCGCTGGCCTGCCGATTCCGGTGGAGATCATGGACTACAACGAACACGCGATCGGCGCAGGCACCAACGCCAAAGCAGCGGCGTACATCGAGCTGCGTGTGAACGGCGAACGTGCAGTGCACGGCGTGGGCATCGATGAAAACATCACCACGGCCAGCTTCAAGGCCCTGTTCAGCGCGCTGAACCGCTCACTGAGCCAGCCTGAGGCGAAAGCGGCGTAATCGATCGCTGAAATGCAAAAGGCCCCGGCGTGCAAACTCCGGGGCCTTTTTTTGCTTGCGATCGTTCCCACGCTCTGCGTGGGAATGCCTCAAGGGACGCTCTGCGTCCAGTGACGCGGAGCGTCACGGGCTGCATTCCCACGCAGAGCGTGGGAACGATCAGTTACCTCAGGTGAACTCGAAGGTGTCGGCATCCAGATTCGCCGGAAAGCGCTCGCGATACGCCGCCAGTGACGTCGCCTCCAAAACCACCTTGAACACCCCGTCCGCCTCCCCCGCCGCCAGCAAGGTTTCCCCCTGGAAATCCAGCACCTGACTGTCACCGGTGTAGGCGAAGCCCTTACCGTCCGTGCCGACGCGATTCACCGCCGCCACATAGCAAAGGTTTTCGATGGCTCGCGCCGGCAACAGGCGATTCCAGTGCAGACGCCGCGCGCCCGGCCAGTTGGCGGTGTACAGCAACAGATCAGTGTCGTGCGCATCGCGGCTCCACACCGGGAAGCGCAGGTCGTAGCAGATCAGCGGACGGATGCGCCAGCCCTTGAGTTCGAACTGCACCTGACGTTCGCCGGGGGTGTAGTGATTGTGCTCGCCGGCCATGCGGAACAGGTGACGCTTGTCGTAATGCAACACTTCACCGTCCGGTCGCGCCCATAGAAGGCGATTGCGATGGCTGCCGTCGGCGGCCTGAATGATCACGCTGCCGGTAATGACTGCATCGAGCTTTGCCGCCTGAACCCGCAGCCATTTGCTGGTCGGGCCATTCTCGGCTTCGGCAAGGGTTTCGGATTCCATGGAGAATCCAGTGGTGAACATTTCCGGCAGGATGATCAGATCCGCCCCCCACGCCTGCTCCAGCAACACCTCGAAATGTTCAAGGTTGGCCTGGCGGTCATGCCAGGCCAGGCTGGTCTGGATCAGCGCCAGGTTCAGATCAGGTAACGCACTCAGATCACGCATAGTTTTGCCGCCGCTTCACGCAACGTCTCCTCGCGTTTGGCAAAACACAGGCGCACCAGGCGCTGGCCTTGCGGTGGGTTCTGGTAGAACACCGACACCGGAATACTCGCCACGCCGTGTTCGCGGGTCATCCACATGGCCATCTCGACGTCATTCAGGTCAGGACGGATCTGCGAGTAATCGACCAACTGGAAGTAGGTGCCAGTGACTCGGGTGAAGGTGAAGCGCGACGGCGCCAGCAGATCGCAGAACAGATCGCGCTTAGCCTGATAGAAACCCGGCAACTCTTCGACGTGTTCCGGGTGCTCGGCCATGTAATCGGCCAGCGCATATTGCAACGGCGTGACGCCGCAGAAACTGACGTACTGGTGGACCTTGCGCAGTTCGGTGGTCAGCGCTGGCGGCGCGACGACGTAACCGGTTTTCCAGCCGGTGACGTGATAGGTCTTGCCGAACGAGCTGACCACGAATGCGCGCTGATACAGCTCTTCATGGGCCAGCACGCTGACGTGCGGCACGCCGTCGAACACCAGGTGTTCGTAGACTTCATCGCTGATCAGGTAGATGTCGCGACCACGGATCAACTCTGCCAGTTGATCGAGTTCGGCACGACTGATCAGCGCGCCGCTCGGGTTGTGCGGGGTGTTGATGACGATCATTTTCGTGCGCGGACTCAGGGCAGTAGCGAGTTGATCGAAATCGATGGAGAAGTCGTTCGGATTCAGTTGTACATGTACGCAACGACCGCCCGCCAACTCCGTCGCCGGTTCGTAGCTGTCGTAGCACGGATCGAACACGATGACTTCGTCGCCGCTGTGGATAACCGCCTGAATCGCACAAAAGATCGCCTGGGTCGCGCCTGGCGTGACCGTCACTTCACTGTCGGCACTGACTTGCACGCCATAGCTGCGAGCGATTTTCGCCGCAATCTGCTCGCGCAGCGCCGGCAGGCCAGTCATCGGTGAATACTGGTTGTGGCCACTGGCGATGTGCCGACCGACCGCATCACGCAGGGACTGCGGGCCGTCGAAGTCAGGAAAACCCTGGGACAGGTTGATCGCTCCGGTCTGGGCCGCGAGCTGAGACATCTGCGTGAAAATAGTGATGCCGACATTCGGCAGCTTACTGGTGATCATCGGGGGTTCCCTGCTCAACACCCGGCTCTGACGACGGCGCGGGAGAGCCCGAGGATAGCCCATCCGGCGCCCATAAAAAAAGGGCGCCGGATGGCACCCTTCTCTCATGTTGATCGTTCCTACGCTCTGCGTGGGAATGCAGCCTTGGACGCTCTGCGTCCACCGCTTATGTGACGCAGAGCGTCACGGGATACATTCCCACGCGGAGCATGGGAACGATCAACGAGCCGCACCTTACTTCTTGTCGCGGCGCTTCTTGCTGGCTTTCTTGTTGTGCGACATCAAGCGACGCTTCTTGTTGACCTGGCGGTCGGTCAGCGTGTTCTTGTTGCCTTCGTACGGGTTCTCGCCGCCCTTGAACTCGATGCGGATCGGCGTACCGACCAGCTTCAGCACACGGCGGTAAGTGTTCTCCAGATAGCGCACGTACGACTTCGGCACTTTCTCGATCTGGTTACCATGGATCACGATGATCGGCGGGTTCGCACCACCCAAGTGGGCGTAGCGCAGCTTGATCCGGCGGTTGTTGACCATCGGTGGCGCGTGCTCGCCCACCGCGTCTTCCAGAATCTGGGTCAGACGGTTGGTCGGCCAGCGGGTGACCGCCGACTTGAACGAGTTCTGTACGGACGCGTAGAGGTTACCCACGCCAGTGCCGTGCAGGGCCGAGATGAAGTGGATGTCGGCGTAGTCAACGAAGAACAGGCGACGTTGCAGCTCGACCTTGACGAAGTCGCGCTCGCTCGGCGTCATGCCGTCCCACTTGTTGATCGCGATCACCAGTGCACGACCGGATTCGATGGCGAAGCCCAGCAGGTTGAGGTCGTGATCGACCACGCCTTCGCGGGCGTCCATCACGAAGATCACCACGTTGGCGTCTTTGATCGCCTGCAGGGTTTTCACCACGGAGAATTTTTCGACTTCTTCGTGGATCTTGCCGCGCTTGCGCACACCGGCGGTGTCGATCAGCGTGTACTTCTCTTCATTCCGTTCAAACGGGATGTAGATACTGTCGCGAGTGGTGCCCGGCTGGTCATAGACGATAACCCGGTCTTCACCGAGCATGCGGTTGACCAGCGTCGACTTGCCGACGTTCGGACGACCGATGATGGCGATCTTGATCCCGTCTTTTTCGCTCGGGCCAGGAATGCGTTTGGCTTCCTCGCCTTCGGCAACGATCTCTTCTTCGCCGTCTTCCGGCTCTTCTTCGTCTTTGGGGAAATCACCCAAGGCGATTTCCAGCATCTGGGTGATGCCACGGCCGTGAGCACCGGCGATCGGGATCGCGTGGCCCATGCCCAATGGAGCGAATTCAGCGCGGGCCATTTCCGGGTCGATGTTGTCGACCTTGTTGGCGACCACGTAGGAACGCTTGTTACGTTTGCGCAGGTGTTCGGCGATCATCTGGTCGGCGGCGGTGAAACCGGCCTTGGCATCTACCAGGAACAGCACAACATCCGCTTCTTCAATGGCCAGCAGCGACTGCTCGGCCATTTTTTCGTCCATACCGTGCTCGTCACCGGAGATACCACCGGTGTCGACCAGAATGTAGGAACGCCCTTGCCACTTGGCCTCACCGTACTGGCGATCACGGGTCAGACCGGACAAGTCGCCGACGATGGCGTCGCGAGTCCTGGTCAGGCGGTTGAACAAGGTGGACTTGCCGACGTTCGGTCGGCCCACCAGGGCGATTACGGGAACCATGCGGCTCTCCACTTCGTTATTTCAGAAAATACAAAAGCCGCTGCGAGGCAGCGGCTGGTGCTCGGGGCAACGCCTGTTAGCGCTGCAAGCCCCATGAATCCGGGGCCGCCTGGGGGTTTAACCCCAAGCATAGTTGTTACTTGATGGTCAGGGCTTCCAGTTTGCCGCTGTTGCCATAGACATAAATCGTGTCACCCACCACCAGCGGACGGGCACGCAGGCCGTCGCTGTCGATGCGCTCACGGCCGACGAAACGACCGTCAACCTGGCTCAGCAGGTGCAGATAACCTTCCAGGTCACCGACTGCAACATAGCTGGAGAACACTTCCGGAGCCGACAGTTGACGACGAGCCAGCGAATCGTTGCTCCACAATGCTGTGGTGGAACGTTCGTCGACGCCTTCAACGGTGCCCGAGGACAGGCTCACGTAAACGCTACCGAAACCCTGAGCGATACCGGCGTAGCTCGACGCATCGCGCTGCCAGAGTTGACGACCGCTTTCCAGATCCAGTGCCGCCACGCGACCCTGATAGCTGGCAACGTACAGCGTACCGCCGGACAACAGCAGACCGCCGTCGATGTCGACTACGCGCTCCAGTTCCGAACGACCTTGTGGAATCGCGATCCGTTGTTCCCAGACCGGCACGCCGTTGGAAATGTCCAGAGCGACCACTTTACCGGTCGACAGGCCAGCCACCGCGAGGCGGTTGGTAACCAGCGGTGCGCTGGTGCCACGCAGGGTCAACACGGCCGGGGTGCTGTCATACACCCAGCGCTGAGTACCGGTGGAAGCATCCAGACCGATCAGACGATCGTCCTGAGTCTGTACCACCACCACGTCGCCGTTGTTGGCTGGCGGCGCGAGGACTTCGCTGTTCACACGAGCGCGCCACTTCTCTTCACCGTTGCTGGTGTCCAGAGCAACGACTTCGCCGCGCAGCGTACCGATCAGAACCAGACCGTAACCCACGCCAACGGCGCCGGAGACAGGCAGGTCAAGATCCTGCTTCCATTTCACGTCGCCATTGCCGCGATCCATGGCCATCACCACGCCGGTTACATCGGCGGCGTAGATGGTGTCACCGTCGATCGCCGGCACCAGCATGTTGTAGGTTTCGCCCTGACCGTCACCGATCGAACGACTCCACTGCTTGTGCAGAACCACTTCTTCTTTGAAGTCGGTCAGTTCAGCCGGTGGCAATTCTTTCTTGCTGTTGCTGCTGCAACCCGCGGCCAGAAGGGCCAGAGCCAGCAATGCTGCATGCTTCCAACGGATCACGTCACGCATCCCCTTTGGCCAGGTCGTCGAGCTTGATTTGAAGGCCACCGACCGCCGCTTCATCCGACAGTGCCGCCTTGGCTTTTTGATACGCCTTGTTCGCGTCATCGGTACGGCCCAGCTGTACCAGCAGGTCGCCCTTGAGTTCTTCGCGAGTGGCCATGAATGCTTTGTCGGCATCACCGTCGAGCAGTTTCAGGGCATCTTCAGCCTTGTTCTGCGCGCCGAGTACCTGCGCCAGACGCTGACGGGCGATTTCGCCCAGCGCCGGGTTGGCCGGTTTGTCGACAATGGCTTTCAGTTCGGCCGCGGCGTCATCCAGCTTGCCGCTGTCGACCGCCACTTTGGCGACGAACAGGCTGCCGTACTGCGCGTAGGCGGAACCGCTGAATTCGCTGTTGAGCTTGCCGGCCAGATCCGCAACGCGGGCCGCATCAGGCTTGCCGTCAGGCGTCAGCGTGGTTTCCAGCAGTTGCTGATAGAGCACCGAGGCGCCTTGCGACTGGTTGCTCTGATACTTGTGATAAGCCTGCCAGCCGAACACGATGACCAGCGCCAACAGGCCGCCAGTGACCAGAGGTTTGCCGTTGCGTGTCCACCAGTCCTTCAAATCCGCCAACTGTTCGTCTTCGGTACTCGACACCCCAATACTCCTTAATCGCTAAATCGGCTGTTTGGACAGCTTCAACCCTGCACGACGCAGGTGGCCAGGTGAGCGGCGAGCGCATCCCAGGCAATGCTTTGTTGTTCGCCCTGGCCACGCAGGGGTTTGAAACCTACCACTTGCTGGGCCATTTCGTCGTCACCGAGGATCAGTGCGTACAGCGCACCGCTCTTGTCGGCCTTCTTGAACTGGCTTTTGAAGCTGCCGGCGCCGGCATTGACTTGCAGACGCAGGTTTGGAAGTTGATCACGAACACGTTCAGCCAGAGCCAGACCGGCCAGCTCGGCTTCTTCACCGAAGGCGCACAGATAGACATCGACCTGACGGGAGATTTCTTCCGGGATCTGCTCCAGGGTTTCCAGCATCAGCACCAGACGTTCGATGCCCATGGCGAAACCGACGCCGGTGGTCGGCTTGCCACCCATTTGCTCGACCAGACCGTCGTAACGACCGCCCGCACAAACAGTGCCCTGGGCGCCGAGTTTGTCGGTGACCCATTCGAATACGGTTTTGCTGTAGTAATCGAGGCCGCGCACCAGTTTCGGGTTGAGCACGTAAGGAATGCCGACGGCATCCAGACGCGCTTTCAAACCTTCAAAGTGCGCACGGGATTCGTCGTCGAGGTAATCGGCCATTTTCGGCGCATCGACCAGCACCGCTTGAGTGTCGGCATTTTTCGTGTCGAGCACGCGCAGCGGGTTGGTTTTCAGGCGACGCTGGCTGTCTTCGTCGAGTTTGTCGTGGTGCGCCGAGAGGTACTCGACCAGCGCTTCACGATAACGCCCACGGGACTCGCTGGTGCCGAGGCTGTTGAGCTCGAGCTTGACCGCATCACGAATGCCCAGCTCGCCCCACAGACGCCAGGTCATGGTGATCAGCTCGGCGTCGATGTCCGGGCCGTCGAGGTTGAACACTTCCAGACCGATCTGGTGGAACTGACGATAACGGCCTTTCTGCGGACGCTCGTGGCGGAACATCGGGCCGATGTACCAGAGTTTCTGCACCTGGCCACCGCCGGTGATGCCGTGCTCGAGTACGGCACGCACGCACGCCGCGGTGCCTTCCGGACGCAGGGTCAGGGAGTCGCCGTTGCGGTCTTCGAAGGTGTACATCTCTTTTTCGACGATGTCGGTCACTTCACCGATCGAGCGCTTGAATAGCTCGGTGAATTCAACGATCGGCATGCGAATCTGCTTGTAACCGTAGTTATCCAGCAAACGCGCAACGGTGCCCTCGAAATAACGCCACAACGGGGTCTGCTCGGGCAGGATGTCATTCATGCCACGAATGGCTTGCAGAGACTTGCTCACTTTAAATCCTTAAATTCGTTCGGCGCTTCAATCAGGCTCAGCCGCGCGCAATAACCGCAGCGTCAGCTTCGACCTTTTCGGCCGCTTTCTGGCGGATCAGCTTTTCCAGCTCGTCCACCAGATTGTCATTCGTCAGTTTCTGCGACGGCTTGCCGTCGATGTAAATCAGGTTTGGCGTGCCGCCGGTCAAGCCGATATGGGCTTCCTTGGCTTCGCCGGGGCCGTTGACCACACAACCGATCACCGCGACATCCAGCGGCACCAGCAGGTCTTCAAGGCGCCCTTCCAGCTCGTTCATGGTTTTCACCACATCGAAGTTCTGCCGCGAGCAGCTCGGGCAGGCGATGAAGTTGATGCCACGGGAACGCAGATGCAAAGACTTGAGAATGTCGTAACCGACCTTCACTTCCTCGACCGGGTCGGCCGCCAGCGAGATGCGGATAGTATCGCCAATCCCCTCGGCGAGCAGCATACCTAGGCCCACGGCGGATTTCACTGTGCCCGAACGCAATCCACCGGCTTCGGTGATGCCCAGGTGCAGCGGCTGAACGATTTCTTTCGCCAGCAAGCGGTAGGCTTCGACGGCCATGAACACGTCAGAGGCCTTAACGCTGACCTTGAAGTCCTGGAAATTCAGGCGTTCGAGGTGCTCAACGTGACGCAAAGCAGATTCGACCAGCGCAGCAGGGGTCGGCTCGCCGTATTTCTTCTGCAGGTCTTTTTCCAGCGAGCCGGCGTTGACGCCGATGCGGATCGGAATGCCGCGATCACGCGCTGCATCGACCACCGCCCGAACACGGTCTTCACGACCGATGTTGCCCGGGTTGATACGCAGGCAGTCCACGCCCAGTTCGGCCACGCGCAGAGCGATCTTGTAGTCGAAGTGGATGTCGGCAACCAACGGCACTTTGACCAGTTGCTTGATCTTGCCGAACGCCTCGGCGGCGTCCATGTCCGGCACCGAGACGCGGACGATGTCGACGCCAGCGGCTTCCAGACGGTTGATTTGCGCAACAGTGGCGGCAACGTCATTGGTGTCGCTGTTGGTCATGCTCTGTACCGCGATCGGCGCATCGCCGCCCACCGGTACGTTGCCGACCCAGATCTTGCGCGAAACGCGACGTTTGATTGGAGATTCGCCGTGCATGACTTATTGACCCAACTTCAGGCGAGCAGTCTCGCCACTAGTGAACGGAGCGATATCGACCGGCTGACCGTTGTAGCTGACCTGCGCGGCGCGGGCAACGCCCAGACGTACGTTAAGCGGCGGCTTGCCGGAAACGGTGACGCTATCGCCTTTATGCTTCAGACCACTGAAAATCACTTTGCCACGGCCATCGGTCACTTGTGCCCAGCAATCGGCACTGAACTGCAACTGGACCTGACCGTCGCCTGCCACCGGAGCGGCAGCTTCTGCGGTTGGCGCGGCAGTAGCAGGAGCAACCGGCGCAGTGGTGGTCGGTGCTGGAGTCGCGGGAACGTTTGGTGCCGGGGTTGCCGGGGTAGCGACAACCGGTGCTGGCGTATGAGCAGGGGCGGTCGTCGGTGCAGCCGGCGCAACCGGTGCGGCCGGAGTGGTTGCCGGGGTGGTAGCTTCGGCACCGGTCGATTCAGCGGTGGTTTCAGACTGAGGCAGCGCCAGCGCTGTGGAAGTATCGGCCTGATTCTCTTCGACAGCCTGATCTTCCGGCTCGTCAATCGGGTGAATCTGGGTGGTGCCGTCAGCACCTTCGACTTCAACGTGCTCAGGCGCCAGCGACGTCAGGTCCTTGGTGCGCTGCGAAGTCTGATCCTGCCACCAGACGAAACCGCCGCCGATGACCGCGATCAGCAACAGCAGGCTGACAATACGCAAAATGGTGTGGGAAACCCGCACAGGCTCTTCGATACGGCCAAGGGCATGCACGTTGCTGCCCTGGGAGTCGGTACCGGTGGACTGGTCGAACTGCTGAACCAGAACGGTCTGGTCCATGCCGAGCAATTTGGCATAAGCGCGAATGTAACCGCGAGCGAAGGTATGCCCCGGCAGCTTGTCGAAAGCGCCGGCTTCAAGATTGCTCAGGGAAGTCACGGTGAGGTTGAGCTTGAGGGCCACTTCGGCCAGCGACCAGCCATTGCTTTCGCGGGCCTGGCGCAGGGTCTCACCGGGGTTAACGCGATTCGCTGCTACAACTTCGGGATGCGCCGCTTTCATCATTGCTCCGACAGGTATTGCTGATATTCCGGCGTACCGGGATAGAGTCGTTTTAATTGCAGGCCATAACTGGCGGCCTTGTCGCGATCTTCAAACACTTTTGCCAGCCGAACGCCGAGCAATAGACTACGTGCATTTTGTTCGGTCAACTGGCTGAAACGGTCGTAATAGTCTCGCGCGGGCACATAATGCCTGTCTTCGAAGGACAACTCAGCCATTTCCAGCAAAGCACGTGGTTGTTGACGGTTCAAACGCAGTGCTTTTTCCAGCTGTTGCTGTGCCAGATCACGCTGACCGAGCTTCGCCGCCGTCATGCCGAGGTTCTCGAACACACGCGAACGCTCAGGATACAGGGTATCGGCGGCGGCCTGTTCAAAACGCTCGTAGGCTTCTTTATAACGCTGTTGTTCGTAGAGAAAACTGCCGTAGTTGTTGAGGATGCGCGCATCGGCGGGACGGGAGGACAAAGCCTTGCGGAAGTGTTCGTCGGCCAGCTCAGGCTCCATTTCGGACTGAAACACCAACCCGAGGGCAGCGTTGGCGTCAGGATCGGAACCGTCGATTTCCAGCGCCTTCTTCAGCGGCACCTTGGCACGCTCGGTCATGCCTTGCTGCAAGTATCCCAGCCCCAACTGCACGTAGGCAGCCCGCGCTTCATCGCGGCCCTTGCTGGTCTTCATCGGGTTGTAGTCACCCGACAGGACACAACCAGCACACAGGCTGGCCAACAGCAACAGCAGCGCAAAGCGCAGGGACATAGAGATCCTCTCTTAATTTGTGTTCGCGGCGTTCTGTGCCAGATCGCTGTCGGCGCTCAACTCGCGCACGGCGATGTAACGTTCGCTGCGACGGGTGCGATCCAGCACCTGCCCTACCAATTGACCACATGCAGCGTCGATGTCCTCACCACGGGTGGTGCGGACGGTGACGTTGAAACCGGCCTGATGCAACTGATCCTGGAAACGACGGATCGCGTTGTTGCTTGGCCGCTCGTACCCGGAATGCGGGAACGGGTTGAACGGAATCAGGTTGATCTTGCACGGAATATTCTTCAGTAGCTCGATCATCTCGACGGCGTGTTCAACCTTGTCGTTGATGTCCTTGAGCAAGGTGTACTCGATGGTCAGCACACGTTTCTCGCCAAGGGCGGACATGTAGCGCTGGCACGACTCGAGCAGCATCTTAAGCGGATACTTCTTGTTGATCGGCACCAATTGGTTACGCAATGCGTCATTCGGTGCGTGCAGGGACAACGCCAGGGAAACGTCGATGTGCTTGGCCAGCTCATCGATCATCGGCACCACACCCGAGGTGGACAGGGTCACGCGGCGCTTGGAGATCCCGTAGCCGAGGTCATCCATCATCAGATGCATGGCGGCGACGACGTTGTCGAAGTTCAGCAATGGCTCACCCATGCCCATCATCACCACGTTGGTGATGGCACGGTCGACGGTTGCCGGGACACTGCCGAAAGATTTGTTGGCAATCCACACCTGACCGATGACTTCGGCGGCGGTGAGGTTGCTATTGAAGCCTTGCTTGCCGGTGGAGCAGAAACTGCAATCCAGGGCACAGCCTGCCTGGGACGAAACGCACAGAGTGCCGCGTTTGCCCTGGGGAATGTACACGGTCTCGACGCAGCTGCCGGACGCCACGCGCACCACCCACTTACGGGTGCCGTCGCTGGAGATGTCCTCGCTGACCACTTCCGGACCACGGACCTCAGCAATGGCCTTGAGCTTGTCGCGCAAGGCCTTGCTGACGTTCGTCATGGCGTCGAAATCATCGACACCAAAGTGGTGAATCCATTTCATTACCTGACCGGCACGGAAACGCTTCTCCCCGATTGAGTCGAAGAATTTTTCCATTTCCTGTTGAGTCAGACCCAGCAGGTTGGTTTTTACAGTCGATGTAGTCATGGATTCACCTTCACTCTTAAGCCAATGCTTAGCGAGTGGTTACTTCAGTAGCTGCGAAGAAGTACGAGATTTCACGAGCAGCTGCGGCTTCGGAGTCCGAACCGTGAACAGCGTTGGCGTCGATGGAATCAGCGAAGTCAGCGCGGATGGTGCCGGCAGCAGCTTCTTTAGGGTTGGTAGCGCCCATCAGCTCACGGTTCAGAGCGATAGCGTTTTCGCCTTCCAGAACCTGAACAACAACAGGACCGGAGATCATGAAAGCAACCAGGTCGCCGAAGAAACCACGAGCGCTGTGCTCAGCGTAGAAGCCTTCAGCTTCAGCTTTGGACAGTTGCTTCAGTTTCGAAGCTACAACGCGCAGGCCGGCTTTTTCGAAACGAGTGGTGATTTCGCCGATGACGTTTTTTGCAACAGCGTCAGGCTTGATGATGGAGAAAGTGCGTTGAACAGCCATGGTGTAACTCCAGAAACGGTAATTTGCGAAAAATTAAACCCGCGAATTATACGCGGGTTCTTGGGTATTGCCTAACCTGCGAGGACGATCAGTCCAATTCTTCAGCCCAGAGCGTCTGAACCGCTTCCAACACCTTCTCGCCAACACGACCAGAGGTATTGTCAAAATCCGGCAGCTCTTTGATCCATTGCTGCAGATCGACGAAATTGACAGAAAACGGGTCTACGCCCGGTTTGGCCTCGGCCAATTCTTCTGCAATACGTTGAACATCATTCCAACCGTAGCTCATGACAGTCTTACCAGTCAGTGCGGCGCTTCAGCCGCATGGTTAAGCGAATATTTCGGAATTTCGACGGTGATGTCTTCTTCACCGACGATCGCCTGGCAAGCCAGACGCGATTGCGCTTCCAGGCCCCAGGCGCGATCGAGGAAGTCTTCTTCCAGCTCGTCAGCCTCTTCCATCGAGTCGAAACCCTCGCGGATGATGCAGTGGCAAGTGGTGCAAGCACAGACGCCGCCGCAGGCGCTTTCCATCTCGATGTGGTGTTCGTGGGCCAGTTCGAGAATCGAGGTGCCGGGCGCAGCCTCGACCACCATGCCTTCAGGGCAGAACTTCTCGTGGGGCAGAAAAATGACCTGCGGCATCAGATATCCTCGATTTCATTCAGATTGCGCCCCGACAGAGCGGCTTTTACCGTCAGATCCATGCGGCGGGCAGCAAAAGCATCGGTCACTTGCGACAGACGCTTGGTCTGCTGCTCGATGGCGTAACCATCAGTGCCTTTCATCAGTTCGGCCAGCTCCTGCAACTGCAGATCGATGACCATGCGCTCTTCGGCGTCGAGCAAACGCTCGCCATCGGCCTCCAGAGCGCCCTGCACCGCTTCGATCAAGCGTTGGGCATCGACTTGCTGCTCACGCAGAACGCGGGCGACTTTGTCGTCATTGGCATGCTGGAACGAATCCTTGAGCATCTTGGCGATTTCGCCGTCGGTCAGACCGTAGGACGGTTTGACCTGAATGCTTGCCTCAACGCCTGAACCCAACTCACGGGCGGAAACGCTGAGCAGACCGTCGGCATCGACCTGGAAGGTCACACGAATCTTCGCCGCACCGGCAACCATCGCTGGAATGCCGCGCAATTCGAAGCGCGCCAGCGAGCGGCAGTCACTGATCAGCTCACGCTCGCCCTGCAATACGTGGATCGCCATGGCCGACTGGCCATCTTTATAAGTAGTGAAATCTTGTGCGCGAGCGACGGGGATGGTGGTGTTGCGCGGAATCACCTTCTCCATCAGGCCGCCCATGGTTTCCAGCCCCAGGGACAGTGGAATCACGTCGAGCAGCAGCAGTTCGCCACCATCGCGTTTGTTGCCAGCCAAGGTGTCGGCCTGGATCGCGGCACCGATGGCCACCACTTGATCCGGATCGATTTCGGTCAGCGGCTGACGACCGAAGGCTTCGGCAACGGCTTCGCGAACACGCGGAACGCGCGTCGAACCGCCAACCATGACCACGGCGTGCACGTCTTCCAGCTCAATACCGGAATCACGGACAGCGCGGCGGCAGGCTTTCAGGCTGCGAGCGACCATCGGCTCGATCAGCGCATCGAAGGCTTCACGGGGCAGCTGTGCTTTCCAGTCGCCATAGGCCACTTCAACGCTGGCCGCATCGGTCAGGGCTTCTTTGGCCGCGCAAGCGGTTTGCAGCAGATTGCGTTGTGCGCCCGGGTCGAGATCGGCGGACAGGCCCGCGCTCTCGATGATCCAGCCGGCAATCGCGTGATCGAAGTCATCGCCACCCAGCGCGCTGTCGCCGCCAGTGGCCAGAACTTCAAAAACACCGCCGGTCAGACGCAGAATCGAAATATCGAAAGTACCGCCGCCGAGGTCATAAATCGCGACCAGGCCTTCAGCATGCTGATCCAGACCGTACGCCACAGCGGCAGCGGTCGGCTCGTTGAGCAGGCGCAGCACGTTCAGACCGGCGAGTTTCGCCGCATCCTTGGTGGCTTGGCGCTGAGCATCATCGAAGTAAGCAGGAACGGTGATCACCGCACCAACCAGCTCACCTCCCAAGGTCGCTTCAGCGCGCTGACGCAGCACCTTGAGGATATCGGCGGAGACTTCGACCGGGCTTTTCGGGCCCTGCACGGTATCGATGAACGGCATGTGCGATTCGCCACCGACAAAGCGGTATGGCAGTTGCTCGCCCAATTGCTTGACGTCGGACAGACCACGACCCATCAAGCGCTTGACCGACAGCACGGTGTTCAAAGGATCGGAAGCGGCGGCCAGTTTGGCCGACTCGCCGACTTCGACGTGATCGGCGTGGTAACGCACAGCGGACGGCAGGATGACCTGCCCGTTTGCGTCGGCCAACGGCTCGGAAAGACCACTGCGCAACGCAGCGACCAGCGAATTGGTAGTGCCCAAGTCGATCCCCACAGCCAGACGACGCTGGTGCGGTTGAGGACTTTGGCCGGGTTCGGCGATCTGCAGTAGGGCCATCGTGATCAGGACTTATCTGTATATCAGGCGTGCGACCGGAGCGGCACTGGGTTAATCGTCGAGGCGCTCTTCTAACTGGCGCACTTCGTAGGTGAGCTTGTCGAGGAACTGCATGCGTCGCATCAGGCGTTCGGCCTGCTCACGTTGCGCTGCATCATCCCAACAGGCTGCGAAGCTTTCATTGAGTTCTTCCTGAGCCACTTTCAAGCGCCGCTTGAACACGGCGACGCCGTCGAGGTCAGCACTGTCCTGGAGGTCTTCGAGCTCTTCGCGCCATTGCATCTGCTGCAGAAGAAACTCGGGATCATGGACCGTGACTTCCATCGGCACTTCATGCCCGCTGATGGCCAGCAGGTAGCGTGCGCGCTGGGCCGGACTCTTGAGCGTCTGATAGGCGTCGTTGAGCCGGGCAGACTGCTCGAGTGCCGACCGCTGCTCACGCTCGGAAGCGTCGGCAAAGCGATCAGGATGAACGCCGCGCGCCAACTCACGATAGCGCGTAGCCAACTGCTCGAGATCCAGACGGAAACCCGGTTGCAGCTCGAATAAAGCGAAATGACAAGGAATACCCACGACAAGCCTCAGATGTTGAAGCTTTCGCCGCAGCCACATTCACCGCGTACGTTGGGGTTGTTGAACTTGAAGCCTTCGTTCAACCCTTCCTTGACGAAATCGAGCTCGGTGCCGTCCAGGTAGGCCAGGCTTTTCGGGTCGATGATCACTTTTTCGCCGTGACTCTCGAACACCTGATCCTCTGCAACCACCTCGTCGACAAACTCCAGCACGTAGGCAAGGCCGGAACAGCCTGTGGTGCGAACACCCAGACGAATCCCTTCACCTTTGCCGCGCCCGTCGAGGGAGCGCCGCACGTGTCGAGCAGCCGCTTCTGTCATGCTGATAGCCATCGGTGACTCCTTACTCGTCGCCTAATCCAGAAAGTCAGATCAAGCCTTTCTTCTGCTTGTAATCGCGAACAGCCGCTTTGATAGCGTCTTCAGCCAGTACCGAGCAGTGAATTTTCACTGGCGGCAGGGCCAGTTCTTCGGCCAGCTGAGTGTTCTTGATGGTTTCTGCTTCGTCCAGGGTCTTACCCTTCATCCACTCGGTGGCGAGGGAGCTGGAAGCGATAGCCGAACCGCAGCCGTAGGTCTTGAACTTGGCATCTTCGATGATGCCAGCGTCGTTGACCTTGATTTGCAGACGCATCACGTCGCCGCACGCCGGAGCGCCGACCATGCCGGTGCCGACATCAGGATCTTCCGCGTTCATCTTGCCGACGTTGCGCGGGTTTTCGTAGTGGTCGATGACCTTTTCGCTGTAAGCCATGATTCTCAATCCTCACTCATCAGGGCCGCTCTTGAGACCCTGCAACTGCGCTGCGTAAACCGCCGCGTCACTACAGGATCTGTATCTGGCGGCTTCTATATTTAGTGTGCCGCCCACTCGATTTTCGAGATATCGACGCCGTCTTTGTACATGTCCCACAGCGGCGACAGAGCGCGCAGCTTGGTAACGGCCTCGCAGACTTTCTGCGCGGCGTAGTCGATTTCTTCTTCGGTGGTGAAACGGCCGAAGGTGAAGCGGATCGAGCTGTGCGCCAGTTCGTCATTGCGGCCCAAGGCGCGCAGCACGTACGAAGGCTCGAGCGACGCCGAGGTGCAGGCCGAACCGGACGATACCGCCAGATCCTTGAGCGCCATGATCAGCGACTCGCCTTCAACGTAGTTGAAGCTCAGGTTCAGGTTGTGCGGAACGCGGGCGGTCAGGCTGCCGTTGACGTACAGCTCTTCCAGATGCTCGACCTGCTTGTAGAAGCGGTCGCTCAAGGCTTTGATACGGACGTTTTCAGCAGCCATGTCTTCTTTGGCTACGCGGAACGCTTCACCCATACCGACGATCTGGTGGGTCGCCAGGGTGCCGGAACGCATGCCGCGCTCGTGACCGCCGCCATGCATGGTCGCTTCGATGCGCACACGCGGCTTGCGGCTGACGTACAGCGCGCCGATGCCTTTAGGGCCGTAGGTTTTGTGGGCGGAGAACGACATCATGTCGACTTTCAGTTTCTGCAGGTCAATCTCGACCTTGCCAGTGGACTGAGCGGCGTCGACGTGGAACAGAACGCCCTTGGCGCGCAGCATTTCGCCGATCGCGGCGATGTCGTTAACGGTGCCGATTTCGTTGTTCACGTGCATTACGGAGACCAAAATGGTGTCTTCGCGCAGTGCAGCTTCAATCATGGCCGGGGTGATCAGACCGTCTTCGGTCGGCTCGAGGTAAGTAACCTCGAAACCTTCACGCTCCAGTTGGCGCATGGTGTCGAGGACAGCCTTGTGCTCAATCTTGGAGGTGATCAGGTGCTTGCCCTTGGAGCCGTAGAAATGTGCCGCGCCCTTGATTGCCAGGTTGTCGGACTCGGTAGCACCGGAAGTCCAGACGATTTCGCGCGGATCAGCGTTGACCAGATCGGCCACCTGACGACGGGCGTTTTCAACGGACTCTTCAGCCTTCCAGCCGAACACGTGGGAACGGGACGCCGGGTTACCGAAGTTTCCGTCGACCAGCAGGCATTCACTCATTTTTTGCGCAACACGCGGATCAACCGGGGTGGTCGCAGAGTAATCAAGGTAAATCGGCAATTTCATGGACTATCTCCTAAATCAGGGCTGGCGTGCCGCTAGCTCTCTGGCTGTCATTCGACGGCGGACGCTTCAATCTTGTCCAGGCGTGGCGCCTTGCTGTTGCAACGGCGCTGGTCCTGACGCTGGGCTACTTCTTGCACCTCACGGCGAGTCACAAGATCAGCCAAGCTGATACCACTTAGAAATTCGTGAATCTGCAGGCTCAAATCGCACCACAGATGATGGGTCAGGCAGGTGTCGCCGGAATGGCAATCGCCCTGGCCCTGGCATTTGGTGGCATCGACCGATTCATTTACTGCATCGATCACCTGGGCGACCTGGATACCCTGCATCTCGCGGGACAACTGGTAGCCACCACCCGGGCCGCGAACACTGGAAACCAGGTTACTGCGGCGCAGCTTGGCGAACAGCTGTTCGAGGTAGGACAGGGAGATGCCTTGGCGCTCGGAGATATCGGCCAGGGACACGGGCCCGTGCTGCGCGTGCAACGCCAGGTCGAGCATGGCGGTCACGGCGTATCGGCCTTTTGTAGTCAGTCGCATGGACAGTTACCACGGAGTTCAGAATGGGGCGAGTATGCAATTCCCGAGTATTTAAGTCAACTTTAAGACCTAGTACTTTAGTCAGGTTTACCCGCAAAAGAGCGCGCGAATGATAGCAGGGTCTGCGGCCTAATGGCACACCGGTTGACGCAAGCCTCTGTAGGAGCTGCCGAAGGCTGCGATCTTTTGATTCTGTGAAAGACAAGATCAAAAGATCGCAGCCTTCGGCAGCTCCTACAGGAGGCGCTAGCTGGCTTTGGACTCGTCTTTGCCTTTGACGCAGGCGAAGTCTTCTTCACGCAGTTCAGGCAGATCTTTCGCACAGTAATTGCTACCCAGATCCTTCAGCGCGCCGCACATCCCCTCCAGCCGCCCGTCCACCGCTTGCAGGTGATCGAGCAACTGACCAATGGCGCGCGCCACCGGGTCAGGCATGTCTTCGCTGACGCCGTAGGCATCGAAACCGATCTTCTCGGCCATGGCCTTGCGCTTGGCATCCTGCTCTTCATCGGACTTGACGATGATTCGCCCAGGAATACCGACAACAGTGGCGCCCGGTGGCACTTCTTTAGTCACCACGGCGTTGGAACCAACCTTGGCACCAGCGCCGACGGTGAACGGGCCGAGCACCTTGGCGCCCGCGCCCACGACCACACCATCACCCAGCGTCGGGTGGCGTTTGCCCTTATTCCAGCTAGTGCCGCCGAGGGTCACGCCCTGATAAATAGTCACGTCATCGCCAATCTCGGCGGTTTCACCGATGACGATACCCATGCCATGGTCGATAAAGAAACGACGACCGACCTTGGCCCCCGGATGAATCTCGATCCCGGTTAGCCAGCGACCGAAGTTCGACACCAGCCGCGCCAGCCATTTCAGTTCGTTGCGCCAGAGCATGCCGGCCAATCGATGGATCCAGATCGCATGCATGCCGGGGTAGCAGGTCAGGACTTCAAAAGCGTTACGCGCCGCCGGGTCTCGATGGAATACGCTCTGGATATCTTCACGCAAACGCTCAAACATCATTTAGTCCTTCCGCTTAAGAAGCTCACCACGGGCCGCTTTCTGGGTTTCCGTGAGGATGCCACGCAAAATATTCATTTCCGCCCGGCTGACCGAGCTGCGTCCGTACAACCGACGCAGGCGCGCCATCAAGTGCCGTGGTTTCTCGGGATCGAGGAATTCGATGGCGACCAGTGTCTGCTCCAGATGCTCATAGAAGCGTTCCAATTCATCCATGGTCGCCAGCTCGGCGCTTTTCACCGAAGCCACTTCTTCTTTCTCGATCTTGCTCGGCTGGCCTTGGGCGGCCAGCCAGGCCATGCGCACCTCATAGCTCAACACCTGCACCGCCGCGCCGAGGTTCAGCGAACTGAACTCAGGGTCGGAGGGGATATGCACGTGAAAGTGACATCGCTGCAGCTCTTCGTTGGTCAGACCGGAATCTTCACGACCGAATACCAGAGCGATTTCGGCGCCCTGCCCGGCTTCCTCGACCACTTTGGTGCCGCACTCGCGCGGATCCAGCAGTGGCCAGGGAATGCGGCGGTCACGGGCGCTGGTGCCAAGCACCAGATTGCAGCCGACCAAGGCATCTTCCAAGGTGGCGACGACTTGCGCATTTTCAAGGATGTCACCGGCACCGGAAGCACGAGCATCGGCTTCGTGGTGCGGGAAGACCCGCGGTTCGACCAGCACCAATCGCGACAGACCCATGTTTTTCATGGCGCGCGCGGCCCCGCCGATGTTGCCGGGGTGGCTGGTATTGACCAGGACGACACGAATGTTCTGCAGCAAGGGAGGCGCTCTCGGACACAGGAAAGGGGTGCAAATCTTACAGAACAGCCTACCGTTAAGCTATGAAAGCGAACAGCGTCCTTCACCTGAAGAAAAGTTCTGATAGAATGCGCGGCTTTCTTTAACAACCTTAGGTGACACATCCATGCAGCCCATGCTGAATATCGCGCTGCGCGCCGCCCGCAGCGCCAGTGAACTGATCTTCCGCTCCATCGAGCGCCTGGATACCATCAAGGTCGACGAAAAAGACGCCAAGGATTATGTATCCGAGGTCGATCGCGCCGCTGAACAGAAAATCATCGACGCCCTGCGCAAGGCATACCCGAATCACTCGATCCAGGGTGAAGAGACCGGCATGCACGCCGGCACCGGTATCGAAGGCGAAGAGTACCTGTGGATCATCGATCCACTGGACGGCACCACCAACTTCCTGCGTGGCATTCCTCACTTCGCTGTCAGCATTGCCTGTAAGTACCGTGGCCGCCTGGAGCACGCAGTGGTTCTGGACCCGGTTCGCCAGGAAGAATTCACCGCCAGCCGTGGTCGCGGCGCTCAACTGAACGGTCGTCGCCTGCGCGTCAGCGGTCGTACCAGCCTTGACGGCGCCCTGCTGGGTACCGGTTTCCCGTTCCGTGACGACCAGATGGACAACCTCGACAACTACCTGGGCATGTTCCGCGCCCTGGTTGGCCAGACTGCCGGCATCCGCCGCGCCGGTTCGGCAAGCCTGGACCTGGCTTATGTCGCTGCCGGTCGTTTCGACGCGTTCTGGGAATCGGGTCTGTCCGAGTGGGACATGGCTGCAGGCGCCCTGCTGATTCAAGAAGCTGGCGGCCTGGTGAGCGACTTCACCGGCGGTCACGACTTCCTTGAAAAAGGCCACATCGTTGCCGGCAACACCAAATGCTTCAAGGCAGTACTGACGGCGATCCAGCCGCACCTGCCGGCTTCGCTGAAGCGCTAAGCTTCACGCGAAAGGAAAAAAGCACCCTTCGGGGTGCTTTTTTTATGCCTGGAATTCGATCTACAGACCACCAAAATCTTCATGTGGGAGCGAGCCTGCTCGCGAATGCATTCTGACAATCAACATTGATGCCGGCTGGCACACCGCATTCGCGAGCAGGCTCGCTCCCACAGGGGGGGGCACGGTTTAGCCAAAAATTGCGGGTACAAAAAAAGCACCCCGCAGGGTGCTTCTTGTTAAAACAGTCGGTACTTACTGAGCCGGCTCATTCTGCGACAGAATCAGCTTGCCTTCCTTGTCGACCGGAATCTGGTTGCCCGGATCGCGATCCATCCGCACCTTGCCTTCCTTGCCATCGAGCGAGTAACGCACGTCGTAACCGACGACCTTGTCGCTGATGTCATTGACCGTGTTGCAGCGGGTTTGCGTGGTGGTGTAGGTGTCACGCTCTTGCATGCCTTCCTGCACCTTGTTACCCGCATAACCACCACCGACCGCACCGGCTACCGTGGCAATCTTCTTGCCGGTGCCGCCGCCAATCTGATTACCCAGCAAACCACCTGCCAATGCACCGACGACGGTACCGGCAATCTGGTGTTGATCTTTTACCGGTGCCTGACGAGTCACTGTCACGTCCTTGCACACTTCACGTGGAGTCTTGATCTGTGTTTTAACCGGTTCAACGGCCAATACTTGCGCATACTCAGGGCCGCTTTTAACCAGGCTGTAGGTGGCAACAGCACCCCCGGCAGTCACACCGACAGCACCCAATACCGCACCAACCAGCAACGACTTGTTCACATGAACCTCCTGACCATCACATGCGGGACGCGCCCGCGCTTCTCCCAGCCTTGGAGCATAAAAAAAGGCGCGAGTTCAACTCGCGCCTTTCTTGGGCTGACAGCCGGGAAAACGATGGCCGTTATGGACGGTCGTCGACTTCCTTCTCGGTGTTGGCCGGAGGAATCAGATCCTCGGTAGTCAGGTTCAGCCAGATCAGCACCACGTTAGCGATGTAGATCGACGAGTAAGTACCCGCCAGAACACCGATAAACAGCGCGATCGAGAAGCCGAACAGGTTGTCACCGCCGAAGAACAGCAGTGCCGCGATCGCCAGCAAAGTCGAGATCGACGTTGCCATGGTGCGCAGCAGGGTTTGCGTGGTCGAGATGTTGATGTTCTCGATCAGCGTTGCCTTGCGCAGCACACGGAAGTTCTCACGAACCCGGTCGAACACCACGATGGTGTCGTTCAGCGAGTAACCGATGATCGCCAGCACCGCCGCCAGCACGGTCAGATCGAAAGTGATCTGGAAGTACGACAGGATACCGATGGTTACGATCACGTCGTGAATCAGCGAAACAATGGCGCCGACCGCGAATTTCCACTGAAAGCGGAAAGCCAGGTAGATCAGGATGCCGCCGAGCGCCAGCAGCATGCCGAGGCCGCCCTGGTCGCGCAGCTCTTCACCGACCTGCGGGCCGACGAACTCGACACGCTTGACCGTTGCCGGGTTATCGCCGCCGACCTTCAGCAGCGCTTCCGCGACCTGATGACCCAGTTGCGGGTCTTCACCCGGCATGCGCACCAGCAGATCGGTAGTCGCACCGAAGCTCTGCACGATGGCTTCGTGGTAACCCGACGTCGCCAGTTGCTCACGCACCTTGGTAACGTCGGCCGGACGCTCGTAGGTCAGCTCGATGAGCGTACCGCCGGTGAAGTCCAGGCCCCAGTTCATACCCTTGGTCACGACACTGAACATAGCCAGCAACGTGAGAAACACTGTGACGCCGAACGCGAAGTTGCGAACGCCCATGAAGTTGATTGTACGTAACATGGCAGCCCCTTAAATCCACAACTTCTTGAAGTCACGTCCGCCGAAGATCAGGTTGACCATTGCGCGGGTCACCATGATGGCCGTGAACATCGAGGTAAAGATCCCGAGGGACATGGTCACTGCGAAACCTTTGACCGGGCCGGTGCCCATGGCAAAGAGAATCCCGCCGACCAACAAGGTAGTCAGGTTGGCGTCGAGAATCGCGGTGAATGCCCGGCCGAAGCCTTCGTTGATTGCACGCTGCACGGTCATGCCGGCGGCGATCTCTTCACGAATCCGCGAGAAGATCAGCACGTTGGCGTCGACCGCCATACCCATGGTCAATACGATACCGGCGATACCCGGCAGGGTCAGCGTTGCACCCAGCAGCGACATCAAGGCCAGCAGCAGCACCATGTTCACCGCCAGCGCGACGGTGGCGATGATGCCGAAGAAGCGGTAGATGGCGATGATGAACAGCGACACGAACAGCATGCCCCACAGCGACGCATCGATACCTTTGGTGATGTTGTCAGCACCCAGGCTCGGGCCGATGGTGCGCTCTTCAGCGAAGTACATCGGTGCGGCCAGACCACCGGCACGCAGCAGCAGCGCCAGTTCGGACGACTCGCCCTGACCGTTCAGGCCAGTGATGCGGAACTGAGCACCCAGCGGCGACTGAATGGTCGCCAGGCTGATGATCTTCTTCTCTTCCTTGAACGTTTGCACCGCAACGTCTTTCTCGACGCCATCGACCACTTGCTTGGTGTAAGTGGTGACCGGACGCTGTTCGATGAAGATCACCGCCATGCTGCGACCGACGTTCGAACGAGTAGCGCGGCTCATCAGTTCACCACCATGACCATCCAGACGGATGTTCACTTCCGGGGTGCCGTGCTCGCCGAAACCGGCCTTGGCGTCGGTGACCTGGTCACCGGTGATGATCAGACCACGTTCGATCTGTGCTGGCGGACGATTGCCTTCACGGAACTCGAAGGTTTCGGAGGTGGCTTTCGAAGCACCCGGCTCAGCAGCCAGACGGAACTCAAGGTTGGCCGTCTTGCCGAGAATACGCTTGGCTTCGGCAGTGTCCTGCACGCCCGGCAGCTCAACCACGATGCGGTTGGCGCCCTGACGCTGAACGATCGGTTCGGCAACACCCAGCTCGTTGACGCGGTTACGTACCGTGGTCAAGTTCTGCTTGATGGAGTATTCACGGATTTCCGCCAGCTTCGCCGGGGTCATCGCCAGACGCAGCACCGGTTGACCGTTGAGGTCGGCCGGAACAATGTCGAAATCGTTGAAGTTCTTGCGGATCAGTGCACGGGCCTGTTCGCGGGAGTCTTCATCGCTGAAGCCCAACTGAATGGCACCGCCCAGTTGCGGCAGACTGCGATAGCGCAGCTTCTCTTTACGCAGCAGGCTCTTGACGTCGCCTTCGTAGACTTTCAGGCGTGCATCGAGGGCTTTGTCCATGTCCACTTCCAGCAGGAAGTGCACACCACCGGACAAGTCCAGACCCAGCTTCATCGGGTGCGCGCCCAGATTGCGAAGCCATTGCGGGGTGGTCTGTGCCAGGTTCAGCGCGACGACGTAGTCATCACCCAACGCCTTGCGCACAACGTCTTTGGCCGGCAACTGGTCTTCAGCCTTGCTCAGACGGATCAGACCGCCCTTGCCGTTGGCGGCCAGCGTGGCTGCCTTGACGTTGATCCCGGACTCCTTGAGCGCAGTGCTCACACGATCCAGATCAGCCTGATTGACTTGCAGCGCAGTGCTTGCACCACTGACCTGAATGGCCGGGTCATCGGGGTATAGATTCGGAGCGGAATAAATCAGACCGATCGCCAGCACCGCCAGGATCAGAATGTATTTCCACAGAGGATATTTGTTCAGCATCACGCCGCCCGTTATGAACGCGGGGCGCCTTGCGCGCCCCGTCGATTGAGTAGAAGTTGTTGCTTCAGATCGCTTTCAGCGTGCCTTTTGGCAGCGTGGCGGCGATGGCGCCTTTCTGGAACTTCATTTCCACGGTGTCGGAAACTTCCAGAACCACGAAGTCATCAGCCACTTTGGTGATCTTGCCGGCGATGCCGCCAGTGGTCACAACTTCGTCGCCTTTCTGCAGGCTGCTCAGCAGGTTCTTCTGCTCTTTGGCGCGCTTGGCCTGTGGACGCCAGATCATCAGGTAGAAGATGACCAGGAAGCCGACCAGGAAAATCCACTCGAAACCGCCGCCCATTGGGCCGGCAGCAGCCGGTGCAGCCGCGTCAGCCATGGCGTTAGAGATAAAAAAGCTCATTTAGCACTCCAGTTGCAAATGTTGAATCTTGGGGTCAGAAAACTCAGTCCAAAGGCGGAACGGGGAGCCCGCGTTTGGCGTAGAAGGCATCGACAAAGGCGGCCAATGTACCCTGTTGAATAGCCTCGCGCAAACCAGCCATCAGCACCTGATAATGGCGCAAGTTATGGATGGTATTGAGCATGCTTCCCAGCATTTCGCCGCACTTGTCCAGGTGATGCAGATAAGCGCGGGAGAAGTTCTGGCAGGTATAGCAATCGCAGGTCGGATCCAGCGGCGATTCATCATGGCGATGGAACGCGTTACGGATCTTCAGCACGCCTGTATCAATGAACAGATGCCCATTGCGGGCATTACGGGTTGGCATCACGCAATCGAACATGTCCACACCGCGGCGCACACCCTCAACCAGATCTTCCGGTTTGCCAACGCCCATAAGGTAACGAGGTTTGTCAGCCGGCATCATGCCCGGCAGATAATCCAGCACTTTGATCATTTCGTGCTTCGGCTCGCCCACCGACAGACCGCCAATGGCCAGGCCATCGAAGCCGATCTTGTCGAGGCCTTCGAGCGAGCGCATGCGCAGATCCTGGTGCATGCCACCCTGAACGATGCCGAACAATGCAGCGGTGTTGTCACCGTGGGCATTTTTCGAACGCTGAGCCCAGCGCAACGACAATTCCATCGAAACACGCGCGACGTCTTCGTCAGCCGGGTACGGCGTGCATTCGTCAAAAATCATCACGATGTCGGAGCCGAGATCGCGCTGCACTTGCATCGATTCTTCCGGGCCCATGAACACTTTGGCGCCGTCGACCGGGGAGGCGAAGGTCACGCCCTCCTCCTTGATCTTGCGCATCGCGCCGAGGCTGAACACCTGAAAGCCACCCGAGTCAGTGAGGATCGGGCCTTTCCACTGCATGAAATCGTGCAGGTCGCCGTGTTCCTTGATCACTTGGGTGCCAGGGCGTAGCCACAGGTGGAAGGTGTTGCCCAGAATGATTTCTGCGCCGGTGGCAACGATGTCACGCGGCAACATGCCCTTGACCGTGCCGTAAGTGCCCACCGGCATGAACGCCGGGGTCTCGACGGTGCCACGCGGGAAGGTCAGGCGACCACGCCGGGCCTTGCCATCGGTGGCCAGAAGTTCAAAGGACATGCGACATTCGCGACTCATTCTGTTTCCTCTGGGCCGGTTTCTTTAGGGGCAGTAGGTGCGGGATTACGGGTGATGAACATCGCATCACCGTAGCTGAAAAAGCGGTAACCGTTGTCGACGGCAGCCTTGTAGGCGGCCATGGTCTCGGGATAACCGGCAAATGCCGAAACCAGCATCAACAGCGTGGATTCCGGCAAATGGAAATTGGTCACCAGGGCATCGACCACGTGGAACGGCCGGCCCGGGAAGATAAAGATATCGGTGTCGCCACTGAACGGCTTGAGCACACCATCGCGCGCGGCACTTTCCAGCGAACGCACGCTGGTGGTGCCGACCGCAATCACCCGACCACCGCGCGCACGGCACGCTGCGACCGCATCGACCACGTCCTGGCCGACTTCCAGCCACTCGGTGTGCATGTGGTGATCTTCAAGCTTCTCGACGCGCACCGGCTGGAACGTCCCCGCGCCCACGTGCAGCGTGACGAACGTGGTCTCGACGCCCTTGGCCGCAATTGCTTCCATCAGCGACTGATCGAAATGCAGCCCCGCTGTCGGCGCCGCTACCGCACCGAGTTTCTCGGCGTACACGGTCTGATAACGCTCGCGATCCGAGCCTTCGTCCGGGCGGTCTATATAAGGAGGCAACGGCATGTGCCCGACGCGATCAAGCAGCGGCAACACTTCTTCCGCGAAGCCCAGTTCGAACAACGCATCGTGACGCGCGAGCATTTCGGCTTCGCCACCGCCGTCGATAAGAATCTTCGAACCCGGCTTCGGCGACTTGCTGGAGCGCACATGGGCCAGCACGCGGTGCGTATCGAGCACCCGTTCAACGAGGATTTCCAGCTTGCCGCCGGACGCTTTCTGCCCGAACAGCCGCGCCGGAATCACCCGGGTATTGTTGAACACCATCAAATCGCCCGGGCGCAAATGCTCAAGCAAATCAGTGAATTGACGGTGTGCGAGGGCGCCGCTCGGCCCGTCAAGGGTCAGCAGGCGACTACCGCGACGCTCGGCCAAAGGGTGGCGGGCGATCAGCGAATCAGGGAGCTCGAAAGTAAAGTCAGCAACGCGCATGATGGGGTTCGTCTAGCAGGGCCGGAAAGTCTAGCGGAAATATCGAAAATTCTCTATGTACCTGATTGACCGACGGTAATCTCATCTCTATACTTCGCCGCCATTGAGCCCTGATGGCGGAATTGGTAGACGCGGCGGATTCAAAATCCGTTTTCGAAAGGAGTGGGAGTTCGAGTCTCCCTCGGGGCACCACATAGCAGTATCTGAGAGTCTCTACCAGCCTCTCAGATCCAAAGAAACCGGCCACTTGGCCGGTTTTTTTGTGCCTGTCTGTCTACCCCTGTCTCCCCTTATCCGTTGTATCCCTGTATCCCTGCTTGTATCCTGAGAAAAATACCTAACTTTGGGATACAAGGATGAAGCGCGCAGACATCAAGCGCCGCCCTCTCGCTGACACGACACTTGCGGGATTGGAGCCGGAATCAAAGGAATACAGGGAGCTGGACGGAAACGGCCTCTACTTCAGGGTTAAACCTGATGGTGGTAAATCCTGGCAACTCCGCTACAAACGTCCGGCGGGCAATTGGGCTTGGATGGGGCTCGGGGGTTACCCGGAAGTAAGTGGTGCGCTGGCAAGGGACAAAGCTGCCGATCTACGCAAGGTAGTGAGTAGCGGTGCCGATCCCCTAGAACAAAAGCGATCCGCGAAAGCTGCTATCCATGCGGCCAAGACCCGAACCTTTCGAGCTGCCGCTGATGCCTGGCTGAAGGCAAAAGAGGAAAAGGGTCTCGCACCCTCCACTCTCAACAAAATCCGCACCTACCTCGACAAAGACATACTCCCGGCACTGGGCGATAAGCCTCTAGACGAAATCACCCGTACCGACTGCGCGGAACTCCAAGCATCCATCGAAGCCCGGAATGCACACAACGTGGCGGAAAAATGTCGCACTTGGATCAATCAGATATTCGGGCGAGCCATCGGTTTGGGCCTCACGGAAAACGATCCAGGCAGTCGACTACGAGATATTGCCGCTCAAGCCCCGAAGACTCAGCAGCATCCTCATTTGCTTGAGCCTGAGTTGGCAGAATTCCTCCAAGCACTCAAAAACACTCCCAGCAGGCTGACGGCCCGAACTGCTGCATGGCTCTGTATCTGGACCGCATCTAGACCGGGCATGGTTCGGTTAGCTGAATGGAAAGAGTTCGACCTTGATGGAGCAACATGGACGACGCCTGCCGCAAAGATGAAGATGCGCAGGGACTTTGTGTGCCCACTCCCTAAGCAAGCTCTTATCGCACTCAAAGAACTCCATTGTCTCACCGGTCGTAGTCGCTGGCTTTTCCCCGGAGTCGGCGCTAAGAATCCGACGATAAGTGAAAACACCATCAACAAAGTCTTCGCGACGGTTGGTTATAAAGGCCGCCTGGTTGGTCATGGGACTCGTCACACCGCCAGCACTCTACTCAGGGAACACGGCTGGCCAAAAGAGCATGTCGAAGCGCAGCTTGCTCACAAAGAAGAGGGAATATCCGGGGTATACAACAAGGCTCAATACCTTGAGCACAGGGTGAAGATGATGCAGTGGTATGCAGATCACCTTGATGCACTGGCGAGCGAGATGGTGATCAGGGGACAGCTTGGGAAAGCGGTATGAACACACCTATCCATACCACCCTCAAAATCGATGTAACGGGTGTTACTCATGTAACGATGCCGGCCAGACACCCGGTTTCATTGGCTTTAATGCCCGTTACACGCCTGCACAATCTTCCGCACATGCGATGTAACGTATGCAAATTGTGTAACGCCAGAACAAGCCCCTATCCGGCTGCGGGCCGACACTCGCCACACTTGGCAATTGCGCAAATCTCGCTGGCTATGCTTCAAACTCGCAGGGCGCGGGACAGTGAGTTGCATGTCGAGAGTCATTGGCATGATTGATACCCACCCGATTTTGCACTCGGCGCTAACCGCTGGCCTGATCCAATATCTCTCAGAGCAGCCACTCTACGAGTTCTGCAATGAACAGATCACTGACGTGTGCGAGCTGATCAATCAGTGCTGCATCCGCATCCAGACCGGCGACATCAGCAGCGACATGAGCAGCATGTGCATCCAGACAACGATGCATGAGGAGGCTATTTTTCAGTACGCCTCAACCGACAAAAAAAACCGTCTCGCGCATTGGGTTCGCCAATACAGCAAGTGTCATTCAGCATCGGAACGCGAGGCATATGCAGCCTACGTCATGGCCTGCGCAGTGAAAGCACTGAGCGCCTTAGCTGACTGGATGCGCTACACCGAACAAGAGGCTTGGTCGCATGTTGCCGAGGCTCCGACGGATTGGCCGTGGGACCTTTATTGTCAGGTTGTGGAAAGGCAGGTTGATCCTAACGAACGTATTGAGGCACTGGACCAGTACGTGCTTTTTTTGGAGCCCATAACATCCCTACCCTGCTTGATCAGTGACGAGCTGACCCCAATCGCTTACAGGGCAATCGAGAACGCTATCCGCACAAAGGGCGGCATCATCAGCGGAATGGAGCGTAACGAAGAAATCGGCGCACGGGATACGGCAATCATTAGGCAAGGTCGACATTACGTGGCTAGCGGAATGTCACGGCGAAACGTGACCACGGCGGTTCACGCCTGGCTGGAACGAGAGGTGTCCAAACCACTCAACCAGCGTGCTGAGTGGGTGACACTGGAAACCGAGAAAACGCTAACCCGCAAAAGCGTGGAGGGAATCCTCAAGCGCAATTTTGTGGTGTGACCGATATTTCAATGTCATTTCAAATGGAAGTGAACTGCTCACCGCCGACCAATTTCTAGACCATTGCTCTCGTTGTCCAAACCAATCGAGAGCAATACCTATGAACACCTCTGTCACCGATTTTCCCCGCAAGCCCCCCACCAACGCCGCCTCACTTTTTGATGCCGCTTCAACTTTAATCCGCATGCGGGAGGTGGAAGGCATTGTGGGGATGAAGCGTTCGACCATCTACAAACTGATGCAGCGCACCGACTGCGGCTTTCCGCAGCCCGTCAAACTGAGCAATAGCAACGCACGCGGCGCCCCTGTCGCCTGGGTCCTTTCCGAAGTTCAAGCGTGGGCGCGCAGCCGCATCGAGGCACGTGATCAGGTGGCTGCATGAGCCACAAGACTGCAAACAACGCTTTGATGCACCCCTTTTCCGTGTTGCGTCGGATCGGTTTCTCATCTCGCGTCATGCAGCGTCTTGAACGCTACCGCAGCCAGCAGGACAGGCAAGGTCGCGTTGTCAGCGTGCTCAGCTGGGCCGACGGCACCTGGTGCGCCCTCTCCCTCCATTGCGAAAAGACCAGAGCCGTTGTCGTCGACGAAGGCCAGCAGGTCGAGGCTTACGAAGACGCCCGCTCCATGCTCAACGGCGGATTCCTGCCCCTTCTCTCCCTGCGCTGGGAAGCCCATGCCTGAAACGAAAACGCCTCCGGGGGCGATCCGGAGGCGTTGAGGTCAATCTACATGCCCGAACAATTTATGCCGCACCTGAAAAATCCGCAAGCCATCAGCGCAGTTGCACTTTCGAAACACGGACGTTACTCTCTGGCCGTCGCTGCAAATTCAGCGACCGGGTTTGGCGACCCGAGTTACTTGGCGCACAGGCGCCCCATCCGACAGCAGGCGCTTTTTTTGTGCCCGCCGTTTCGTGTTATGGCAGCTGTGCGTGGGAGACCTTCGGGTCTGCCGGGTTCCAAGTTCCCGGTTCGCCAACCTGCGCACAGCTGCCACCCTAAATCGTTTGGCGACGATCAGTGGCAGCTCCATCTTCAAACTTGGAGTGTCACCTATGCCTGCCCTCAATCCGTCCAAAATTCGCGCCGCTGCACACCGTGCAATGGCTCTCGCCGCTTTACACGCCAACTCCAGTCTCGCTACACGCCTCTCCCGCTACAACGCTCACATGGCCAAAGCCCGCGCGCTCGAAACCGCAGGCGGTGCCCAATGAACAACGCCCTGAGTTTTGCCCTGCCCGAAGATCTGCTCTGCGTGAATCCAACCGCAGAAGCCGGCGTACCTATCGACGCCATCACCTGCGCCATCGACCGCGCTGACTCGGTACTCACGCTGCTGGAAGATCACTTCGAAAACGAATCCTCACGCCTTGCCAATCACGTCATTGCCGCCGTCCTCTGGGACGTGCGCGGCACCCTCGGTTTGATCAAAACGCTGGCCATGCACGGTGACACCACCTCAACACCTGCGGTGCAGAAAGGCGGTGCGCTATGAACATTTCCACCACGCCGGGCCACGCTACCTTTTCTCGCGTCAATGCCACCGACCTGAAGCTGTTTCGGGTGAATGCCGGAGTACCCGTCGAAGACGCGCTGGAGATGGTGTCGTTGCTGCAGCATCACGCGAACCAGCTCAGTTTCGACGCGGCCATGAGTGACCACGGCGAGCGCTTCAGTTGGCCCGCCTTGTACCTGGGCGAGATGGCCAAAGCCCTGATCGACGACATCAACGATGCACTGTTTCTGCCGAGGGCTGACACATGAGCCAACGACCGAACAACGCTAAACGCCCGAGCTTTGCCGACGTGAAATCCGCCGCGCTGAAAGATATTGATCGTGTCTTGTCGCACTGGCTACCCAACGGCAAGCGCGTGGACGGCGGCAAGGAATACACCGCTCCGAATCCGACTCGCAGCGACAAGCGTGCGGGATCGCTCAAGGTCAATTTGAGCAAAGGCACATGGGCGGATTTTGCTACCGGCGATAAAGGCGGCGACTTGATTGATCTGGTGCGGTATCTGGACGGCGACACCGACGTTGAAGCTTGCCACAAACTGGCGGATTGGCTGAACGTTGCACCCGGCGCCGCCAAGATCACAGTCGCCCCGACTAAGCCCAAGGCGCCGACATGGAACGCCATCCAGCCGATCCCGACCGAGGCCATGAACAAGTGCCCGGCCAAGCACCGTGAACACGGTGTGCCGTCCAAGGTATGGATCTATCGTGATGCACAGGGTCAGCCGCTCATGGCGCTGTATCGCTTCGACCTCGGCCCGGATGAGGACGGCAAGCCGAAGAAGGTCTTTGCACCGCTGACGTGGTGTCAGCGCTCTGATGGTCAAACCACGCAGTGGCGCTGGCAGGGTCTGCCGGATCCCCGTCCGCTGCTGCACCTTGATGAACTAGCCCAGCGCGCTGACACACCAGTGGTTGTGTGCGAAGGCGAGAAAGCGGCCGATGCCGCCGCCGAGCTGTTGCCGACCTATGTCGCCACCTGCTGGCCGAACGGCTCCAACTCCTGGCACAAAGCTGACCTGACACCGTTCAAGGGACGAGACGTGGTGTTGTGGCCGGACAACGACGACAGCGGAAAAGCCTGCATGAACACCGTCGCCGAGAAGCTGAGCGAAATCGGCGCCGCGTCGGTCCGGTTCATCGAGCTGGAGGTGTTCAAACGCAAGCCTACGTTGAAGAACGACCACGCTGCATTCGCCAAAGGTGGTCAATGGGATGACGGCGACGATGCCGCTGACGCACTCGGCAAAGGCTGGACCGCCGGCCATTTCGCCAAACTGGAAACTAGTGGCGAGCTGTTCAGTGTGATCGAAGAAAAACCGGTAGTTGCCCAGGTGGAACCCAAGCCAGAACCGGAGCCAGAAGCGAAACCCAAAGCAGCAGCCAAGCGCCCGGCAAAATCGAAAACCGACTTGATGCTCGGTGGCTTTCGCCTGACGTCCGAAGGTGTGTTTTATGCCGGCGATGACGGTGAAGCACGCCCGGTGTGTTCGCCGCTGGCAATCCTTGCGCGCACCCGTGACGAGAAGGGTCACAACTGGGGTTTGCTGGTCGAGTTCGACGACCCCGACGGCACCAAGAAACGCTGGAACATTCCGGCGCGCACTATGACCGGCGACTTCGGCAAGGACGTACTCGGCCCGCTGGTGGACATGGGGTTGCGTCTGGCCGGCAGTCGCTCGGGGCGCAACGCACGCAACGATTTGCAGAGTTATCTGGGCGGCTTCGACAGCGCGCAACGTGCGCGTCTGGTCACCCGTTTGGGTTGGCATGACAACGCCTTTCTGTTGCCCGAGCAGCAGGTCGGCATGCACGCGGAACACCTGCACTTCTACGAGGCCGGCGCCCAGCTTCCGCCGATCAGCGAAGCGGGCACGCTGGATCAATGGCAACAGCAGATCGGCGCGTTGTGCATCGGCAACCATCGCTTGGCGTTTGTCGTCGGAGTGGCCTTCGCCGGCCCCCTGCTGCACATGCTCGGCCACGAATCGGGCGGATTTCACCTCTACGGCGACAGCTCCGGCGGCAAGACTACGCACCTGCAAGTTGCCGCTTCGATCTACGGCGGGCCGCGTCTGGTGCGCTCGTGGCGCTCGACCGACAACGCACTGGAGTCGATCGCTGCCGCGCATTCCGACGGGCTTCTGGTGCTCGATGAAATCGGCATGTGTGATGCCCGCATCATCGGCGAGACGGTGTACATGCTCGGCAACGGCACCGGCAAGGCACGAGCCAATGATCGAGGCCAAGCGGGCCGGCAGGTGCAGGAATGGCGTCTGCTTTTTCTCTCCACCGGCGAGAAGACATTGGCCCAGCACATGGCCGAAGCCAACAAGGAACTAAAAGCCGGTATGGAGGTGCGCATGCTCGCCGTCCCGGCCGATGCCAGCAAAGGCCTTGGCATGTTCGACACGCTCAACGGTTTCGAAGATGCGGCAGCACTGTCCGATGCACTCAAGGCGCGGGTGGCGAACTACTACGGCACACCGCTCACCGCCTTTCTGACCGCGCTGTGCGAACCCGGCAAGCGCCACGGCTGGGCCGCAATCTTGCGCCGCACGCTGGAAGGCTTCATTGCCAAGTCGCTCCCTGCATCCGCGAGTGGACAGGCACACCGTGCCGCAGCGCGCTTCGGCCTCGCCGCCGCAGCAGGCGAGCTGGCCACAGCGATGGGCATCACCGGTTGGCCGGACGGCACGGCTACCACAGCCGCTCGCGTGTGCTTAAACGCATGGCTCCACGAGCGCGGCGGCGCCGGAAACTTCGAGGGCGATGCGATTTTGGCGCGGCTGCGCCAGGTGATCGAGCGCTTCGGCGAAAGCCGCTTTACCCGCTGGGAATCGGCGGCAGCGAAGATCGACGAACACGGCCCGCGCACCATCGACCGCCTCGGCTTTCGCAAGACGCTGGAGCACGGCATGGGCGACACCATGCACACCACCAACACCTACTACGTGCTGACCGAGGCATGGCGCTCCGAGATCTTTCGCGGCATGAACCTCACGGCAGTGAACAAGGAACTGTTGCAACGCGGCGTGCTGGAACCGAGCAGCGACGGCAAGGCGTCGAGTCTGGTGCGGCTACCCGGCCTCGGGCAGCAACGCTGCTACATCGTGAAGGCTATTCCAGAACCGGATGACGGCGAGGCTCGGGCCGCCTGAGGGCATCCCCGCTGATCGAGGTAACGCCGGCTTATTCCCGGCCTCGCCAGCCGCTCATTCAACCCAAACCCATTTTTTGAAGGAACAAGACGAATGAAAGAATCCCAAACCTCCACCGAACAGCACGAACTGCTAGCCAGCAATCCAGATGCTCATGAGACAGGGCTTTCACCTGCCGTAGCAGCCACAGGCGAAGTGATTAGCGTATGTGAAAAGAAGCGAGTGTTGATGGGCGAAATCGCAGAGTGGACCACCCGCCGCGATAGCCTCCTGAGGGAGGCAGCAGAGCACTACGTGCAAATAGCTCCATTGGAAGCGCTCTTGGAAAACGAGGAGGAACTCGATGCAGATCGACTGTATGAAATTCGAAAACAGTACAACACCCTCAAAATTCCTTACGACTCCTGCAAGACACGCGCTAGCCATGCAGACGCTCGAATTCGACGACGTGAACAGCTGCTCAATCAGGAAATCCTGATGGCGGGCTACGTCGAATCGATGACGAACTGGAAAGCCGACGAACAAGAGCTCAACGAGAAACGCGACAGCCTCAGCACCCGCTTGGCGCAGATCCAGCAGCAGGCAGAAGAGGACATGGCCAAGGCTCGGCAAGCCGAAACCGATGCAGCGACCGCCTATGCACAAGCCGTGGCCTGGGGCGACACGGAGGGTGAGAAGACCGCCAATGCCGATGCCCAGAAAGCTGCAAAGAATCTGGCGACTGCGAGCGAGCACCATCGTCGGCAACTTCTGATCATTGCCGCGCTGGAGCAGGAGCTGGTGATCGTAGATCAACATATCGACGAGGCACAGAAGGAACACAAAGCCATCGAACGACAGGCGTTGCACTTGGCACGGACTGTTCTCGAAGAACAGTGGAACGAAAAAGCTCAAGAGTTATTGGAGATGGGCGGCAAGCTCTGGTCTGCCATCAATCTTGTTGGTGGCGACCAAATTACTCTTAGAAAACTGGTAATTCCTGAGGAAGGCGAAAACTTCCACAACTGGAACAGTACAGATCTGTGGGAGCGCGCCGCCAAATACTCAATCCAAGAAGTTCTCTCGCTGTAACCCACCAAGCTGCCCGAAACAGCCTACCGATGTAGGCTGTTTAAAAATCCATCAGGACCACGATCATGATCACTCCAATACAAAGCAGTGCCAACTGGACAGACACCTTGAAGGCGCGAAAAAACCACCTGACCGCGCTGATGAAAATTGTGGACATCAAAACCGGTAAGGTCTCGAATGTCCAGACACTGACCGTCAACTTGATCAAGAACGAAATGAGCTACATCGAAGACCAGTTGAAGGGGCGAAAGTGAGCTGAACTCCGTGCTGTAATACACTTCAGATAGATATCGCTAAAACACAAACAACACAAGGAATGCACATGTCCAAACTTGCCGAATACCGTCAGCTTGAAAAACACCTCGCAGAACAGCTCCAGGCGTTGGAAGCACTAAAGAGCGACGGAGCGCTGAAAAAGGAAATTGAGTTCGAAACGAAGCTACGCGAGCTGCTTAATCAGTACGGTTTCAGCCTAAAGCACATCATCAATCTGCTTGACCCGCAGAGCAGCTCGCGCCGCCAAGCGCCTGCCCAAGCGACCGCTACTCGCAAGCCTCGCCAGCTGAAGACTTACAAAAACCCACACACCGGCGAAGTGGTTGAAACCAAAGGCGGCAATCACAAGACGCTGAAAGAGTGGAAAACCAAGCACGGAGCCGACGAGGTTGAGAGCTGGTTGAAAAAATAAAGTCGCTTCACCTGAAAAAGGGCCCGTCCGGGCCCTTTTTAGTTACCTTCAGCTCCAATTACGTCCTTCTCCACCTTACTCTTTAAAGCCTCGCAAACCCTGCGACGAGCTCCAAGCTTTGACGGTTCTCAGAATGCCTTTCGGCGAATCGTCCTCGCCGTCTTTTGGATAATAAATCCAGTCAGAGGCCGCAGGATTGCCAGTCACCTCAATGAAATTTTCCAGCAACTCGTCCTGATAATCTTCGGTGCCCGCGGCGCTGCAGATTTCTCTGATCAGTTCGAGAAACTCGCTCTCCGAGTATTCGGAAAGGCTGCTTTTGAGTGCGATCATTTCGAGCTCCGGTGTGTATCAATAAGGCCTTTAGGTGCCAAAGCGCTGAGGTTGTCGACATCGTAAACCTCGCCACCTTCGGAAACTGGAACCCCGTGGTGAAGCTCAAAGGATCGAAGCTTAACCGCTGCATTGAGTTAGTCGAATGATGGCATATGCCCAAACCGAGGCAAAATGCGCCTCATGCGCCAACCATCTAAACACTGGCGGTTCTCGGCTCAATATGACGCCCGCGGAGGTCTGCTTTCGGCCAGAAGCGGACACTAGGCGATGGCTGTCGCCGGCCATTCCGTAGCGGATCTAGCTGAAGTATTGTGAGCAGACGGCTAACGAAGGGTCACAGCTAATCAAGGTCTTTGGTAGCCTTACTGAATGCTTCGGTCATACCGTCGATCAACTCCTCATGGCTCTTGCTCAGCACCTTGAGACGCTGGTATTGCTTGATCCAGAGAAAGATCCCCCCACCCAGGACGCTAGTCGTCGATGTGAGAACAAACCACCGTGGGTACGAGATAGGGTCTGTAGCCCATCCTCCAGTTGACGCTCATGCCTCACCTAATGTTGCACCGAGCCCGTCAAATGCCCCTTTTCCGAGGTAGTACGCCAGGAAAGTGCAGAAAACCGGTGGAGCCCAATGATGAAAGATTTTCCATAGTTTCTGCATAGCAGATTTATTCGACAATGTTGATTCCTTGCAACGGTAACTTGTCTGTAAATGATGCCAGTTATGAAGTAGCTAGCGCCACTCAACTGACTGCAAAAGCTCTGCCGTGAAAGGCTGCTTTGGGCCGATTTTAGCCGGCTCCAACAGGCAACTATTGGCCGATTGCTGCCGTTCGCGACCGTCGGCTTTCGGCCAATATCGGTCGACGGAGTCGACTACGGCTGTTCCATTATTTCTAATCCCCCTAGCGTCCCGCTCCACTGTCATATCGGTATACCCACTGGCTTTTAGCTAGGAACGACGTTTAGGGCGACTGTATCCGGTTTGTTCTAGAAGTTTACTAGCCTCGTGAATGTCCAGTGGGTACCTGTCTGGGTCCATTAGATCGGTGTAGAACTCTGCGCAACCGCCAACTACATGACCGCTCCAGATTGACACCTCTCTATTTTCTCTGCGAAATAATTGAAGAAAGAAACGTTTAAAGCCAGATACTAGAGAAAAATTAGACCTGTAAGGATTACCCTTGCTCATATAGTCAGCCCAATTTAGCCTAATTGGAAGGCGAAACCCTTCCATTCTAGTGGATAGATCTAAAATGATATTAAACGTCAAAAACTCTATTCTAACCCCTAAAAGATCCTGCACTAAAATCCTATTCAATACATTATTTCGTCCTTCGTCGGTATTGTATAAGCTAGTCCATATACCTTTTTGTGACGACTGAACCACGACAATGTGAGCGCGTTGAATAGAGCCGGAATTATCAACGACTATTGCATATTCTGCTGCGCACGGTTGACGATCATTGCCAGCATAAAAAATTTGCTTCACAGGATAATCTCACTCTCTAAGCAGTCAACTCAAAAAAGCCACGAGCTTGCTTCCGAATTTCGTATTTTGTTTTGACAGGCAACTATCCGCACTTAGAATCATTTCAAGCTGCTTTACTTCGACCAACCCCTTTTGGTAAAGATCACTCCATATGCTGTCGAGAATTTCATGATTTGCAATTAGTTCGGGCATAGCGCTTGCAATAATCTGAGATAGCGATACTGTGGTTTGGTATGGCTTAACACGATTGTTCTCAGTAAACCACCGCTCAGGATCTTCGAAAAGCTTTAGCAGTCTAATGTGAGAAACTGTGCACACGTCTACGAAATTAAGGAATATCTGTCGATAATCATCACTTGGGCATGTAGGTAACGCAGAATTTATTACGGCATTCCGCAATGCTTCAAGCTTTTCTGCCTGATGGTTCCTTAGTGAGATATTGCACACTTCTGCAACCGTACTTACAAACGCTTCATTTTCCTGTAGTCCTGCTTCCGTTACAAGTCCTTGCTCTATGAGGTCGTTTAGAGCTGCTCCAATCGCAAGCATTGTTTCTGTGCGACGCTTATTTAAAGGAGCCTCAAGTAAAGAATTGAAAATTTCCAACAACGGACTTCCCACAACGGGTATTGCTCCTACGGCAGCTCTTCCAATGCGGTGTAGCTTCTCATCAATTGGTTCGACTTTTGGATCAATCGCTTCAAGATTAATTTTTTCCATGATTAGTAAATCCTTGATTTTTCATATAAGCGGATGCTAAATATTAATTTTAGTTCCTGTTGTCTAGCATATCAATTTCACCCAGCTCAAGGTAGTCACTTGCAGTGAGGGCCAAGCGCGTGATAACAAACTTGGTGTATTCAAGCCTACCGTGTACAGATTTATCTAAAGCGACTGACGCAAAGTAACTTTTGGTAAAAGAACCCGCGAGCTAGGGACACAAAGGAGGAAGGCCCGCTTTCCGAGCCGTCTAGTACCATATGTCCCCTGTTGACCAAAAGCAGCCCTTTGAGGCTGACCGATTTCGGGCCCTGAGTATGAAAAAACGTTTTTCAGCGCGATTGGTGTCCAAAGTAGAACCGCAAATCGCGTTTCTACGCAAAATCCAGGCTTGCAAACCAGCCGATAAATTTCAGATTTGGCATAGAAGTGCCAACTTCAATTTTGGCTCTGCGTTTTTAAGACGCTAGCGACCAGAGGCTGCTAAACGGCCCAAAGCCGACATGCTAGGAGCTGGGGTAGCCTTAGTGAAAAGGTAGAAGAGAGGGCGTCACCATGGAAGCACCAATCGCAAAAAAATATTGCAAATGTGCTATTTTTAGATTTAGGAGGTTTCTAATTATTAGTAGAAGGGGCTGAACCTTTTGAGGCCGGCTAATGATTTACAGCTGATGGTGAGACCACCATCAGCTGTTGTGTTTATTATTTTTCCGCAAACAAGCAAAGTAACGGTATCAGCCTCTCAAAGTAAGTCCATAGCCACAATGAAAAAACCAGAGCCACTGTGATTGCTATATAAGTTTCATACCAAGTAAAAATACTTGTGAGCTTGACAGGTGAGCGTGGCTTTCCGAACACTTCCTGCTCAATTTCGCTCTCGTCGCGCCGGTATTTTAACCATGCCAATATTCCGCCAATCAGCAACGCCACAATCAAAATGGTCAATATTGTAAGCATTAGAATTAAGCAGAGGCTAGATAGTGAGGCAACCTCAAATGTAATAGTATCAGCTTTCAACATTGCAATTACATTATACTGAGCTAGACCTAGCGCTGCGATTGCAACTTGGTAAATTGCGGTGATTTTGAACGTAGCCTCGTTTAACGATTGCTTCCTAGCCAGAATATACTTGTACTTCTCTAACTTAAAGACTTCCTGATTATACATTATACGCCCTCCTTATTCTTCTTCTGTTACACGTCTCTTCCAAGCAAACGGATTGAATATTTTGACTTCTCTCTTCCGAATCACCTCAACAAAGGAAGGACGATCAATATACTCGCTGAGCGATTCTAGGTTGCTGGTTGATAAAAGCCTTTCAATCCAATCTCCCGTAAACTCGTCTCTCGGAATATAATAGCCACGTAGAAGACTATAGACAGTCAAAATGGAAAATACGCTAATTTTATTGTTCGGGCTAGCAGACTCCCATATCTCTCTAATGTATTTTGACAACGGGTCTGATGGATGAAGAAACAACTTCCGATCGGCTATGAACTCACTAAACCCATCTAGATTATGCACCACAACATTATCAGAAACCGCTAGATGTATATAAGCCGGATCTCTCGAGCCTCTGTGGCGATGATTTTCTTGAAGTTGCTGGAACGCTCTTCTCAAAGTTCGATCGATCGAACCGACATCTTGAATAATATCATAATTTGACATCCACCTCGGCTTAGACTGAATTTTCTCCCATTTTATAGATAGTCGGCGAGCATTTTCATTAGCCTCGAATACCACAGGCTCAAACACCTCCCTCACTGTTTCTTCAATATAAGTGTCACCGCCGAAGTTGCAGAATATAGCGCCTTTCGGCAATTCAACGCCACCCTCCTGTAGGTTTGAAAGAACTGAAAAGGCACTAACGTTCTTTTGCGCCTCTCGTACAAACAACTCAACTGAACTAAGCAGCGGAGAATTTATGGTCCAGAAATAATTTTGTTCTTTTAGTTCTCGCATGGAGATATTCTTGCGTTCTCCATCTTCTTCCATAAGTATGTAAGGAATTCTTGCTAACTCATCTTTTAAAACGTGTGGCTGCGATGCATTTTCCGCAATTTTTGTCAGGGGGTATGCTATAAATGGTGCTTGCTCTACAGCTCGGGATAAAGAATATTCTAAGCTCTGTGATAACCTGTCAACCTCACTAATAACATGCTTTGAATAAAGTTTATATATTTTCTTAAGCGTTTCTCTGTACTCGCTTGTGTCTTCTAGGGCCGAGCGCGCAACGTTAGTTTTAGGAGCCCCCTTACCAACAATATTGGCCACCGACAAAATTTTATTATTTTTAAAACCTGGAGAAGTGAACTCGACACCTACCCCCTCTACACAGGTCGCTATGATAGGTCTCAAGTCGTCATAGCTTGAATAGTGGCGCTCAGGTGCAGCGCTAAAGCTCCAGTCTTTAAAAAGCTCATCACGTTCTACGACAAAAGCTAGAGTTACACCGTCGTCAGTGACTTCTCTAACCTCATGAATTTCTCTTGATATCGAAAAATATTTTGACTCATCAATAAAGTATTCGAGAGCTTGCTTCGGCGAGTCGTATCCAATTTTGACTGCGTCATCTGAATCGATTTTTACGTAAACATCACATCGAGGAAAAAGTAACCACATTCGTGCCACCTGTAGCACGTCCCCTATTTTTGCAGTAGAACGTAGTTTCAATCTCACTCTCGATCCGTGAGGGAATACTCCAATCTCATCTTTCTGAGTAATTTTATCCAGAAGCTTAATCAAGTATTTTCCGTGAACCGACCTGAGCGAGATTTGTCTAGCATGATCATCCTCTAGACTGCAAGTTGTAATCTCAACATTATCAGCAACCATAAATGCGGATAAAACACCAATCCCGAATCGACTGATTGATGAAAATTCCGGGTAACTTTCTTTAAATTTCGGATCTTGATAACGTGAAGATCCAACCTTAAGTAAATGATCCTCGATAACGACCTGAGACATGCCAGTTCCGTTGTCTCTTACCTCTAAAGTTTTTGTAGCATCATCCCAAGAAATATCTATTCTTCCACCGGTGCTACTCGGCTGCGGCGTTGAATATTGAAGGCGAACTGCATCGAGCGCGTTTTGTGTCAGCTCCCTGATTACAACGTCAGTATCATTGTAAAGAGTATGGCCGGTAAGCAAATCGAGAATCTTATGCTGATCGAGCTCAAAACCAAAAGACTGGGTTAAAAAACCAACTGCTTCGACACCGTCATCATCGATAAACTTCCAGGGAAAAGTAGGAGGATTAGGTAGCTCGAACTCGGATTTTTTTAAAGCTTCATGACAAGCTGAAAGCTGTGATCTTACATATGCCAAATAACTGGTGAGGCCGAAAAATCCATCCGATTTTTCGAACCTTGCAAAAAACTGTATCGTGTCAGATTGAGCTATATCTGAAGCCTTACCCTCTCTATCTCGACCTGGGGCGGCCCTAATATTTCTGACAGCATTTTGCTTCTGCCATTCAATTTGACTAATCGGATCCTTAGGGCTGATCAGCTGATAAAGTATCGAAGGTGCGCGACCTCTAGTTACTTGAAGAAGGTCGACTGTTCGAAGAATAATAGCGATATATTGTAGATTTACCGTTTCCTCTTTGGAGTCCCCGTAAGGCATTGAAACTTTGTATTTAGAAGTGTCTGAAATATCATCAATAGTATGGCTTTCGCAAAGCATCGCAAGACCTTGCCTAGCTGATGAGTCTAGTTTCCCAATAAGAGATTGAATAGCTGATCTTATGCTTGCAGAAAGTTCATTGTCATCAAGCGAGGATCCCTCGATCCACGCTCGAACACGAGCGCCATGCGTCGCCCTTACAAACTCTTGGTAAAGGATCCTTTCTCGCTCATCCTCAGTTAGCTTGCTTAACTTGTCTTGATATTCGAGGTAGTCGACGTTCGTTATAAACTGCTGAGTCAAATAGCGTTGATAATCAGGGTTTTGTTTTCGCCCCTTGTATTCATTAGTGCTAATCAATAACCCAAGGTCGTGAAAGTATATCGAAAGTGTAAGAAACAGATAGTCGCCAGGGGTCAGCAACTCCTTTGTTGATTTAGGTATGATCCAATCAGCCATTTCCAACATAGCATAGACATGATCAAAGCTATGGGTCGTATATTCGTTATAAAATCCGTATCGTTGCAACTCTGACAATAGCAATCGCACATTATCTCTGACTTCTGTCAGATTTAGAGGAAAAGCTTTTAAGTCGACTGCTTTAGAGGCCAGTCTCTCTATATTTGTTAGGTTATACAATTGTACTTTCCTTGTAATCTATATTATTAAAGCTGCCGCTTTCAGATATCTGTTCAGCAGCCAACATTAACCTTCCGCTGCATGACTCGGCAATCAGATATTGAAAAAAACCAGAGTTAGCTAATCGGGTCTCTAATTGTGCGACAGTTTTTGAGCGTCCATTCGGCGAAACTCCGTGAGCGAAAGCCTACCTTTCAGGCGATCGGGAGTCTCACAGGGCGGTAACTAATGGTCGGAAGCAGTCGTTCCTGAAAGTCCGCTTCTGGCCGAAAGCGGCCTGTTGCTAATGCTGACTAATCGCTCGCACAGCTGGAGGCCTGATGATTAAAGACCGCTAACCGCATCTATTGGGCAGGCCGGGAGCGGGAGCACTTGTCCTTCTGCATCATTGGCATGAACTCGCTCATTCATTTCTCATGCATCAGAAGCGTTACACCGGATAGCAGAGTTACACGCCTCACGACTGGTGTACGAAGTCGGTGTAACTTACTAAATACTAAATAAATACAACAACTTACGAATACTCGTTACACGAGTTACACGAGTTACACCACATTTGGAGGGATGTATCCCCCGCACCCCGAAAGCATCAAGCCCACCAGCGAACGTCAGGTGTGTATCCCTCCGTGTGCCTGGGGCCCCTGAGGTTTTCCTTTAGACACGGGGTCGGAAACCCGCAGTACCTTGTTAGCGGGAGAACTCCCAGCTTAGTGAACAGGTGAACCCGGTGAACTGCCGGTTCACCTGTGCATTTGCCCTATGGAATGACCTATCTGAGGTGACCATTACCGAAACGGTAATGGTGGCTGTTTTTCGATGTGTTTCTTTCAATTTCAATGACTGAAATTTCAGTAACTCTTGAGTTCTCCCACTAACGAAGCCCCGCGGGTTTCCGACCCCGTGTCCTTTAGATAGTCCCAGGGTCCCCGGCGGCTTTCTGGCGACTGATTGCTTTCCGCCATGCTGCAGCTAACCTCCATCACTGCTAGCCATCGCGATTTCCGCCAGTACGGCACACATGGTTAGAACTCTTGAGTCATTACCGATCCGACACACGGAAGCGAGGACTAGCAAATGCCATCATTTATCGTGAATAGAAACGTTCAAGCTAATGGCGACTACGAAGTGCACAACACGACGACTGGCTGTCAGTTCATGCCGTTGCCTGCCAATCAGGCATCGCTGGGAAGTCATACATCGTGCGCTGGTGCTGTAAGCGCCGCTCGAGCGGCTAACCCCACCCTAAGGATTAATGGTTGTTACTATTGCTGCAATCCTTGCCACACCAGCTAGATTCTCGACTACCGATAGGGGATTTTTAGCCTGTATCTGAGATTGTGCGATCATAGGGCCAAGCAAGCTGTATCCCTACGTGTATCCCGAACCGTGAAATCTGGCTGTAGGCCACGGATTACATGGAAGACTACAGTCTCCCTCGGACACCAAAATTAAGAAAGGTCTTGCTTAGCAAGGCCTTTTTTTTCGTCTCCCGAAAAGTGGACGCGCAATGCTGAAAGCTCACCACTGCGCGGGTCGCACGTGACATTGCGCGGACTCAGGTGTCGGAGTCGGTTTTAGGCTCAGCCTGAGCACTCCCCCCAAACAACCGCGCCGCTATCGCCCGCCCCCGCTCCAGCCCCTCCTCCGTCAACCAGACCGACTTGTTCCTGTTCACCGGGTTACTGATGAAACCCTGCTCATGCAATCGGTTCATGATCTCGAAGTCGAACCCTTTCCAGGCATTGCCGTCGTCGGAACTGAGTGCTGCCAACAAGGCAAGCACGGCGTCTTCCATCAGTTTGTCGTCGTATTCCATGGTCGTCACTCCATTCGTATCCAACAGTTAACGTCGAGTGTGTGAAGGCTCACCATAATACTCGCCGGCATCCGATGGAAATGCCGCTCAATCCCGTGAAGGTTATTGATCGGCTTCAGTGTGCCCGGCCTCGCCTTTGGGCTGCACTTGTTGATCCCGCTCCGTATAATCCCGCCACTCTGAAGGCAGCCCAGCGCATCTTGCACCTAACGGTGGCTGCCTCCAGTCATCAACTCTCACACTGACGGACGTCGCTAAAGGCACCCCATGGAAACGTCACTGGAAACAGTCGCCCTTTTCTCCCTCAAACTTGCTTACGAGGAAGAAGGCCTGAGCCCGATTCTGCGGGACGACATGGTCATGGGTGATTACCAGAAAGACATTTTCGAGCTATTGGTGCGGCGCGGGGATGTCGAGACTATTCAGTTCAAGATGAATGAATGCCTGGGCTTGGCGATGAATGCCTTGGGCGGTGTCGAGAAACCGCTGGGGCGTGAGTTGCACAAGTTGTCAGCCGAGTTCAGCGAGGCGCGTTCGCTGGAGCAGCTGGATCAGCCGCTCCTTGCGCTCAAGGGCTATTTGAAAGACATCTTGTGAAGGGCTGAGCCGTTACAGCAGATGCTTCGAGATGTACTTGGAAATCTCCACCATCGACGTCTTCCCGGTGAATTCGAACTTCACCTTCCCCAGTGACGAGAAGTAAATCTCCAGCTCCGAATCCAGATCGAACGTGCCCGAGGTTTCCACCGAGTACGCGACGATGTTCTTGTACGGCAAGGAAGTGAAATCCTTCTTGCTGCCGGTAATGCCCTGAACGTTGACTGCGATGATGCGTTTGTTGGTAAACACCACGCCGTCACGCATGGCCTTGTAAGAGTCGATCACTTCCTCGCCGTCGAGCAACAGCGCGCTTACGCGTTCGGCGTATTCATCGTTCTGCTTTAGTTTGAAGAAGCCTTTGTTGTTGAAGTCGATCATCTGTCCATCCTCATCTTCAAGAAAACATCCCGGTATTTCTTTGGTTCAACGACGGGCCTTCAGCACGCGGATATCGGTTGGGAACCCGTCGGCGCCGACAAGTTTTTTCCAGCCCAGATACTGAAACTCGCCCCTCTCATCAATGTAATCGCCCTTCTCCACTGATCGGCCGCCAACCACAGCGACACGTTTAACTTCGCCACAGCCGCCGTCAGAAGGCCGAACCGTATAGATGACATACGGCTTCACGTATTGCGTGGCGCGGAAGTATTGGCCGCAGATTTCGTCGACGGTGATCAGCATGGTTTTCAGGCGTGCTTCGCCGTCGGTGTCTTCGTGCAGTTTCAGGAAAGATATATCACCGACATCGCTGTAGCCGAGGGAGCGGGCGCGTTGGTAGGCGGGGGAGTTCTGGTGGGCGATGCGGCCTTCCTCGGCAGCACCTTGCATTTTTGCGGCGAACTCGGCTTTGCCTTGGGCGATCATCGCTTCAGCCTGGCCCGCTACGTTTTCGCATTGTGCAAATTCTCGGGAGCCTAGGTGATTGGGCGTCAGGTTCGAGCGGTGTTCATTCATGGTTCGCAGGTTGCTTTCCAATGCAAACATCACGTCGTAGGCCGTGGTGCGACCGCTCTGCACGTCGGCCATTTTTTCCTGCACGCGCTGGCAGTTGCCGGCGTAATACTTCCAGCTGTTTTCCGGGTGTTCTTGCACGGCGGCGAGTGCTGGGGCCATTGTAGCGGCGAGTGTGATTGCGCAGAGCAGGCGCAAGCAATGGGTACTGACTGGCATGGGTAGTCCGTTACGGAGATGGGCAGTGGCGCGACGCTACTATTTTGCTATCTTGCCGTCCACTGCCAGTAACGAGGTCGCCAGCGCCTCGATGGAATCGATTTTCAGAGGGAGAAACACCTTGATGGCCGTGTTGTACTTTTTCGTCTGGGCAGCCGTTTGGGCTTGGGTCGTGCAGACCCGTGGTGCCTGGAACCTGATCCTCGCCAACCTGGCGGGTGCCGCCAGCGGCTTTATCGTAGCGATGATTTTTTCGGTGGTCTGTTCAGGCCTTTTCCCGGCGCACGTGCCTCCCTCACCCGAGAATCTGGCCAGTAGCGTGCTGCAAGTGATGACAACGTTCGGCGTGCTTGCGGGCGTCTGGATGTGGCTGGTCAGGCGGCCTCAGCCCGAGCATCCGCTGGCTCGCCAACTGTTCGCCGCGATCTGTGGCTTGGCTGCAGGTGTGACGACGCTGGCGTTTTTCGCGCTTAATTTTCACTGAGCGCCGCTATCGTCACTGGCATTACACGTCTGTTTTGTTATCTTGCCGCCCATCGTCAGCGTTCACCTTGGGCGTGCGTTGATTTCAGGTTTGGAAGGTTTAAGGAAAGGATCAAATGGAGTTTCTGCGTTTTCTGGCGATTGTCGCGGTTTGGGGGTTCATGTGGCGCTGGGTGGTCAAGAACCGTGGCAGCTGGAATATTTTCTACGGCAACATCGTCGGCGCAGCGGGTGGTTTCATTGTCGCGATGGTCGTGCTGTCGATCACGTTGTCGTTGTTTCCTTCGTCGCATGACTACGAACCGGCGCAGGCTGAAAACACGCAAGTCATCGAGCCGACCTCTCTATTGCCTGAAGCCGAGGCAGTCACACCCGCTGCCGAACTGAAGGATGCGCCGGCTTTTGCTGCCATCGAGCCGGATGACAAGCCCTCTCCCGCCGACTCCGCATTGTTGCCGAACTACGCCAGCCGGGCGCCGAAATCTATCGGGTTACAGACCGTGCTGGATCAAAGCGACTATGACGGGCGCATGGCCCTGGCAGCGCTGAACAAGAAATTGCGCGGCGACGCCCAAGCCGACAAGTCGATGATTGCGTATGTCATGTGCAGCCCGTTTGTGACCAGCACGTTGCGCTTCCCCGCTTCGGCGCGGTTTGCTGACAGCAAGGCGCTGGTCAGCCACCGCTTCAAGGATCAGGTCTACACCTTCAACAACACCGTCACCGCGCGCAACATGAACGGCGACGATGTCACTTACCGTTTCGATTGCTCCGTGCAAGAGCAGCCGCGAGTTGACGCGCTGCCTGCGCAATGGCGTTTGTTGGCGCTGAAAGTGCAAAAAGCCGACTCTTAAGGCTTATTTAAGGGTTCAAGGCGCCGCCTGCGCTATCATCGCCGGCCTGTGCGCCTTGAGCTTTGCCCTCGATGTCTTCGACACCCGCTGACCTGATCCCGCTGCCTCCTGTCCTGGCCGGCCCGCTGCTGCGACGGCTGGAGCCAACGCGCGTGGTCATGTGGCTGGTCGGTACGCGGCCACTGGCGCTGACGTTGCGCCTGCAAGGTGTAGGAGACATTCCTCTCGACGCCGGGAAATGCACGGTCATTCCCGTAGGCCGCGAGGCGTTTGTCCATCTCATCGATGTTGCTCTCGACAACGCCCTGCCGTGCGATACGCGTATCGACTATGACCTGCTGATCGACAATGCAGAGGGCATCGCCGACTGGGCGGCGCATCTGCTGTACGGCGATGCAACCAGTCCGAACTTCGTCCTGCGCTCGCGGATCGATCAACTGCTGCACGGCTCTTGCCGCAAGCCGCATCACCCGGCGACGGATGGTTTGCTTTGCGTCGACCAATTGCTGGCGACGGAAACCGATCCGCAACAACGTCCCGCCCTGTTAATGATGAGCGGCGATCAGGTCTACGCCGACGATGTGGCTGGCCCGATGCTGCGAGCGATTCATGCCTTGATCGAACGTCTCGGTCTGTTCGACGAACACCTCGAAGGCGCCGTGGTCAGCGACAGCGCCAAGCTCTATGAACACCCGGCCAGTTACTACCACCGCGCGGATTTGTTACCAGCGCTGGAGAGCAACGAGACATTGCGCGAGCGATTTTTCGGCGGTGCGCGTAAGCCGATTTTCACCAGCAGCAGTGCTGACAATCACTTGGTGACGTTCGCCGAAGTCATGGCGATGTACCTGCTGGTGTGGTCGCCGACGGCCTGGTCGCTGATCAATCCGCAAGCGCCCGAACTGACGCCCGAACGCCTCAAGCGTTACACCCTCGAACAGACTCGCATCGACGCGTTCAAGGCTGGATTGGACAAGGTCGCCCGCGCGCTCGCGCATCTGCCGAGCCTGATGATTTTCGACGATCACGACATCACCGACGACTGGAACCTGTCCGCGCAATGGGAGGAAACGGCCTACGGCCATCCGTTCTCCAAACGCATTATCGGCAATGCGCTGATCGCCTATATGTTGTGTCAGGGCTGGGGCAATAATCCCGATGCGTTCAAGGATGTGCTGGGGAAAACCCTGAGCCTTAGCGCCAGCGGTGATGATCAATACCTCGACAGCCCGGTGCAGGACGATTTGATCGATGAACTACTGCGTTTTCAGCATTGGCATTTCGTATTGCCAACCAGTCCGGCGCTGGTGGTCATCGACACCCGTACCCGACGCTGGCGCAGTGAGATGGCACTCAAGCAACCCTCGGGTCTGCTCGATTGGGAGGCGCTGAGCGAACTGCAGCAGGAACTGCTCGATCACCCGTCAGCGATCATCGTGTCCCCAGCGCCGATCTTCGGCGTGAAGCTGATTGAAACGGTGCAGAAGGTGTTCAGTTGGTGCGGTTTTCCGCTGCTGGTCGACGCGGAAAACTGGATGGCCCACCGCGGTGCCGCGCAGGTGATCCTGAATATTTTCCGCCACTCGCGCACACCGGGTAACTACGTGGTGCTGTCCGGCGATGTGCATTATTCCTTCGTCTACGAAGTACTTATTCGCCACAGAAAGGCCGGGCCGCGGATCTGGCAGATCACCAGCAGCGGGATCAAGAACGAGTTTCCAAAAAGCCTGCTGGAATGGTTCGACCGCCTCAACCGCTGGCTCTACTCGCCACGCTCACCGCTGAACTGGTTCACCAAACGCCGCCGCATGCGCATCGTGCCGTATACGCCGGAACATGCTGAGGCAGGTGAACGCCTATGGAATTCGGCGGGGATCGGTCAGGTGTTTTTCAATGAACAGGGACAGCCGCGCGAGATCATTCAGCACAATTCGAATGGCAAGGCGAAGACACGGATGCTGGCGCCGGATCTGGCGGACTATCCGGACTAAGGTCTACACCGAACATGTGGGAGCGAGCCTGCTCGCGAAAGCGGTCGATCATCCAGCAGAGATGTCGACCGATAGTCCGCCTTCGCGAGCAGGCTCGCTCCCACAGTGCTACTTACAAGCCATCAATGCGCGATCAGTGCTCGGCCCACACCTCTGACAATCATCTCCACCTCCCGCTCATCAATCGTCAACGGTGGCAGCAACCGTATCGTCTTGCCCCGCGTGACGTTGATCAACAGCCCATGATCCCGCGCCGCGATCAGCGTCAGATCACGCACCGGTTGTTTCAGTTCGATGCCAATCATCAAACCCTGACCACGAATCGCTAGCACATTGGGATTGTCCGCCAGCTCTGCGCTCAAACGAGTTAAGAGCCGTTCCCCCTGAACCCGGGCGTTTTCCAGCAGGCCCTGTTCTTCGATGATGTCCAGCACCGTGCAACCGACCCGACACGCCAGCGGATTGCCGCCGAAGGTGCTGCCATGGCTCCCGGGCGTAAACAGATCCGCCACCCTGCCCCGCGCCAGGCACGCGCCGATCGGCACGCCATTGCCCAGTCCCTTTGCCAAAGTCATGACATCCGGGACGATGCCTTCATGTTGGAACGCAAACCAGCGGCCAGTGCGGCCGATGCCAGTCTGGATTTCATCAAGCATCAGTAACCACGCATGGCGATTGCACAGCTCGCGTAACGCTTTCAGGTAACCCGGCGGCGCAAGCTGCACACCGCTTTCGCCCTGAATCGGCTCAACCAGAATCGCCACGATGCGCTCACCGTGTTTTTGCTGCACCTGTTCCAGCGCTGCGAGATCACCGAACGGCACTTTGAGGAAATCACCCGGCAATTCGTTGAAACCCAGGCGCACCGCCGGGCCATCGCTGGCCGACAAGGTGCCAAGTGTGCGGCCGTGGAACGCGTTGGTCATGACCACTACCAGCGGCTGCTCAATGCCTTTGCGCCAGCCGTACAAACGCGCCAGTTTCAGCGCTGTTTCATTGGCCTCGGCACCGGAGTTATTGAAGAACGCCCGCTCCATCCCCGACAGCTCGGTCAGCCGTTTGGCCAGTTGCTGCTGCCAGTCGATGCTGTACAGATTCGACGTGTGCAGAAGCAATCCCGCCTGCTCGCTGATCGCTGAAACGATCCGCGGGTGCGAGTGGCCGACGTTGGTCACCGCGACACCGGCAACCGCATCCAGATACTCGCGACCGGCCTGATCCCACAGGCGAGTGCCCAGGCCTTTGGTGAAACTCAGGGCTAGCGGTTGGTAGGTGTTCATCAGGGCGGCGGTCATGACTTCAAACTCCAGTGCAGGTCGGTGTGCTGGCAGTATGGTTAGCCACCGAAACTGGATAAACTCGGCAAAACTTCATTCATTTAAAAGCTGAGCTTGATAATGGACCTGTTCCAGTCGATGAGCGTGTACGTCAAAGTCGTCGAAGCCGGGAGCATGACGGCGGCCGCGTTGCAGTGCGATATGTCGACGACCATGGTTGGCAATCATTTGCGCGCGCTAGAGCAACGGCTGGGTGTGCAACTGCTGCAACGCACGACCCGACGCCAGCGCCTCACCGAATTTGGTAGCGTTTATTACCAGCGATGCCTGGAAGTGTTGGGATTGGTCGCCGATTCCGAACGCCTCGCCGAGCAGACCCTCGATCAACCCCGAGGCATGTTGCGCCTCACCGCGCCGCTGACGTTCGGCGTTGAACGGCTGGCGCCGGCGCTAAGTGAATTTTCACTGCGTTATCCACAGGTCAAACTCGATGTGGTGTTGACCAACACCCGTCCCGATCTACTGGAAAGCGGCCTCGATGTCGCGTTTCGGCTGGGCAATTTCGAGCAGTCCAACCTGATCGCCCGGCCCTTGATCGACTACACCCTGACCGCGTGCGCGTCGCCGCAATACGTCGCCCGGCGCGGCATGCCGAAAACGCCGGAAGACTTGCAACAACACGACTGCCTGTCGTTCGCCTATCCCGCCGGTGACGACTGGCAATCGGTGGAAAAGCGCTGGCGCCTCAGCGGCCCCGACGGGGAGATCATGGTCGACGTCAGCGGGCCTATGCTGATCAACAGCTCCGCCGGGCTGCATCAGGCTGCCCGCACCGGCATGGGCATCGTGATGCTGCCGGATGCGCTGGTGGAGCAAGACCTGCGCGAAGGCCGACTGGTGAAAGTGATCGCCGATTTCCAGCCACCCAGCAGACCGATGCATCTGCTGTATGCGCCGGATCGCTATCGCTTGCCGAAACTTCGTCGTTTCGTAGAGTTTGTCATGCAGCGCTGGGGGAAGTCCTGACGTCACCTGCACCAGCCACCCAGGAAGAATCGCTGACAAGGAGCCGAACAGCAGATGAACAACACACTCAACGTACGCAATTTGCAGCCCGCCGAAACGCAATCGGTGAGGCAGTTTCTCGGGCAGCATGGCTGGGGCCATCGCACCGGCTCAGCTGAACACTTCGCCCGGTTGATCGAGCACTCTCAGCGCACGGCCGTCGCCGTCAAGGGTGAGCGCATCATCGGTTTCGCTCGCGGGATCACCGATGGCTTGTCCAACGGCTACCTGTCGATGGTGGTGGTCGATGACCAGCATCGGCGTGCAGGGATTGGCCGCGCACTGGTCGAGCACATCATGGGCGACAACCCGGATATCACGTGGGTGCTGCGTGCCGGGCGCGAGGGCGCTGAGGCTTTCTTCGTCAGCCTGGGTTTCGAGACCTCGGTGATTGCCATGGAACGGCCGCGCCTGAAATAGCGCACGCCGGGAAAAAACTCGACCGGCAGACCGTTGCTCCGTGACAACGCCGCCCCGCTCCCCTAAATTAGTCGGCCTGAAAAAGCCCTCGGTTTTCTCATCTCCACTCAAGTTAAAAAGTAGTGAAATTTCAATGTCCGATTTCAACACCGCTGAATCCGTAGTCACCGAATCGTCCAAAGCGGAATACGAAAACTCCATCAATCTTTCACAACACCTGCCACAAGCCAAAATCATCAGCGAGATGGTCCTGGACGCGTTCCAGTCGACCCGCGAAAGCGACCAGATCCGCGAGCTGCGCGCGGCGATCCGTCAGGCTCACGACAGCTTCGATGACGACAAGGCCTACGAGCTGATGGGCCAGCTCAAGGCGCTGAAAGACGCTGAAGCGGCGGACCTCGCCGCCCTTGAAGACCTCAGCAGCAAGTTCTCGATCGGCCGCATCCTGTCCAGCTTCAAGGATGATCCGGCGTTCCAGGAAATCGTTTACGGCCTCGCGCTGAAAGTGCTGAACCAGACCCATCAGGCGATCAGCAATCCGAGCGGCGGCAAGAGCAAGGCTGCGAAGAAGAAAGAAGTCGAAATCTTCACCATCAGCAAGGACGGCATCAGCGTGACCTTGCCACTGCGCACGCCACGCTCGCGCCTGAACGTTGACCGTGCAGCGCTGGAGTTCCTCGGCTTCACCTTCGTCGGTGAAGGTGAGGAAGCGGAACTGGAAAGCGAAGTCTTCGTTGATAATGCGGGTACAGAGCAGGCAGTGAACCGCAAGAACATCATCACCGCATTGCAACAGCAGACTGCGTTTGATGGCTATAGCATCGCCGCGCAGTAATCCGCAGCGCTGTACGAAAAAGCCCTGCACTGAGATTCAGTGCAGGGCTTTTTGGTTTTCGGCTGGGGATTAGTGGAATGGCGTAAATCCCATCCCCTCATCGGAACGCCGCCCGCCCAGCCCTCTCCCGAGGGAGAGGGTTAGGGTGAGGGCAAACCGCTAAACCACCCTCAAGCCGAAGGATGCAACGCTACAATCATGTCCACTTCAATCGCTGCGTTCTTCGGCAACTGATACACACCGACCGTGGTGCGCGTATGCCGGCCAGCATCGCCGAGCACATGACTGAACACGTCCGACGCACCGTTGGCCACTTCGCTCAGGTCAACGAAATCCGGCGTCGACTTCACGTAAACAGTGACCCGCAACAACGCCTTGATCTTGTCCAGCGAACCGACGGCATCGACGATCAGCGCCAGGCAACGCATCGCACTGATGCTCGCGGCGGCTTGCGCATCCTTGAGGGTCAACTCCAGGCCGACACGCCCCGGGTACTGAATCTTGCCGTTAGTGCGCGGCACCATACCGCTGATGTACAGCTCATCATGATGACGGATCAGCGGCGCGTAATTGCCGCCGGCGGTGTTCTCACCATAGATGTCGTAGTTCAGCTCTTGGGCCAGGGCAATAAAACGCTCGTCGCAGGTCATCCTCTCAGTCATTTCGCCCAGCCTTTTGATCAGTGCATGAAGAAGCTCGAATCACGGCAGTAAAACACCGAAAAATGGCTTGGTGCTATCACTGTCGGGGTTGGATCCAAATCTAGGGGTTTTGAACTCCACTCGCAACCCTCACCCTAGCCCTCTCCCATAGGGAGAGGGAACCGAACGCAGGATATTGACGACATACACCGACCTGAACGCACTTTACCGAATCCATAATCGCCACGACTTTGCAGGTCGGCGGTGGACTCGAGACAACTCGGTCGGCCCCCTCTCCCTCTGGGAGAGGGCTGGGCGGGCGGCGTTCCGATGAGGGCTTTACGCCACCCAACAAAAAACCCCGCACATCTCTCAATGTGCGGGGTTTTTCTTCAAGCCTTTGAGCCTTACGGCGCGTACGTCAGCAGCAACTCTGCCGGCACCTTGAAGTCCAGGGACATCATGACGCTCAACGCAGTGATGGTGAAGATCGAGAACACAAACAGCTTGCGTGCCCAGACCGTGTCATCCACTGCCTTGTAGCCGGTCCAGGCCATGTACAACCAGTACATGCCCATGGCCGCAGCCACCGCGAGATAGCTCATGCCAGCGTAACCGCTGAAGGTCAGCATCAAGGTCGCTACGAGGAACGCCAGGATGTAGAGCAGGATGTGCTTCTTGGCCACTTGGATCCCGCGCTTCACTGGCAACACCGGAATCGATGCGGCCAGGTAATCGTTGAAGCGGAAGATCGCGATGGCGTAGGAATGCGGCATCTGCCACAGGCTGAACATCACCAGCAACGTCAGCGCGGCCATGTCGAAGCTGTTGGTTACGGCAACGTAACCGATCACTGGCGGCATGGCGCCCGACAGACTGCCCACCAGCGTGCCGTGAACCGACTTACGCTTGAGGTACAGACTGTAGAAGCCGACGTAGATGATGAAACCGATCACCGCGAACAAAGCGGCCAACGGATTGGCCACCTTATACAACAACGCAACGCCGAGAACACCAAGGATGGTCGCGTAGACCAGGGCCAGTTTCAGGGAGATCAAGCCCTGCACCAGCACCCGGTTTTTAGTGCGTTCCATCTTCAGGTCGATGTCGCGGTCGATGCAGTTGTTGAACACGCAACCGGAGGCAACAACCAGGGATGTACCGATCATGGCAGCCAGAAACACCGCCAGATCCACATGCCCTTTCGAGGCCAGGAAAAACCCGCCTGCCACAGAAAGCACGTTACCGAAAATGATCCCCGGTTTGGTGATTTGGATAAAGTGCTTGAGCGACATCGGGTCTTACCTCACTTCGCCATCATGTAGGTGTGGATGCTGAACATGATCCACAACGACAGGCCAACCAGCAGCACGATCACAATGGCCGTAAAGACAAACGCGATCACGTTGTTACGCTGAGCAATGGAACGGTCCAGGTGCAGGAAGTAATACAGGTGAACGATCACCTGGATCACTGCGAACAACAGAACGATTGCCAGCGTGGTGGCCTTCGGCAGGCTCGGGTACATCACCAGACCGAATGGAATCACGGTCAGGATCACCGACAGGATGAAGCCAATGGCGTACGACTTTACGCTGCCGTGGCCAGCATCATGGCTGTCATGGGAGTGTGCATTAGCCATTACAGAGTCCCCATCAGGTAAACAACGGTGAATACGCAGATCCACACCACGTCCAGGAAGTGCCAGAACAGGCTCAGGCAGCTCAGACGGGTCTTGTTGGTCGCCGTCAGGCCGTGCTTGTTGACCTGGTACATCATGATGCCCATCCAGATCAGACCCGCAGATACGTGCAGACCGTGGGTACCGACCAGGGTGAAGAACGCGGACAGGAAGCCCGAACGGCTAGGACCGAAGCCCTCGGAGATCAGCAGGTGGAACTCGTTGATCTCCATGGCGATAAAGCCTGCGCCCAGCAGGAAGGTCATGAACAACCAGCCCAGAACCTGCTGCTTTTTACCTTTGTACAACGCCAGCATGGCGAAGCCGTAGGTGATCGAACTGAACAACAGCAGAGCGGTTTCGCCCAGCACGTATGGCAGTTCGAAGATGTCGTGGCCCGACGGGCCACCGGCGACGTTGTTTACCAGTACTGCGTACACCGCGAAGATCGACGCAAACAGAATGCAGTCGGTCATCAGGTAGAGCCAGAAACCGTATACGGTCATCTCGCCCGAGTCGTGGTGATGGTCATCGTGCCCATGGTCACCATGGGCGTGTCCAACATTGGTCACTAAGTTCGACATGGTTTAAGCCTGTTCCAACGAGGTTTCAACACGGGTGGCACCGGCCGGGATTTTCCCTGCCGCAACCAGACGCTTGTGCTGCTCGGCTTCGATACGCTCGATCGTTTCAACCGGAACCATATAGCCCTGGTCGTCACGTGCAGCGTGGATCACGAAGTAGATGACGGTGCCGGCCAGGCTAGCGATTGCCAACCACCAGATGTGCCAGATCATCGCGAAACCGAAGACGGTCAACAGTGCGCCCATCACCACGCCAGTGGCGGTGTTGTTCGGCATGTGGATCGGCTCGTACTTGGCCGGACGCTGGTACGCAGTACCGTTTTCCTTGGCTTCAGTGAACGGGTCGATGCAGTCAGCCTTAGGCAGCACAGCAAAGTTGTAGAACGGAGGTGGCGACGAGGTCGACCATTCCAGGGTGTGTGCATTCCACGGGTCACCGTGATCGCAAACGTTCTCTGGCTTGTTGCGGTCGCGCACACTGACGTACAGCTGGATCAGTTGGCAGGCGATACCGACAGCGATCATCACCGCACCGAACATGGCAACGTACAGGTACGGTACCCACTCAGGGTTGGTGGTGGCGTTCAGACGACGGGTCATGCCCATGAAGCCCAGTGCATAGAGCGGCATGAACGCGACGAAGAAGCCCGAGATCCAGAACCAGAACGCTGCTTTACCCCAGCCTTCGTGCAGCTTGAAGCCGAACGCTTTCGGGAAGTAGAACGCGAAACCAGCGATGTAACCGAATACCGCGCCGCCGATGATCACGTTGTGGAAGTGCGCAATCACGAACAGGCTGTTGTGCAGAACGAAGTCAGCACCCGGGATGGCCAGCAGTACGCCGGTCATGCCGCCGATGGCGAAGGTCACCATGAAGCCCAGAGTCCACAGAACCTGGCTGGTGAAGCGCAGACGGCCCTGGTAGATGGTGAACAGCCAGTTGAATAGCTTCACACCCGTCGGGATGGAAATCAGCATCGTCGCCAGACCGAAGAAGGCGTTGACGCTGGCACCCGAACCCATGGTGAAGAAGTGGTGCAGCCAAACCATGAAGCCCAGTACCGAGATCGCGCCCGAGGCGTAGATCATCGAGTGGTGGCCGAACAGTTTCTTGCCGGTGAACGCCGAGATCACTTCCGAGAAGATGCCGAATGCCGGCAGGATCAGGATGTAAACCTCAGGGTGGCCCCAGGCCCAGAACAGGTTGACGTACATCATTGGATTGCCACCAAGTTCATTGGTGAAAATGTGGAAATCCATGTAACGGTCAAGGGTCAGCAGTGCCAGGGTAGCGGTCAGGATCGGGAACGAAGCCACGATCAGAACGTTTGCCCAGGTGCAGGTCCAGGTGAAGATCGGCATGTCCATCAGTTTCATGCCAGGGGTACGCATTTTCAGTACGGTCGCGAGGAAGTTAACCCCCGTTAGCGTCGTACCTAACCCGGATAGCTGTAGCGCCCAGATGTAGTAGTCCATGCCCACGCCAGGGCTGTATTGCAGACCCGACAATGGTGGATAGGCAACCCAACCGGTCTTGGCGAATTCGCCGACGCCCAGGGACAGGTTGATCAGCACTACGCCGGAAACCAGCAGCCAGAAGCTCAGGGAGTTCAGGAACGGGAACGCAACGTCACGCGCGCCGATCTGCAGCGGCACTGCAAGGTTCATCAGGCCGGTGAAGAATGGCATCGCCATGAAGATGATCATGATCACACCGTGAGCGGTGAAGATCTGGTCATAGTGTTCAGGTGGCAGGTAGCCAGGCGAACCCTCGGTGGCCATAGCCAACTGGGTACGCATCATGATGGCGTCGGCAAAACCGCGCAGCAGCATGACCATGGCAACGATGATGTACATCACGCCGATTTTCTTGTGGTCGACCGAGGTCAACCACTCGGTCCACAAGTAGGTCCACTTCTTGAAGTAGGTGATTGCAGCGAACAGCGCCAGACCACCGAGGGCGATCATGGCGATGGTCACCATCACGATCGGCTCGTGGAATGGGACTGCTTCCCAACTTAATTTACCAAACATCGTTTACTCCTCTGCCCCGGCAGCTGAATGCGAACTCGAGTCAATTTCCGTGGCCGCCACTTCTTTCTCTTTCTTCTCGTGCTTCAGCGGCTTACCCGGCTTCATACCTTCGTACTTGTCGACGATGATCTGGAACTGGTTCGGCGTGACCGAGGAGTAGAGCTCGACTGGGTTGTTCTGGCTCGGTTTGGCAAGGGCCGCGTATTCAGCTTGATCAAGCTGTTTAGGTGACTTCTTGACTTCACTTACCCAGGCGTCGAAATCTTCCTGAGTGGTGGAGATAGCCTTGAATTTCATACCGGTGAAACCCGCGCCGCTGTAGTTGGCGGAGATACCGTCCATTTCAGCGTTACGGTCAGCGATCAGGTGCAGCTTGGTCTGCATGCCCGCCATCGCGTAGATCTGGCCGCCCAGACCCGGGATGAAGAACGAGTTCATCACAGCGTCAGAGGTGATCTTGAAGTTGATTGGCGTGTGCGCCGGGAACACGATCTTGTTGACCGTGGCGATGCCTTGTTCCGGGTAGATGAACAGCCACTTCCAGTCCAGCGCAACGACTTCGATGGTCACTGGCTTGACGTCGGATTGAATCGGACGATACGGGTCCAGTTCGTGGGTCGAAATGTAGGTGATGTAACCCAGGGCAATGATGATCAGGACCGGGATGGTCCAGACTGCCACTTCGATTTTGGTCGAGTGCGACCATTTCGGGGTGTAGACGGCGTTCTTGTTCGACGCGCGGTACTTCCAGGCGAACAGGAAGGTCATGACGATAACCGGCACAACGACCAACAGCATCAGCAGGGTCGCGGTGATGATCAGGTTTCGCTGTTCCAGGCCAACCTGGCCCGTTGGATTGAGCAAGGTCATGTTGCAGCCTCCCAGCAACAACGTGCCGAGCAGCGGCACTAGGCCTAGTAATCTGGGGTACCTGTTTTTACTCATCTCACGACCTCTAAAGCAGCTTGCGCAATGCAGTTGGGTTTTGATCGCCAACACTTCACCCTGCCAAGGGTTGGCATTTTCTTTGGATTGAATAAGGGCCGCCCGTCGCGCGTCAGACGCTCGACAAAACCTGGGACAGCGGTCAGTTCTTATTCGAATTCGTGGTCAAAGGCCTTGTTACAGACCAATTCCATTTGGTGCGGAAAGTTGGAAGGCACCGACACCTGGGTGTCTTGAAAGCCTTTCGACTCACTCGACACCCGACTTCCTGCTCGCCTCCTTAATAAAGGCTGAACAGTGCCGGGAATTCAGTGCGGGCGATTGTAGATAGGTAGCGCCCTATACACCATGTCTTATCCCGAAATAATTTTTATCCGTTCGAGCAACAATGCATCGCCATTTTTGCAAAAGTTCCACATGTTATCGAAATAGATTCTCAACAAAAACACCAAAAAATGTAGGTGTACCCGCGTCAGTTCAGACAGCTCCGAAGGCTATTTCCGAACGCTGGAACAGCGCAAAGCCCGATAACCCAAGGCTTTTGGCCATATACCCGCGCTTGTTAAAACTGCCTGCTCTGGCACTCGCGTGCTAAAGCCGAAAAACCCGGAAACTGACCAATCCTTTTTTGTAACAACGGCCGATTCCGCGTCACTCAATGGCCCTGCGACATGGCGCGTGTGACAACATGTCGCACACTTGCCACACCCTTCCTTGCCACCCGTCACGGTGTTTTCACAAACACCGTGAAAAGCAAAACGCCCCGATTGGCTGATCCGCAAATCGAGGCGTTTTCTGTATCGGCCAGACAGCCGATTAGTTGACTCAGCGCAGTGCTTTTCGGTTACGCGAGGTCAGCAGCGGCACCAGGATCACCACCAGCACGAACGCCACCAGTGCCCATTGTGCCAACGACAAGCCAAGGATCGGCGGGTACGGCGTCGAGCAGAAACCGTCAACCTGGAAGCCCAGCGGGAAGATCTTCGCCAGCGGCAGATCATCGACAATCGGCTGCAGCACATCGATGCCGCAACTCACCGCCGGATAGAACTGGGTGTACACGTGATGCCCGGCCACACCGGCCCCGGCAATCGCACAAATCACCACCAACACCTCGAAAACGGTGATGCTGCGACGGGTGCGCATGGCCGCGCCGATGAACGCGAACAGCGCGATCAGCAGCAACGCATAGCGCTGCAAGATGCACAGTGGGCACGGCGCTTCGCCGAGCACGATCTGCATATATAGAGCGCCACCGATCAGCGCCAGGCAGATGATCCCCAACAGCACCAGAAAGCGCCGCTCACGGCCCAACCGAATCGTTTCCTCGCTCATCGCGTTTCCCTTTTATGTCCATGGTTCAACCGGCTCGCGGCTGAAGGTTGTCGCAAGTCTACACCGGGGGAATAAACGATAAAGCGGTTAAGAAACGATTAACCTTTAAACAGAATTTAAGAATCGAGACCGCATAACGGCCTTCGCGAGCAGGCTCGCTCCCACATTGGATCTGCGTCGAACACAAATCCTGTGGGAGCGAGCCTGCTCGCGAATGAAGGTGACTCGGTTCTGGATTATTCCAAAGCCGCAGCCGGCCCAAAAAACTCATAACGGCTCTGCTGCTCCGGCACACCCAGCGCTTTCAAATGCCGCTTGATCGCCCCCATGAAACCCTTCGGCCCAAGGAAGTAGGCGTCGACATCACGCTGAGCCGGCAACCACTCGCCCAGCAACTCCTGACTCAACATCCCGACCTTGTCCGCCGCCGGACTCACACCGTCATCCTCGGCGTAGCAATAAAAACGCTTGAGTTGCGGATGACGCTCAGCCAACTCATCAATCCAGTCGCGGAACGCATGCACGCTGCCATTGCGGGCGCAGTGGATAAAGTGCACCGGACGCTCGGTTTCCAGCGCGGCTTCAAGCATCGCCAGAGTTGGCGTGATGCCGACGCCGCCGCTGATCAACACCAACGGCTTGTCGCTCGCGGTCAAAGTGAACTCACCCGATGGTGGGAACAGCTGAATGCTGGCGCCAACCTGCAGTTGATCGTGCAAGTGGTTGGAGGCACGGCCACCCGGTTCGCGTTTGACGCTGATGCGGTACTGACCGTTGTTCGCCAGTGCCGACAGCGAGTAGTTGCGGCGGATCTCCTCGCCATCGAGGATCAGCTTCATGCCGATGTACTGACCCGGTTCGGCCGCGAGAATCGGACCTTTGTCGGCCGGCTCAAAGTAGAACGAAATGATTTCCGCGCTCTCCTCGACCCTGGCCGCGACGATGAATTCACGCGCTCCGCGCCAGCCGCCGACGGCTTGTTCCTTCTGGTCGTAGATCGCGGTTTCGGCGCCGATCAGAATGTCCGCCAGTTGACCGTACGCCGCGCCCCAGGCGCTCATCACTTCTGGCGTGGCGATCTCTTCGCCGAGCACTTCGGAAATAGCGCGGAGCAGACAGGCACCGACAATCGGATAATGTTCAGGGAGGATCTGCAGTGCAACATGCTTGTTGATGATCTTCGCCACCAGATCACCCAACTGGTCGAGCTGATCGATGTGCCGCGCGTACATCAACACGCCGTTGGCCAAGGCGCGCGGTTGATCACCGCTGGCCTGGTGCGCCTGGTTGAACAGCGGGCGGACTTCAGGGTATTCGGCGAGCATCATGCGGTAGAAGTGCGTGATCAGCGCTTCACCGCCGCTTTCCAACAGAGGCACGGTGGATTTGACGATGGCACGATCCTGAACGCTAAGCATAAGGTTGACTCCTGAGCTTCTTTGAAAAGTTACCTTAGGGTTATCAGATTCCGTGCCAACTTATTTTTTCATATAACTCAATAACTTAATAACGATGTAGTCATAACGACCCAAAGGCCTTTATAGTCATCCCGACTACATCTTGTCTCTTTGACTACAAGACCATGACCGCCAAATCACTGCTCACCGCCCTGCTGCCTCTCGTCTCCGACCTGTCCCGCGAACTGCCCGAGGGCGAGCGCTATCGGCGCTTGCTTGAAGCCATGCGCGCCCTGCTGCCCTGCGATGCCGCTGCATTGTTGCGCCTCGACGGCGAAGCGCTGGTGCCGCTGGCGGTGGACGGTTTGAGCACCGACACCCTCGGTCGGCGCTTCAAAGTCAGCGAGCACCCGCGTTTCGAAATGCTCCTCAGCGGAGCCGGACCCACGCGCTTCGCCGCCGACAGCGACTTGCCCGATCCTTATGACGGTCTCGTCGACGGACTCGACGAGCATCTGGAGGTTCACGATTGCCTCGGCTGTCCTTTATTTGTCGATGAAAAACTCTGGGGCCTGATCACCCTCGACGCTCTCGACCCCGAGCGTTTCGAACCGATCGAACTCGACGCCCTGCAAGCCTTCGCCAGCCTCGCCTCGGCCACGGTCAACGCCGCCGAACGTATAGAACGTCTGGCCAATCGCGCAGAAGACGAGCACCAGCGCGCCGAAGTTTATCGTCAGGCCAGCGGCCAGCAGAACCGCGAAATGATCGGCCAGAGCAAGGCGCTGAAAAAACTGGTGGAGGAAATCAATCTGGTCGGCGGCAGCGATCTGACGGTGTTGATCACCGGGGAAACCGGCGTCGGCAAAGAACTGGTCGCCCAAGCGATTCACGCCGCCTCTCCCCGCGCCGAAAAACCAATCATCAGCCTCAACTGCGCCGCCCTGCCCGACACGCTGGTAGAAAGCGAACTGTTCGGCCACGTGCGCGGCGCCTTCACCGGCGCCACCAGCGACAGACGCGGCAAGTTCGAACTGGCCAATGGCGGTACGTTGTTTCTCGATGAAGTCGGTGAATTGTCGCTGACCGTGCAGGCGAAATTGCTCCGCGTTTTGCAGAGCGGCCAGTTGCAACGTTTGGGCTCGGACAAGGAGCATCAGGTCGATGTGCGCCTGATTGCCGCGACCAACCGTGACCTGGCCGAAGAAGTACGCAGCGGTCGCTATCGCGCCGACTTCTACCATCGCCTGAGCGTGTACCCGCTGCGCGTACCGGCGCTGCGTGAGCGCGGTCGCGATGTGTTGTTGCTCAGCGGCTTCTTTCTTGAGCAGAACCGTTCACGCATGGGTCTCAACAGCCTGCGCCTGAGCAGCGACGCCCAGGAGGCGTTGCTCGCCTACACGTGGCCGGGCAATGTGCGTGAACTGGAACACTTGATCGGGCGCAGTGCGTTGAAGGCGCTGGGCAACTGCAAGGTGCGGCCGAAGATTCTCAGTTTGAGCGCGGCGGATCTGGATTTGCCGCGCGAGGTTGTGGATAACTCGGTTGAGGCGGTTGCCGGAGTTGTGGCTGAGATGCCGCTGATTAGCGGGGATCTGCGCAGTGCGACCGAGCAATATCAGCGGCGTTTGATCAGTGCGGCGCTGGAGCGTAATCAAGATAACTGGGCGAGTGCGGCGCGGGAGTTGGGGCTGGACCGAGCCAACCTCGGCCGCATGGCCAAACGACTAGGCATGAAGAGCTAAAAGCACACCCTCACCCTAGCCCTCTCCCAAAGGGAGAGGGGACTGATTGGGGGACATTGCAGAATTCCGCCGACGTGATTGATCTTTACCGAATCCATAATCGACTCGGTCATTCAGGTCGATGCACAACGCCAGACACCTCGGTCGGCCCCCTCTCCCTCCGGGAGAGGGCTAGGGTGAGGGGCTTTGGCTTTTGATCTGCACGCCACCCGACAACTAACCTAAAGCCCAACCTTTTAACGCCGATAACCCGGCATCAATAGTTTCTGGCGATTTGCACCCTCGCCCACCACCTTTTCCACAGAAGGTTCATATGTCCTCCACCAAAGCCCGCGCAGACTCACTTTCGCTTCTGCTATTTACCTTGCGCAGCGGCAAGCTGATGGCGATCAACCTGCTGAAAGTCAGTGAAATCATCCCCTGCCCGCCGCTGACCAAGCTGCCGGAGTCGCACCCGCACGTGAAAGGCATCGCCACCCTGCGCGGTGCTTCGCTGTCGGTGATCGACCTCAGCCGCGCCATCGGCGAACGCCCGCTGGAAGACCCGAACGGCGGCTGCCTGATCGTCACCGACGTCAGCCGCTCCAAGCAGGGCCTGCACGTTCAGGCTGTGAGCAAAATCGTCCACTGCCTGACCACCGACATCAAGCCCCCGCCCTTCGGCTCGGGCGGTTCGCGCGCTTACATCACCGGCGTGACTTCGGTTGACGGCACGCTGGTGCAGGTGTTGGATATCGAAAAGGTTATCCACAGCATCGCCCCGGCGCAGATCGAAATGGCTCCGACCGACCTGACCATGGAAGACGCCGAGGTGCTCGGCAACGCACGCATCCTGGTGGTCGACGACAGCCAAGTGGCGCTGCAGCAATCGGTGCACACTCTGCGCAACCTCGGCCTGCAATGCCATACCGCACGCAGCGCCAAGGAAGCCATCGACTGCCTGCTCGACCTGCAAGGCACGGCGCAGCAGATCAACCTGATCGTCTCCGACATCGAAATGTCCGAGATGGACGGCTACGCCTTCACCCGTACCCTGCGCGAGACCCCGGACTTCGCCCATTTGTACGTGCTGCTGCACACCTCGCTGGACAGCGCGATGAACAGCGAAAAAGCGCGGCTGGCCGGGGCGAACGGTGTGCTGACCAAGTTCTCCTCGCCGGAACTGACCTACTGCCTGATCGAAGCGGCCAAACACGTCGCCGCCCACGGGCACTGAGTCTTGGCCCAGAGGCATTGTTTTTTGATGCGGCGCGACCTGGGCAAGGACGCGCCGGATGCCCCTTGGCCACAAGACATTGAACTGTGCACGTACTCCGTCGAACTGGCGGCGGATGTGCATGACTTGATGCAACTCGGTTATCGCGAAGGTGGCGGCCGAGTGCCGGCGCTGGACGTTTGGCAGCAGCAGTTCGAAACCGATCCTGAATACGATCCGAGCCTGTGTTTGATTGCCCGTGATGGCGAAGGCGTGGTCGGCGTGGCGCAATGCTGGACCAGTTCGTATATCAAGAATCTGGTGGTGCATCCGCGCATGCAGGGCCGCGGTTTGGGCCGGGCGTTGTTGCTCAATGCATTCAAGGTGTTTAAGCAGCGCCGTGAAGGGTTTGTTGATCTGAAAGTGCTGGAGGACAACCAGCGGGCGCAGCGCTTGTATGAAAGTGCCGGGATGTATGTGGTCCGCCGCGAGCTGGTGCCGGACTGATCGACCGTCTTCGCGAGCAGGCTCGCTCCCACCCTGGAATGCATTTCAAACTGTGGGAGCGAGCCTGCTCGCGAAGAGGCCAGCACAGGCAACTTCCCTTCTCAGACAGACTCAAACCTTGGCCACCCACGACCAAGGACGCCCACCATGAAAACCTTCACCGCAAGCCTGCTCTGCCTCACCGCCCTAACCTCCCAGGCTCAAGCCTCCAGCCCCGATGCCTGGGCCGCCTACGACAAAACCGTGCTCGCCAGTTGCACCAAGGCCAGCGGCCTGAAAAACGCCAAACCAGTCGGCACCCCCGCACAATTCGATGACCGCGTCGGCTACACCGCCGTTCTGCTGCAAGGCCAATACCCGCAAAAACACATGAAAGGCCAGCAAGGCACCGAGCTTTGCCTCTACAACAAAAAATCGAAAACCGCCTTCGTCACCGAGTGGGACTCGATCCGCCCGACAGCCAAATCCCAGTGAGTGGCGCATAACTTGCTTCGATCCGCGCCTGTGCGGTGGTTTTCCGCCACCGTTTCACACCCTGATTGAAGACAGATCGCTCAATGAATACGACGTTTTCCTGCGTAGGCTGTGGCAAATGCTGCACCGACCACCATGTCCCGCTGACCTTGGCCGAAGCCCGCATGTGGGCGGCGGATGGCGGTCAGGTGATCGTGCTGGTGGAGGCATTTCTCGGTAATGGCCTGGGTTTGCCGGCGCAGCAGCGGGAACATGCCGAACGACGCTCAGCGCTCGTTCGCAGCGGCGCGGCAGACGCCCATGTGGCGATCACTTTCGCCGCGTACAACGTCGGCCCCTGTCGGAATCTTGACGAAGACAAGTTGTGCCGGATCTACGAGCGACGGCCGTTGGTGTGCCGCATTTATCCGGCAGAAATCAATCCGCATATCCCGCTCAACCCTACCGCCAAGGATTGTCCGCCGGAGTCCTGGCAACAGGGGCCGGTGTTGATTGCCGGCGGTGAGTTGGTCGATCAGGAACTGGTGGAGTTGATTCAGCGCTCGCGCCAGGCCGATCGGGATGACATCGGCATCAAGGACGCGATTTGCGCGATGCTCGGGATTCGCACCACAGCACTGAAAGGGGACGGCTTTACTGCGTACTTACCGAACATGGATGCGTTTGCGGCGGTGATTGATCAGGTGACCGCGCAGCCGTTGATGACTGCACCCAGTGAGTGGGTGTTTCATCTATCGGGCGATGATGTTGCCGCGCAGATTTTGGCGGCCGGGGCGCAGGTGGTGACGGAGCCGGCGCAGACGTATGCGTTTATCTCGCTACGGGCGGCTTGATCGGGATTTTGCAAAAACCGAACTGGCCTCATCGCTGGCAAGCCAGCTCCCACAGGTATCTCGGGCGTTCACGTAATTTGTGTACGACACAGAACCCTGTGGGAGCTGGCTTGCCAGCGAAAGGTCCGGCACAGGCAGTATCAATCGCCGCGTTGAACGCAGGCGGGAATAAAACTCAGCGCTTGCCCATCGAACGACGGGTGCCCGGCGGCGCCATGCCCGGGGTCTTGGTGTGGCCGTTCTTGGCGCCGTTCTTGTACCACGGCTGGTTCGAGCCTTTGGCAGAAGCCAGTTCGCCCGGTTTGAACGGAAATTTGAACGCCGGGATTTCGGCTTTGGTTTCGCTGGTATCGGCCAGTTCAGCCGAGACATCGCTCACAGCGTCGTCAACCGGCGGCAGGGTCGGGGAAGTCATAAAAGCTCCGGAAAGCAAAAAGTCGGGCCCGATCAGTGAGCCGCGAAGGCGCGCAGTATACCTGTGCGCCATGGCTCGGCACCTGAAGATTTGCAGCGCACGCCGAACGGTTTACAGGTAGGTGATGGTGACGATGCCTTTGTCAGTCGAGGTCTTCAGCGCTTCATAGCGCATGGAAATCGGCAGCGACTGATGGCTACAGGCGTTGCGCTCAGTGTCGACATCGACTTTCACGCCGGGCTTGATTTCAATCTGGCGAGACTCACGAGCAACAAACGCCCCGACCGGACCGACCTGACAGCCCGAATCAACGATTTGCCCGGTGAAGCGGATCTCACCGGATTGACTGGCCGGCGCGGCGAACGCTGTGAGTGGAAGCAAGAGAAGCACATACGGCAGAGCGGTTTTCAGCTTCATTTCAAGACACTCCCGAAGTGGACGGCCCAGAGAGATTTGGGCCGCGCGCAGCCTGAGCCATACAAGCTGTATCCGCTCATAGAGGCGAATCTTTAAGAGATTAGTCAGGATCGCAAGCCGTGCCGGATGTCAGTTCATTCGTTGCTGGACGATACTCAACAATTGCGAGGCGCTTTCCAACAACTGCGCCAGAAGCGCGTCATCCTCATCCATATACCCTTCGTATTCCGCGAGATTGCGCCGCTCATGACACAACGCGAACAATCGCACCTGAACCTTGCTGATATGCGCCGTATACACCAGACACTGAAAGACCAGATAGCGTTTATCCGATCGATAGCCACTCAATCGAAGCGCCGTCAGCGCCAACGCGTGCGCTGCGTTATAAGCCAAGTCGAAACGGCTGGAAAAAGACAACGTAGAAGTTTGCGCATCCTTGAGCCGATCCACGGCCGAGCGCATCAAGCCCTCGCACTCCTTGCGATCCGGCGGCTCCGCTTTCAGCCCACCGCTACGTAGAAGATTCTCCAGACTCTCGTTGCTGCCCATCCTTGGACTCCAAAGGGTTTGCCCCTAACAGATCGATTTTTTCCTGCTGCACCACCCGCACGACAAAGCTGTTGTGCGCAGCCAGCTTCGCCGCCCAGTCTTGCGGGGTGTAAAGCGTCGGGTTGATGGGACGACCCAATTGCTCCTCCATGGGCATGAGCCGTTCCATGACGTCACTGTAGTGCAGGCCTTCGCCAATCAGCATGAGATCAATGTCACTGAGTGTGTTTGCTGAGTCTTTGGCGATGGAGCCATAGACAAACGCCCAGGTGATCTGCTCGGTAAACGGCTGCAATGCCTGACGCAGAGGCTCGGCGATGCCAAACGTCTTGCGGGCGATGCCCAGTAGTTCGGCATAGATGGGACAGGCGGGATTGGCCTGGTAATGGTTCTGATTGCCCACCCTTGTCATGCGCAACACACCGGCTCGCTGCAGACGGTCGAGTTCACGCATGAGACTGCCTTTGCCAACACGCGCCCAGCGCACGATCTCATTGGCATAGAAAGTCTGGTCAGGCTTACCGAACAGCAGACCCAACACTTTTTGTTGAGTGGTGGTAAATAGCGCTTCGCTTAGAGAGATAGTTTCCACTGTGAAGGCCAAAGAGTCCCAAAAAGGGAACGATAGGTCCCTTTTTGGGACTTATCAACCTTACGAATATTTCCAGAGACAGCGGCCACAAAACAATCGCCATCGCAAACAGGCTCACACCTACATTTGGATTGCGGTCCCCTTGTAGGAGCGAGCCTGCTCGCGAAGAACGATAACGCGGTGCTCAGACGGATTACGTTTGCGGATCAACCCGATCCAGCGCCCGGTTTACCGCCAGCTCGGCGAGCATGACGATCTGCTGGATCGCCAGCGCCGTACTGCGCTGCGGGCGACTGAGCTGATCGGCCAGATCACCGGCCATGACATTGGCTGAAGCCAGCGATTCGCAGGCGTGGGCGAGCAGGCTTTCGGTGTCGATGTTCGGGTGGATGAGAAACATCGTACTGGGCTGACGTGGTTTGACTGGTTCGGGGCAAAGGTAGAAATCGAGGGCGCGCTTGATGGCTTCGCGGGTTTTGATCTGGTCGTCGGCGCGGATGGCGTCTTCGAGTGGGGTGGTGGGATCGATGGGTGGATCTGGAACTGGCTTAGTCATTGGAAACCCTATTTTGCAAATGGGAGCCATCCCTTGCCGTTTCTCACGCGGCGAAGTGGGTGGCAGCTATGTGCGGGGTGAGAAACCGGAAAAATAGGAAACCGGCCAGACCGAAGTCTGCCCGCACACAGCCGCCATGAAGCATTTGCGAGCAGCGGACAAGCTGCCGCCAATTATGCGGACTGATGGACTGAATCACTAATTTTTCAGGGTTCTCACACCCGATCGCCGAGTTTTCGGCGACAACCAAAGACTAGAGAGCGCACGTCCGACGGACAACCTGAAAACCTTGTGGGAAGGTTCTGGTTATTTGACACAAATTTAAACAGCCAAAAGCCAACCCTCACCCTAGCCCTCCCGAAACGTCGGACCGCCCAGAGGGAGAGGGGACTGACCGTGGTGTTTGGCAGAGCTACGCCGACGTGCGATACCGAGTCGAGCTCAGGTTTTGAAACAGATCAAAAGCGCCTCACCCTGGCCCTCCCGAAACGTCGGACCGCCCGTAGGGAGAGGGGACTGATTGAGGTGTTTGGGCGAAGTACGCCGACGTGAAATACCGAGCCGAACTCAGATTCTGAAACAGATCAAAAGCCCCTCACCCTAGCCCTCCCGAAACGTCGGACCGCCCGTAGGGAGAGGGGACTGACCGTGGTGTTTGGCAGAACTACGCCGACGTGCAATACCGCGTTGAACTCAGGTTTTGAAAAGCCCACAGATCGGCCCCCTCTCCCTCGGGAGAGGGCTGGGGTGAGGGGAAGCACCACCACAAATTCAAAGCCGACCACGCCCCGCTCTTCACCACTCAATAGGCCGAGTGTCAGCTCGCCTGCTCTTGATCTTGATCCACGGGCGACGTCGGAAGGCTGAGCGGAGGGATTGATCCGGGCGTGGGAGCGCAGCGACCGTTTGGCGCAGCCAAACACAGCGAGAGGAGGTGCAGCGAAGCAAACCGTAGGCGCTGCGCCCGGATCGATCCCGCAGCGAAGGAACCCCGAGCCCCAGCGAGCGGGCCGTACGTAGGAGCAAGCGTTTTTTGCTTACTTTTTTAGGCGCTTGTAAAAAAGTGAGTCGCCGTAAGGGCGAAACCCTAAGCCGCCGTTACCGCAGCAACGGATCCACCGCAAAGAAAACTGACAGCGCCGACAGCTAGCCGTCACCCTCCTGACCCCCAAACAAGTTTATAAAGACCCTAACCCTGCCCAAACTCCGTCCGGCGCCCACCCCGCATGCGAATCCAAAAAAACAAAGCCCTGCTAGCCCTAGTGATCGTCCTGGCCGCCGCAGGTACATGGTGGGCAATGAAACCCGCCCCCACCAAACTCGCCACCCCCACCACCATCCCGGTGCGAGTCATAGCGGTCAGCGAAAAAGACGTCCCCCGCTACACCAGCGGCATCGGCTCCGTACTCTCATTACACAGCGTCGTAGTGCGCCCCCAGATCGACGGCATCCTCACCAAAATCCTCGTCAAAGAAGGCCAACTCGTCAAAGCAGGCGACCTGCTGGCCACCATCGACGACCGCTCCATCCGCGCCAGCCTCGACCAGGCCCGGGCGCAACTGGGCGAAAGCCAGGCGCAACTGCAAGTCGCCCTGGTCAACCTCAAACGCTACAAACTGCTCACCGTCGACGACGGCATCTCGAAACAGACCTACGACCAGCAACAAGCCCTGGTCAACCAATTGAAAGCCACCGCCCAAGGCAACCAAGCCTCAATCGACGCCGCCCAAGTTCAGCTGTCCTACACGCAAATCCGCTCCCCCGTCACCGGCCGCGTCGGTATTCGCACAGTCGACGAAGGCAACTTCCTGCGCATGACCGACACCGCCGGCCTGTTCACCGTCACCCAGATCGACCCGATCGCCGTCGAATTCTCCCTGCCCCAGCAAATGCTGCCGACCCTGCAAGGCTTGATCAACGACCCGCAACGCGCGCAAGTCAAGGCCTACATCGGCGCCGACACGGACGGCGAAACCGGCAACCTGCTCGGCGAAGGTCACCTGACCCTCATCGACAACCAGATCAACGCCAACACCGGCACCATCCGCGCCAAGGCCGAATTCGACAACGCCAGCCAGAAGCTCTGGCCTGGCCTGCTGGTCACGGTAAAAATTCAGACAGCCCTCGACAAAGATGCGCTGGTCGTCCCGCCCACCGTCGTACAACGCGGCCTCGACCAACACTTCGTTTACCGGGTGAATGGCGACAAGGTCGAAGCGGTGCAGGTGCAAATGGTTTACCAGGGCAGCGGCCAGGACATCATCAAAGGCGTGAAGGCCGGTGACGTGCTGGTCACCGACGGCCAGTCGCGGCTTAAACCCGGTTCGACCGTGCAAGTCATGAGCGAGCCGCCGCAAGTGGTGCAGGCGGAGCCGAAGCCATGAAGGCGCATAAAGGTGTTTCGACGTGGTGCATCGATCACCCGGTCGCCACAATCCTGCTGACCATCGCTTTGGTGCTGGTCGGTTTGATTGCCTTCCCGCGCTTGCCAATCGCCCCACTGCCGGAAGCGGAATTCCCTACGATTCAGGTTTCCGCGCAGTTGCCCGGCGCCAGCCCCGACACCATGGCCTCATCCGTGGCCACGCCGCTTGAGGTGCAATTCAGCGCCATCCCCGGCATGACCCAGATGACCTCCAGCAGTGCCTTGGGCTCCAGCCTTTTGACCCTGCAATTCACCCTCGATAAAAGCATCGACACTGCCGCTCAGGAAGTCCAAGCGGCGATCAACACCGCCGCCGGTAAACTGCCCAAGGACATGCCGACGCTACCGACCTGGAAGAAGGTCAACCCGGCCGACAGCCCGGTGCTGATTCTCAGCGTCAGCTCGACGCAAATGCCCGGCACCGAACTCAGCGACCTGGTGGAAACCCTGCTCTCGCGTCAGATCAGTCAGATCGACGGCGTAGGCCAAATCAACATCACCGGTCAGCAACGTCCGGCGATTCGCGTACAAGCCTCGGCGGACAAACTCGCGGCGATCGGCCTGACCCTCGCCGACATCCGACTGGCGATTCAGCAAACCAGCCTCAACCTGGCCAAAGGGGCGCTGTACGGCGAATCGAGTATCTCGACACTGTCGACCAACGACCAGTTGTTCCACCCCGAGGACTACAGCCAGCTCATCGTTTCCTACAAGGATGGCGCCCCGGTTCACCTGCGTGATGTCGCCAAAGTGGTCAACGGTTCGGAAGATGCCTACGTGCAAGCCTGGGCCGGAGATCAACCCGGGGTGAACCTGGTGATCTCGCGCCAACCCGGCGCGAACATCGTTGAAACCGTTGACCGCATTCAAGCCGCCCTGCCCGGCCTCGAAGCCATGCTGCCGGCCTCGGTGCAAGTGAAAACCCTGATCGACCGAACCCAGACCATTCGCGCCTCCCTGCATGAGGTCGAGATCACCCTGTTGATCGCGATCCTGCTGGTGGTCGCGGTGATGGCGCTGTTCCTGCGTCAGTTGTCGGCGACCCTGATTGTTTCGGCGGTGCTTGGCGTGTCGCTGATCGCCAGTTTCGCTTTGATGTACCTCCTCGGTTTCAGCCTGAACAACCTGACGCTGGTGGCGATCGTCGTCGCGGTTGGTTTCGTCGTCGACGATGCGATCGTGGTGGTGGAAAACATCCACCGGCATCTGGAGGCCGGCGACGACATGCGCGAGGCCGCGATCAAGGGTGCGGGCGAGATCGGCTTCACCGTGGTGTCGATCAGTTTCTCGCTGGTGGCGGCGTTCATTCCGTTGCTGTTCATGGGCGGTGTGGTCGGGCGCCTGTTCAAGGAATTCGCCCTGACCGCGACCTCGACCATCATGATTTCCGTGGTGGTGTCGCTGACTCTGGCGCCAACACTAGCGGCGCTGTTTATGCGCAAACCGGTGCATCACGCCCACGCCAAACCGGGCTTCAGCGAACGCTTGCTCGGCTGGTACGAGAAAGGCCTGCGCCGTGCCCTCGCCCATCAGAAATTGATGATCGGCGTGTTCGGTTTATCGCTGGCGCTGGCCATCGGCGGTTACATCTTTATCCCCAAAGGTTTCTTCCCGGTGCAGGACACCGGTTTCGTCCTCGGCACCACTGAAGCGGCTGCGGATATTTCCTACGGCGACATGGTGAAAAAACACCTGGCGATGGCGGAAATTGTCGCCGCCGATCCGGCCGTACAAGCGTTCTCCCATTCGGTCGGTGTCTCCGGCAGTAACCAGACCATCGCCAACGGCCGCTTCTGGATTGCCCTGAAAAAACGTGGCGACCGTGATGTTTCAGCCAGCCAGTTTATCGACCGCATCCGTCCGCAACTGATGAAAGTCCCCGGCATCGTCCTCTATCTGCGCGCCGGCCAAGACATCAACCTCAGCTCCGGCCCGAGCCGCGCGCAGTATCAATACGTACTCAAGAGCAACGACGGCGCGACCCTCGCGACATGGACGCAACGCCTGACGGAAAAACTGCGCAGCAACCCGGCGTTCCGCGATATTTCCAACGACCTGCAACTGGGCGGCAGCATCACTCACATCAGCATCGACCGCAGCGCCGCCGCCCGTTTCGGCCTGACCGCCAGCGATGTCGACGAGGCGCTGTACGATGCTTTCGGGCAACGGCAGATCAATGAATTCCAGACCCAGGTCAACCAGTACAACGTGATTCTGGAGCTGGACACCAAGCAACGCGGCAAGGCCGAAAGCCTCAACTATTTCTACCTGCGTTCGCCGCTGAGTGGCGAGATGGTGCCGCTGTCGGCGCTGGCCAAGTTCGATGCGCCGACCATTGGCCCGTTGTCGATTGCCCACGACGGCATGTTCCCGGCCGCCAACTTGTCGTTCAACCTCGCGCCCGGCGTTGCGCTGGGTGATGCGGTGATTCTGCTCAATCAGGCCAAGGCCGAGATCGGCATGCCGACGGCGATCAGCGGCAATTTCCAAGGGGCGGCGCAGGCGTTCCAGAGTTCGCTGGCCAGTCAGCCATGGCTGATTCTTGCGGCGCTGGTGGCGGTGTACATCATTCTCGGTGTGCTTTATGAAAGCTTCGTGCACCCGCTGACGATCATTTCGACGCTGCCGGCGGCAGGTTTGGGTGCGGTGATCATGCTGTGGATCTGCGGCCAGGACTTTTCGATCATGGCGTTGATCGGCCTCGTGTTGCTGATCGGTATCGTCAAGAAGAACGGCATCCTGATGATCGACTTTGCGCTCGAAGCGCAGCGCCACCGAGGCCTGTCACCGCAGGATGCGATTTTCGAAGCATGCATCACGCGGTTCCGGCCGATCATCATGACCACCCTCGCCGCCCTGCTCGGCGCGCTGCCGCTGATGCTCGGCTACGGCACTGGCGCCGAACTGCGTCAGCCGCTGGGGATCGCGGTGGTCGGCGGTTTGCTGGTCAGCCAGATGCTGACGTTGTTTACCACTCCGGTCATATACTTGTGGCTTGAGCGGCTGTTCCACAGGCCCAAACCTGCGCCCGTAGCGGCGCTGGCGACCACAGACTGAGGCGGGTCATGCGCGTTCTGATTATCGAAGACGAGGAAAAAACCGCGGACTATCTGCACCGCGGTCTGACGGAACAGGGTTACACCGTGGATCTGGCCCGTGACGGCGTCGAGGGTCTGCATCTGGCGCTGGAAAGCGACTACGCGGTGATCGTCCTCGACGTCATGTTGCCGGGCCTCGATGGCTTCGGCGTGCTGCGCGCGTTGCGTGCGCGTAAGCAAACCCCGGTGATCATGCTCACCGCCCGCGAGCGCGTCGAAGACCGCATCAAAGGCCTGCGCGACGGTGCCGACGATTACCTCGGCAAACCGTTTTCCTTCCTCGAACTGGTCGCGCGTCTGCAAGCACTGACCCGGCGCAGCGGCGGCCACGAACCGGTGCAAGTGAGCATCGCCGACCTGTGGATAGATCTGATCAGCCGCAAGGCCACTCGCGCCGGCACCCGACTGGATCTGACCGCTAAAGAGTTCTCGCTGTTGAGCGTGTTGGCCCGCCGGCAAGGTGAAATCCTTTCGAAAACCGCCATCGCCGAGATGGTCTGGGACATCAATTTCGACAGCGATGCCAACGTCGTCGAAGTCGCGATCAAACGCCTGCGCGCCAAGCTCGACGGGCCGTTCGACGAGAAACTGCTGCACACCATTCGCGGCATGGGTTATGTGCTGGAGAGCCGTGGTGTCCAGTAACTCGATTGCCCTGCGCCTCAGTGGAATGTTCACGCTGGTGGCGCTGCTGGTGTTTCTGTTGATCGGCGGCGCGTTGTATCAACAGGTCGACAAAGGCTTGGGATTACTGCCGGAAGCCGAGCTGGATGCCCGATATAGCGTGCTCGAATCGGCGCTCAATCGCTTCGGCACGCCCGAGCACTGGGTGAAAATCAACGCCAAGTTGAAGCTGCTCGGCGAAGAGGACAAGCGCATTCGTTTCTGGGTGGTGAGTGGCGATCCGGGTTACGAGTATGGTCAGCCCGATGCGGCGATTCGCGCGTTCGCCCAAGGGCCGCTGGGCATGCATGACCTGCAGTTGCCCGACCATCCTTATCCGCTGAAAGTGTTGCTGACCGAGTTGCCAGCCAAGGATCAGCGGCCGCCGCTACGCTTCATGATCGGCATTGATACCGAGACCTTTCACGAGACTCAGCACAATCTGTTGATCGCGCTGATCGGGTTGGCGATTGTCGGTGTGTTGATGGCGTCGGCACTGGGGTATTGGGTCGCGCGGATTGGTTTGAAGCCGTTGATCAAACTGTCCCATGAGGCTCAACGACTGGCGCCACCGCTCAGAGCCGGGCGCTTGCGTTTGTCGCCGCTGCCACCGGAGCTTGAGCAGTTTGTCGATTCGTTCAACTCGACGCTGGAACGGGTCGAGCAGGCCTATTCAAGACTTGAGTCGTTCAACGCCGACGTCGCCCATGAACTGCGTTCACCGCTGACCAATTTGATTGGCCAGACGCAAGTGGCGCTGACCCGTGGGCGCTCTGCCGAACACTATTTCGAAGTGCTGCAATCCAATCTTGAAGAGCTGGAACGGCTGCGCTCGATCATCAACGACATGCTGTTTCTGGCCAGTGCCGATCAGGGTAACAAGGCGACCAAACTGACCTCGACGTCGCTGGCGGATGAGGTGGCGACGACGCTGGAGTATCTGGATTTCATCCTTGAAGATGCGCAGGTTGAAGTGCAGGTCAGCGGTGATGCACTGGTGCAGATCGAGGTCGCGCATTTGCGCCGGGCGTTGATCAATCTGTTGAGCAATGCGGTGCAGCACACCGGCGCGGGTCAGGTGATCGAGGTGCGGATTGAGGTTGAAGCGCATCAGGTGAGTATCGGCGTGGCCAACCCCGGTTCACCGATTGCCAGCGAGCATTTGCCGCGCTTGTTCGAGCGCTTTTATCGGGTGGATGCATCGCGCAGCAACAGTGGCAATAACCATGGCTTGGGGCTGGCGATCGTCAAGGCGATTGCGCTGATGCATGGCGGCGATGTGTTTGTGCGCAGTGATCGGGGGATGAATACCTTCGGCATCCACCTTCCCGTCTGACCCTCCCCCACCGCTCGTTCCCACGCTCCGCGTGGTAATGCAGCCGTGGACGCTCTGCGTCCCTTCCAAAGCCGAACGCGGAGCGTCCGATGAGGCATTCCCACGCAGAGCGTGGGAACGATCAAAACTCAGGCTTTGAAAAGCATGAAGATCTGCTGCCTTTCCCCCTCGCCACCCAGGGGGAGAGGGCTGGGGTGAGGGGGTGACTTTTGCTTCTGCTGTAACAGTCATTTATGAAAATCACGCTGTTTCCCAACGCCCGGCGACCTTATCTTTGCCCGCACCAAACAGCACTCGCCAAGCGAGAAGGTTTTCAAGATGTCCAACAGTATGGGTATTGCCAGCGCTTTCGTTTTGTCCTCATTGATCCTGTCGCCGATGGCGATGGCTGAAGAATCGCAGTCGTTCGTAGCGCAAAATATCGCTCGCGCTCAGGCCTTCGATCAGCATCAGGCCGAAGTGATGGCCAAGGCTCAGGACGCCTCGCAAGCCCCGCAGGCTGCCACTTCCCAGACTCAAGCAAGCGAGACAGACAGCTGAGTCGCGCTCCGCGCCAACGTTTCCCTCGACGCGGTTGTTTGGCTCTTCCCGTTCAACCGTCGTCATTCCAGGCCGCTGCCTTTCAGCGGCCTTTTTTCGTTGTGGTCTGAAAGCCGTTTGGTTCGTCTGTAACAACAAGAAACATCAAGCCCTCAAGCCATTGAAGGGCCAGTTGACCCAAGGAGCTCCATCGCACGTGCGTTACCCAGTTCGCTGCACCCCGCTGTTCTTTGCAATTGCCGCAACGATTGCCCCTGCCGCTCACGCTGACGAGCCTGCCAAAGATGGCTTTGTCGAGGGTTCGAGCCTCAACCTCAACGCCCGCAACTACTACATGAATCGCAACCGCTTGCAGAAAGCGGACGACAACATCGAGTGGGGCCAGGGCTTTCTCGGGGTCTTCAAGTCGGGCTACACCGAAGGTACGGTCGGTTTCGGCATTGATGCCCACGCCATGCTCGGGTTGAAGCTCGATGGCGGTGGCGGCACCGACGGCTCGAGCATCCTGCCGGTCAGAGAGAATGGCGGCAAAGCGCCGGGGGCGTTCTCCACGGCGGGCGGCACGTTGAAAATGCGCGCGTTCGATACCGAGTTGAAGGCCGGTGACCTGTTCCTCACCAACCCGGTGATTGCCGGCGGTGAAACGCGCATGCTGCCGCAGACTTTTCGTGGTGTGAGCCTGACCAACCACAGCTTCGATGGCTGGTTGATCGAAGGCGGCCAGGCGAGTTTCAACAAGCCTTACAACCAGAGTGGCCACACGCGCATCGGCACTTCCTACGGCACTCTTGCCGACGGTGATGAGAGCCAGCACCTGAACTGGGCCGGCGTGGCGTGGAGCGGTGTCGAAGGCCTGACCAGCAGCCTTTATGCCTCTGAGTTGAAGGACATCTGGAACCAGTATTACTACGACCTCGACTACACCTGGCAGTTGAACGATCTAGTCAGCCTCAACCCGGGCTTGCACTTCTATCACACGCAAGACACCGGTGATGCGCTGCTGGGCAACATCGACAACAACACCTACAGCCTGCATTTCACCGTTGGCGTCGGTAATCACAGCGTTACCGCCGCGTATCAGCGGGTCAACGGCAACACGCCGTTCGACTACATCAGCCAAGGCGACAGCGTTTACCTCGACAACTCCCAGCAATACTCCGACTTCAACGGCCCGAACGAACGCTCGTGGAAGCTCAAGTACGCCTATGACTTCGCCGGTGTCGGCGTGCCGGGGCTGACCACGGCGGTGTCGTATTCGCGCGGCAAGGTGGACCTGACCAAGGTCGACCCCGACAGCAAAGGCTATTCCAACTGGTACAGCGCCGATGGCCGCAACGCCAAGCATTGGGAACGCGATCTCGACTTGAAGTACGTGGTGCAGAGCGGTCAGGCCAAGGATCTGGCGCTCCACCTGCAATGGGCGACCAACCGTGGCGGCAACGGCTACGGCGTGATTGATTCGGATACAGATGAATACCGCGTGATCATCGACTACCCGATCAACGTCTTCTAAGATCGGCGCCATAACACCGTCTTGAATTCAGTGATGCACCCTGTGGGAGATTCTATGGTTGAGGGGAAGCCCTCAACTGACTTTTGTCTGGTATTCGCTTTGCCCTTTCAGCAAGGCGAATACCACCCGAGCAAGTTTGCGAGCCAGCATCACCAACGCCTGCGTGGT
>NZ_FYDN01000013.1:0-256548 GCF_900187485.1 Pseudomonas sp. Irchel s3a12
TTAAGATCTTTCGCCTCAACCGAGGCGCGCATTCTACAGCAGCCTCATTTGCTGTCAAGTGATTATTTTCAGAAGTTTTCGAAGAATTCTTCAACAACTTCAACCACTTGCGCTTCCGATCTCTCGTCAGCGGGAGGCGAATTCTACAGCGTTACACGCTGCTGTCAACACCTCTTTTTCAACTTCCTTCTGACTTCGATGAACTGAAGCAACCTGCCGCCGAAACCTACATAACTCATTGAATATCAAGGAGTTTTCCGTTTCGACTGCGCCGGAAGTCGGGCGAATTATAGACATCTGAAATTCGCCGTCAACACTTATTTTCATAATTCTGTCACATCGGTCACCCCCCCCCCGAAAACACGAAAGCCGACCCCAAGGGGTCGGCCTTCGTTGCATCGCCCCTCTACTTACAAGCTAGGGAACGCGAACTGCGAAGCCTCATGGCTGGCACGCTGCGGCCAGCGCTGGGTGATCGCCTTGCGACGGGTATAGAAGCGCACACCATCCGGACCATAAGCGTGCAGGTCACCGAACAGCGAACGCTTCCAGCCGCCGAAGCTGTGGTAAGCCACCGGCACCGGCAGCGGCACGTTGACGCCAACCATGCCGACTTCGATCTCGTCGCAGAACAGACGCGCCGCCTCACCGTCACGGGTGAAGATGCAGGTGCCATTGCCGTATTCGTGATCGTTGATCAGTTGCATTGCCTCTTCCAGGCTGTTCACGCGAACGATGCACAGTACCGGGCCGAAGATCTCTTCTTTATAGATGCGCATTTGCGGGGTGACGTTGTCGAACAGACAGCCACCGAGGAAGAAGCCTTCTTCATGACCGGCCACGCTGAAACCACGACCGTCGACCACCAGGGTCGCGCCCGCTGCCACGCCGTCATCAACGTAACCGCTGACTTTGTCACGCGCTTGCCCGGTCACCAGTGGGCCCATGTCCAGACCGCACGAAGTACCGGCACCGATTTTCAGTGCCTTGATCTGTGGAACCAGTTTGGCCACCAGTGCATCCGCTACCTGGTCACCCACACACACGGCCACCGAAATCGCCATGCAGCGCTCACCGCACGAACCATAAGCCGCGCCCATCAGTGCGCTGACCGCGTTGTCCAGATCGGCATCCGGCATCAGCACGGCATGGTTCTTCGCGCCGCCCAGTGCCTGGACGCGCTTGCCGCGCTTGGTGCCTTCGGCATAGATGTACTCGGCAATCGGCGTCGAGCCAACGAAGCTCAGCGCTTTGACTTCCGGCGCTTCGATCAGCGCGTCCACCGCCGTCTTGTCACCGTGCACCACGCTCATCACGCCTTTCGGCAGACCGGCTTCCAGCAACAACTGAGCGATCAGCAGTGTCGAGCTTGGATCACGCTCGGACGGTTTGAGGATGAAGCAGTTGCCGCAGACGATCGCCAGTGGATACATCCACAGCGGCACCATGGCCGGGAAGTTAAACGGGGTGATACCGGCAACAATGCCCAGCGGCTGGAAGTCCGACCATGCGTCGATGTTCGGGCCGACGTTGCGGCTGTACTCGCCCTTGAGGATTTCCGGGGCAGCGCAAGCGAACTCGACGTTCTCGATACCACGCTTCAGTTCACCGGCGGCGTCTTCCAGGGTCTTGCCGTGTTCTTCGCTGATCAATTGCGAGATGCGTGCTTCGTTCTGCTCCAGCAGTTGCTTGAAGCGGAACATCACCTGCGCACGCTTGGCCGGTGGCGTGTTGCGCCAGGCCGGGAACGCAGCCTTGGCGGCATCGATGGCTTTCTGGATGGTGGCCTGGCTGGCCAGTGGCAGCTTATGGATAGCCTGACCAGTGGACGGATTGAACACATCAACCGCGCGACCGTTCTCGGTCACCAGTTCGCCATTGATCAAATGCGGGATAACGCTCATCGAAAACTCCTGAATTCTTGTCCACGGGCACACGTTAAGGAGTGCCCGTTTTTGTAGGTATATATAGAAGGAAAAATCAGTCGAGCTTGTTCAGCACTTCGCCGACCGCGTCGAACAGACGATCGAGGTCTTGTGGCTTGCTGTTGAAAGTCGGGCCGAACTGCAAGGTGTCGCCGCCGAAGCGTACGTAGAACCCGGCTTTCCACAGGGCCATGCCGGCTTCGAACGGACGCACGATGGCGTCACCGTCACGCGGGGCAATCTGGATCGCACCGGCCAGACCGAAGTTACGGATGTCGATAACGTTCTTCGAACCTTTCAGCCCGTGCAGCGCGTTTTCAAAATGCGGTGCGACTTCTGCAACGCTCTGTACCAGGTTTTCCTTTTGCAGCAGGTCGAGAGCCGCCAGGCCAGCGGCACAAGCCACCGGGTGTGCCGAGTAGGTGTAGCCGTGTGGAAATTCCACGGCGTATTCCGGGGTCGGCTGGTTCATGAAGGTCTGGTAGATCTCGGAGCTGGCAATCACCGCGCCCATCGGGATCGCGCCGTTGGTGACTTGCTTGGCGATGCACATCAGATCCGGGGTCACGCCAAAGGTGTCGGCGCCGAACATATTGCCGGTGCGGCCGAAACCGGTGATCACTTCGTCGAACACCAACAGGATGCTGTGCTGATCGCAGATTTCGCGCAGACGTTTCAGGTAACCCTGTGGCGGAACCAGTACACCAGCGGAACCGGCCATAGGCTCTACGAATACCGCGGCGATATTCGAAGCATCGTGCAGCTCAATCAGTTTCAGCAGTTCATCGGCCAAGGCGATACCGCCCTGCTCCGGCATGCCACGGGAGAAGGCATTGCTCGCCAGCAGCGTGTGCGGCAGGTGATCGACATCCATCATCGCCTGACCGAACAGCTTACGGTTGCCGTTGACGCCGCCAAGGCTGGTGCCGGCGATGTTCACGCCGTGGTAGCCGCGGGCACGGCCGATCATTTTGGTTTTTGTGGCCTGACCTTTCAGGCGCCAGTAGGCACGGACCATTTTCACCGCAGTGTCAGCGCACTCGGAACCGGAGTCGGTGAAGAACACGTGGTTGAGGTTGCCCGGGGTCAGCTCGGTGATCTTCTCGGCCAATTGGAACGACAGCGGGTGGCCGTACTGGAAGCCCGGCGAGTAATCGAGGGTGCCCAATTGTTTGGAAACCGCTTCCTGAATTTCCTTGCGGGTGTGGCCGGCGCCGCAGGTCCACAGCCCGGACAGCGAGTCGTATACCCGGCGGCCTTTGTCGTCGATCAGCCAACTGCCTTCAGCACCAACGATCAGTCGCGGGTCGCGCTGGAAGTTGCGGTTGGCGGTGTACGGCATCCAGTGCGCGTCCAGCTTCAGTTGGCTGGCCAGTGGCGACGGCGCGTTTTCAGGCATGTTCATCGGGCAAAACCTCGCAGGGCATAAGCATCAGGGAGATAAAAAGCGTTGTTGCAGCTAAATTGCCACGGGGATAAAGTCGGTGAAATCCAACTCTTCTAACCTTCAGTTAGGACTTTGCTAAACAATGAGAACAATAAGATGAGCAGTCGCCGCCCCGATCCGCTAGCCCAGGTGAGTGACTTTGATATTCGCCTGCTGCGGATTTTTCGCAGCGTGGTGGAGTGCGGCGGCTTCTCGGCGGCGGAAACCGTGCTCGGCATCGGTCGCTCGGCGATCAGTCAGCAGATGAGCGATCTTGAACAGCGCCTTGGCTTGCGCTTGTGTCAGCGCGGGCGCGCCGGTTTTTCGCTGACCGAAGAAGGACGCGAGGTCTATCAATCGGCGCTGCAACTATTAAGTGCGCTGGAAAGCTTTCGCACCGAAGTCAACGGCCTGCACCAGCATCTGCGGGGTGAGTTGATCATTGGCCTGACCGACAACCTCGTCACCCTGCCCCACATGCGCATCACCCACGCCCTCGCTCAGTTAAAGGAACGCGGGCCGGATGTGCAGATCCAGATCCGCATGATTGCGCCCAATGAAGTCGAGCAAGGCGTGCTCGATGGGCGTCTGCATGTCGGCGTGGTACCGCAGGCCAGTGCGTTGTCGGGTCTGGAATATCAGCCGTTGTACAGCGAGCGTTCGCTGCTTTATTGCGCTGTTGGTCACCCGCTGTTTTATGTCGATGACAAGCAACTCGATGACGAGCGCCTGAATAGTCAGGACGCGATTGCGCCGACTTTTCGTTTGCCGGCGGATATTCAGGCGCATTACCAGGCGCTCAATTGCACGGCCAGCGCTTCGGACCGGGAAGGCATGGCGTTTTTGATTTTGACCGGGCGTTACATTGGGTATCTGCCGGATCATTACGCCAGTCTTTGGGTGCAGCAGGGGCGTTTGCGTGCTTTGAAAGCAGGAACGCGGTTTTACGATTTGAGTCTGGCATCGGTCACGCGCAAGGGGCGGCGCCCTCATTTGGTGCTGGAGAGCTTTTTGGAGAGTTTGGCGGCGACGCGTTGATCGGGATTGCGATGTTGGTGAAGTACAGCAAGATCAAGGGATCGCAGCCTTCGGCAGCTCCTACAGAGAGAATAAACTGAGCAAGTGGACAGGTTTTTGCAGAGAGGGAATTACTTCGTTCCTCTGATAAGAAGCCTTAAGCCATGCAGCCAGATTCCGCACCGTCCAGCGACCTGATCTACGGCCTCAACGACCGCCCCAAACCCGCTGCTGCAATTCTTGCCGCGCTGCAGCACGTGCTCGCCAGTTTCGTTGGCATCATCACCCCACCATTAGTGATCGGCTCGGCCCTCGGGCTGACTGCGCATTTGCCTTATCTGATCAGCATGGCCTTGATGGTCTCGGGCGTCGGCACGTTTATTCAGGCGCGGCGACCATTCGGGATCGGCGCGGGAATGATCTGTCTGCAAGGCACCAGTTTCGCCTTTCTCGGTGCGGTGCTCTCCGCTGGTTTTCTGGTCAAGCAGCGCGGCGGCAGCCCGGAAGACATTCTGGCGATGATTTTCGGTGTGTGCTTTTTCGGCGCAATCGTGCAGATCGTTCTCAGCCGTTTCATCGGTCAACTGCGTCGCGTGGTTACGCCGCTGGTGACCGGGATCGTCATCACCCTCATTGGCATCAGCCTGATCAAGGTCGGCATCACCGATCTGGGCGGTGGCTTCAACGCGCCGGACTTCGGTGCGCCGGGCAATCTGGCGCTGGGCGTGTTTGTGTTGCTGACGATCATTCTGCTTAACCGCTCGAATACGCCATGGGTGCGGCTGTCGGCGATCATCATCGGACTGTTGCTCGGTAGCCTGGCCGCTTGGTTCAGTGGAAAACTGCTGCCGCAACCGTTGCCTGATTTACCGCTGGTGAGTTTTCCTACGCCGTTCAGGTTTGGATTCAGCTTTGACTGGACAGCGTTCCTGCCGGTCGCGCTGATTTATCTGATCAGCACCATCGAAACCGTCGGCGACCTCACTGCCAACTGCATGCTCGCCCGCCAGCCGATCAGCGGCCCTTCTTATATAAGCCGCCTGCGCGGTGGCGTACTCGGCGATGGCGTCAGCTGCATGATCGCCGCGACCTTCAGCGCTTTTCCCAATACTACGTTCGCGCAGAACAACGGCGTGATTCAGTTGACCGGCGTCGCCAGCCGCTACGTCGGGCTGTACATCGGCGCGATTCTGTTTTGCCTCGGCTTGTTCCCGATGATCGGCGCGGTGCTGCAACAGATTCCGAAACCGGTGCTCGGCGGCGCGACCCTGGTGATGTTCGGCGCGGTGGCGGCTGCCGGTGTGCGCATCCTCGCGCAGTCGCCGCTGGATCGACGCAGCATGTTGATCATCGCCACATCGTTCGGCGTCGGCCTGGGCATCGCCGCACAACCGACCCTGCTACACCTGCTGCCGAAACTGGTGCAGAACCTGTTTGATTCGGCGATCACCAGCGGCGGCCTGACCGCAATCATCCTGTGCCTGCTGCTGCCGGAGTCGAAAACCGAGGCCGCTGAAGCGCACGCGCCGCTGAACAAGATCGAACAGGCGTAACGGTTTTATCGCGCAAAGACTTGTCGGATGCCTGTGGGTGCGCTATCAACGCAACTGGTTGCACCCACAGACAAACCCGGAAGTGCCTATGACCTTTGAAGTCCCAGCCCATGGCGGCAAACCCGCCAGCCGCATTCGTCAGAAAAACGAAGAGACCATTCTCAAAGCCGCCGAAGACGAGTTCGCCCGTCACGGGTACAAAGGCACCAGCATGAACACCATCGCGCAGAATGCCGGGTTGCCCAAGGCGAACCTGCATTACTACTTCACCAACAAGCTTGGCTTGTACGTGGCGGTGCTGAGCAACATCATCGAGTTGTGGGACAGCACCTTCAACACCCTCACCGCCGAAGACGATCCGGCCGAAGCGCTGACTCGCTACATCCGCGCCAAGATGGAATTCTCCCGCCGTCAGCCGCAGGCCTCGCGAATCTTTGCGATGGAAGTGATCAGCGGTGGTGAATGCCTGACCGAATATTTCAATCAGGATTACCGCGCCTGGTTCACTGGCCGTGCGGCGGTGTTTCAGGCGTGGATCGATGCGGGCAAAATGGACGCGGTCGATCCGGTGCACCTGATCTTCCTGTTGTGGGGCAGCACCCAGCACTATGCCGACTTTGCGACGCAAATCTGCCGCGTCAGCGGTCGCAGCAAGCTGACCAAGCAGGACATGGAAGACGCCGGCAACAACCTGATCCGCATTATTCTCAAAGGCTGCGGCCTCACTCCTCCTCTATAAGACGTTTATGCCTTTCACCCTCAGCGGTTTTTGCGAGTACCGCGAAGAGATTCGCAAAAGCCGCTTTATCACCTTCGCCACGCCGATCGGCAGCCCTGCCGAGGCGCAGGCGTTCTTCGAGCAACACAGCGACTTGAATGCCTCGCACAATTGCTGGGCGTGGAAGCTCGGCGATCAATATCGCAGCAATGACGACGGCGAGCCGGGCGGCACGGCGGGTCGGCCGATTCTCGCGGCAATTGAGGCGCAGGATTGCGATCAGGTCGCGGTGCTGGTGATTCGTTGGTACGGCGGCATTCAACTTGGGACTGGTGGGTTGGCCCGGGCTTATGGCGGTGGCGCGAACAAGTGCCTGCAAACGGCGGCGAAGGTTGAGTTGATCAGTCGGGTGCCGTTGAGTTGCGCTTGCGGGTTTGCCGAGTTGGCGTTGGTGAAGTTGCGCGTTGCCGATCTGGGTGGGTTGGTGGTGGAGGAGAACTTTACCGCCAATGGCGTTGAGTTGAAGTTGGCGGTGGGCGAAGCGCAAATCGATGTCTTGCAAACTCAACTAGCCGATTTGAGTCGTGGGCGGATTTTGCTTCAACGATAAAAGATCAAAAGATCGTCCGATCGCGGCCCGAGCGTTCCGCAGCTCCTACAGGGGAACGCATTTCAAATGTAGGAGCTGCCGAAAGCTGCGATCTTTTGGGGCGATCCCGAATTTCCTTATTCCACAGAGTTGCCCACATCGGCTGTGCACCCGACTGTGGATAACCTGAGTACATTCCGCTGTAACCCTTCTGTCACGTGGCTTTGCGCGGTTTGTTCACTTTTCGTTCAATTCTCCCGACGAAACGAAATTTTCAAACAGAAACAGTCAGTTAGCGCGGTTTATCACCATTAGAAGAAAGCACCGCAGTGCTTATGCCCGGGTTTGCAGCTTGCGCACAATAACTGTGGAACAAGCTGTGGATAACCCGTTCATGGCTGGCGCAGTCGCTGGATCCATCTAGCCCCCAAGGGATTGCTCGTTTTTTGATCATATCGCGACGGGCAAAACTGGCGCCCGAGCAACGGCTTTGCTCTGAATTGGTGCCATCGTCGTACGTGATTCGGCCTTCAATGCTCTATACCGAGTGCTGCCACACGCGGCCCGCTCGCGTTCCTGACTCAATGGCCAGGAAATTGCTTTATCCACAGGCACAACTCCAAGCAAGTCGAGCCTGTCATGCCAATTGCTTCCAACACCCCGCGCCTGCAACTGCGCCACATCAGCAAACGCTACCCCGGTTGTCTGGCCAACGATGCCATCGACCTGAGCATCACGCCCGGTGAAATTCACGCCCTGCTCGGTGAAAACGGTGCGGGCAAAAGTACGTTGATGAAGATTATCTACGGCGTCACCCAAGCCGATGCCGGCGAGATGCTTTGGCAAGGTCAGCCGGTGAATATCCGCAACCCGGCCCAGGCGCGGCAGTTGGGTATCGGCATGGTGTTCCAGCATTTCTCACTATTCGAAACCCTCAGCGTGGCGCAAAACATTGCTTTGGCGATGGGCGCAGCAGCCGGCACGCCGAAACAACTGGAACCGAAGATTCGTGAAGTGTCGCGCCGTTATGGCATGGCGCTGGAGCCGGAGCGACTTGTCCACAGCCTGTCGATCGGCGAGCGGCAACGGGTGGAGATCATTCGTTGCCTGATGCAGGACATTCGCCTGCTGATTCTCGATGAGCCAACCTCAGTGCTGACGCCGCAAGAGGCCGGCGAATTGTTCATCACCCTGCGCCGCCTCGCCGCCGAAGGCTGTAGCATTCTGTTTATCAGCCACAAACTCGCTGAAGTGCGCGCGTTGTGCCACAGCGCGACTGTTCTGCGCGGTGGGCGCGTGGCCGGGCATTGTCTGCCAGCGGAGTGCTCGGATCAGCAATTGGCGCAGATGATGGTCGGCGAAGCGGCGGCGTTGATTGGCGACTATCCGAAGGTCAGCGGCGGCGCGACGTTTTTGCAGGTGAAGGGCTTGAGTTGGCACAACCCGGATCCGTTCGGCTGCTCGCTGACTGACATTGATGTGCAAGTGCGCAGCGGTGAAATCGTCGGCATCGCCGGGGTCGCGGGCAACGGTCAGGATGAATTGCTCGCCCTGCTCAGTGGCGAACACACCTTGCCTCGGGTAGAAGCGGCAACCATTCGATTCGCTGAGCAGAACGTCGCCGATTTGCGCCCGGATGCCCGTCGCAAACTGGGTCTGGCTTTCGTCCCCGCCGAACGCCTCGGGCACGGCGCGGTGCCGGAATTGAGTCTGGCGGACAACGCCCTGCTGACGGCTTTCCAGCAAGGCTTGGTCAGCAACGGGCTAATCCAGCGCGGTAAAGTCGAAGCCCTCGCCCAACAGATCATTCAACGCTTCGGCGTAAAAACTCCGGACACGCAAACCGCCGCGCGCAGCTTGTCCGGCGGCAACCTGCAGAAATTCATCCTCGGTCGGGAAATTCTTCAGCAACCGAAACTGCTGATCGCTGCGCACCCAACCTGGGGCGTCGACGTCGGCGCGGCCGCGACCATTCACCGTGCGCTGATCGCGCTGCGCGATGCCGGCGCGGCGATTCTGGTGATCTCCGAAGACCTCGACGAATTGTTCCAGATCAGCGACCGCCTCGGCGCGCTGTGCGGTGGACGTTTGTCGGCACTGCAAGACACCAGCAAGACACAACTCAGCGAAGTTGGCGGCTGGATGGCCGGCCAGTTCGACCACGCCCCTTCAGCCGCCACGGTTTAACGGAGTTTTCCACATGCTGCTTTCCCTCGAACCCCGTGGCCAGCAATCGCGCCTGATGCTGTGGTGCTCGCCGTTATTGGCGGCAGCGCTGACGCTCGGTTGCGGCTCGCTGCTGTTTATCGCTCTCGGCCACGACCCGCTGCAAACCTTGCACACGCTACTGATCGCGCCGGTCAGCGATTTGTATGGCGTCTCCGAATTATTGGTCAAGGCGCTGCCGATTCTGCTCTGCGCACTGGGCCTGGCGGTGGCGTATCAGGCGCGGATCTGGAACATCGGCGCCGAAGGTCAATTGCTCCTCGGCGCTCTCGCCGGCAGCGCTTTGGCGGTGAACATCATCGATATGCAAAGTCGTTGGGCGCTGGTGTTGATTCTGCTCACCGGCACCCTCGCCGGCGCGGCGTGGGCCGGGCTGACGGCGTGGTTGCGCACGCGCTTCAACGCCAACGAAATTCTCACCAGCATCATGCTCAATTACATCGCGCTGAATCTGCTGCTGTTCTGCGTGCACGGGCCGCTGAAGGATCCCGCCGGGTTCAACTTTCCCGAGTCGGCGATGTTCGGTGACGCCAGCCGTTTGCCGCTGTTGATGGAGGATGGCCGCGTGCACGCCGGGGTGTATTTCGCCCTGCTCGCACTGGTCGCGGTGTGGGTGTTGTTGCAGAAAAGTTTTGTCGGGTTCCAGATCAAAGTGCTTGGGCTGGACAAGCGCGCGGCGGGGTTCGTCGGCTTTCGCGAGAAGCGTTTGATCTGGCTGGCGCTGTTGATCAGCGGCGGCTTGGCCGGGCTCGCAGGTGTCTGCGAAGTCACCGGGCCGATTGGCCAATTGGTGCCGCAGGTGTCGCCAGGTTACGGCTATGCGGCAATCACCGTGGCGTTTCTCGGACGCCTCAATCCGATCGGAATTCTGTTTTCCAGCCTGTTGATGGCGCTGTTGTACATCGGTGGCGAGAGCGCGCAAATGAGCCTGAATATGCCGCAGGCGATCACCCAGTTGTTTCAGGGAATGATGCTGTTTTTCCTGCTCGCCTGTGACGTGTTGATTCTCTATCGGCCACGCCTGAACCTGCGCTGGGTGAAGCGCACGTCGACCACCGCCGTAACCGCCGGAGCGCTGTGATGGATATCGATCTGTTGAGCAATATTTTCTACGCCATGGTGCGTTGCGGCACGCCGTTGTTGCTGGTGGCGCTGGGGGAATTGATCTGCGAGAAGAGCGGCGTGCTCAACCTCGGGCAGGAAGGGATGATGCTGTTTGGCGCGGTGATCGGTTTTATCGTCGCACTCAACAGCGGCAACCTGTGGCTTGGCGTGTTGCTGGCGATGCTGGCCGGGATGTTGTTGTCGTCGCTGTTTGCGCTAGTGGCGTTGGTGTTCAACGCCAATCAGGTAGCAACCGGATTGGCGCTGACAATTTTTGGTGTCGGGCTGTCGACCTTTGTCGGCGCAGCTTGGGTCGGTAAACCACTGGCCGGTTTTGAGCCGTTGGCGATTCCTTATCTGAGTGAGATTCCGCTGATCGGGCGGATGCTGTTTGCTCAGGATTTGCTGGTGTATCTGTCGTTCGCGCTGTTTGCGCTGGTGGCGTGGGTGATTATCAAAAGTCGTGTCGGGTTGATCATTCAAGCGGTCGGCGAGAATCCGGATGCGGCCAGTGCGATGGGTTTGCCGGTGTTGACGGTACGTACGCTGGCGGTGCTGTTTGGCGGGGCGATGGCCGGGTTGGCCGGGGCTTATTTGTCGCTGGCGTATACGCCGATGTGGGCGGAAAACATGACCGCCGGGCGTGGCTGGATCGCCCTGGCGCTGGTGGTGTTTGCCAGTTGGCGGGTGTGGCGGTTGTTGCTCGGGGCTTATTTGTTCGGCCTCGCCAGCATCCTGCACTTGGTGGCGCAGGGGTTGGGGCTGGCGATTCCGTCGAGTCTGCTGGCGATGCTGCCGTATGTGGCGACGATTGTGGTGTTGGTGTTGTTGTCGCGCGATGCGCTGCGCACAAGATTGTATGCGCCGGTTTCGCTTGGGCAGCCTTGGCAGGCGGGGCATTAATGTAGTGATGTCAATGGCCCCATCGCTGGCAAGCCAGCTCCCACAGGTTTAGTGCTGATCACAAATTTTGCGCACTACTCGGACACTGTGGGAGCTGGCTTGCCAGCGATGAGGCCCTCACAGGCAACACCTGAGCAACGCCCCACGCCAGTTCGAAGACCAGAAAAACAATCAGAATCGAACTGGCACCGTGGAGCAAGGCATACGCCTGCCAAGCCGCAAACAGAAACCGCCCCACCGCGTCATACCGTCCATAAAGCGCCTGCGGATCACGAATCCGCAGCACCGCCCACACGCACACCACCGAGCCCAGCAGATTCGCCATCAACAGGTGCACAGGCGCAAACGCCGGCAGTTCACCGGGCAAATTCAGCGCGGTCAAAAATCCATGCAAAGCGGCAAAACTCCACGGCGTGGCAAATGCCACCGTGACGATCAGGTCATACCAGGCACTGCCAAGCACCACATTGCGATACTGCGTTGAAGTCCACATCATCCATGCTCCGCAAAATTCAGGGAGCAAGCACGGTAAAGCCTGGAGTATGCTCCAGGGTCAATAGCCTTTTTGAGAGCCCGCATGCGCATCGGTGAACTAGCCCAAGCCTGCGCCGTCAGCCGTGACACGCTGCGCTTCTACGAGCAGCGCGGGCTGATTGCCGCGCAACGCCGTGCCAACGGTTACCGCGACTATCCGCCAGACATGGTGCAACTGGTGCTCTATATCAAAACCGCGCAACGCCTGGGATTTACCCTCGGCGAGATCAGTGACAGCGTTGCCGCGCTGTGGAACGCCCCCAACCCGGACAACGCCGTGGCGCAGTTGCTGCGCGACAAACTGCAACTGATCGAAACCCGAATGCGCGAGCTCGACACGCTGCGGCAAGAGTTGCAACTTCGCCTCGGTCAGGCCTGTCCATTGAATCCATGATCCTCATTCATCAAGGAAGCCCATCATGTCTGCAAAAAACGCACTGATCATCGGCGCCTCCCGGGGCCTTGGCCTCGGTCTGGTGAAAACCCTGCTGGCCGACGGCTGGCAAGTCACCGCCACCGTGCGCAATCCGCAAAACGCCGAGGCGCTGCAAGCGCTGGGCAAGGTGCGGATCGAGAAGCTCGACATGGATGACCAGCAAGCGGTGATCGCCCTGAGTCAGCAGCTCAAGGGCGAAACATTTGACCTGCTGTTCGTCAACGCCGGGGTCAAAGGCCCGGCAGATCAGACCCCGGGCGGCGCGACACTGGCCGAAGTCGGTCAGCTATTTTTCACCAACGCGGTGGCACCGATCAATCTGGCCCAGCGGTTTGTCGGGCAAATCCGCGATGGCAGCGGCGTGCTGGCGTTCATGAGTTCCGGACTGGGCAGCGTCACCGTACCCGACGCACCGGAGCTGGCGTTGTACAAGGCCAGCAAGGCTGCGCTGAACTCGATGACCAACAGTTTTGTCACGCAATTGGGCGAGCAGAAAATGACCGTGTTGTCGCTGCATCCGGGTTGGGTGAAGACCGATATGGGCGGCGAAGGGGCTGACCTTGATGTGGAAACCAGCACCCGTGGATTGATTGATCAGGTGAATGCGTACACCGGCAAGGGCGGACATCACTTCATCAATTACAAGGGCGAAACGATTCCCTGGTAATTGATGATCCCCTGTAGGAGCTGCCGAAGGCTGCGATCTTTTGATTTTTTTTAAGATCAAAAGATCGCAGCCTTCGGCAGCTCCTACAGGGGTTGTGTATTTTGGTGATGTTGTCCTGTCGGGTTGGGCTTGCCCGGCGTGGCAATTTGTTTGAAACTGCGCACCTCGTCCCTCGCGGCGACCCTGGATCAGCAGACAGGGCATCACTGAGCTGGCAACCCTGAACCCCATTTTCAGAGGAGCCGGCAGCATGCCCGCGACCCGTACCTGGTTAAAAAATCCCCTCGCCATTTTCACCTCCAACGAGCTTGATGCCCGTGGCGGTCTTGTCGTGCAAGACGGTGTCATTGTCGAAGTCCTCGCCGCTGGCCAACAGCCGTCGGCGCCGTGCAATGCAGTGTTCGATGCCCGTGAACATGTGATCCTGCCGGGCCTGATCAACACCCACCATCACTTCTATCAAACCCTGACTCGCGCATGGGCGCCGGTGGTCAATCAGCCGTTGTTCCCGTGGCTGAAAACCCTGTACCCGGTCTGGGCGCGCCTGACGCCAGAAAAACTCGCGCTCGCCACCAAAGTCGCTTTGGCCGAACTGCTGCTGTCGGGCTGCACCACTGCGGCCGACCACCACTACCTGTTCCCGGACGGTCTGGAAAACGCCATCGATGTGCAAGTCGAAAGCGTGCGTGAACTGGGCATGCGCGCCATGCTCACTCGCGGTTCGATGAGCCTCGGCGAGAAGGACGGCGGTCTGCCGCCGCAGCAGACCGTGCAGGAGGGTCAGGTGATTCTCGACGACAGTCAGCGCCTGATTCACGAGTACCACGAACGTGGCGATGGCGCGCAAATCCAGATCGCGCTGGCGCCGTGCTCGCCGTTCTCGGTGACCCCGGAAATCATGTCGGCCAGCGCCGAACTGGCGAACAATCTGGACGTGCGTCTACACACGCACTTGGCCGAAACCCTCGATGAAGAAGATTTCTGCCTGCAGCGTTTCGGCCTGCGCACCGTCGACTATCTCGACAGCGTCGGCTGGCTCGGCTCGCGCACCTGGCTGGCCCACGGCATCCACTTCAACCCGGACGAAATCGCGCGTCTCGGCCAGGCCGGCACCGGTATTTGCCATTGCCCGAGTTCGAACATGCGTCTGGCCTCCGGCATTTGCCCAAGTATCGATCTGACTGACGCGGGTGCGCTGTTTGGTCTGGGCGTCGACGGTTCAGCGTCCAACGATGCGTCGAACATGATTCTCGAAGCGCGTCAGGCGTTGTACATCCAGCGTCTGCGTTACGGCGCCGAGAAGATCACCCCGGAACGCGTGCTGGGCTGGGCGACCAAAGGTTCGGCGAGTCTGTTGGGGCGCACCGACATTGGTGAGCTGGCGGTGGGCAAGCAGGCGGATCTGGCGTTGTTCAAGCTCGATGAGCTGCGCTTCTCCGGTAGCCATGACCCGATTTCGGCGTTGCTGTTGTGCGGTGCCGATCGTGCGGATCGGGTGATGATTGGCGGCAAGTGGCGCGTGGTCGATGGCCAGGTTGAGGGTCTTGATCTGAAAGGCCTGATCGCCGATCACAGCCAAGCGGCACGCCAGTTGATCGCCGGTACCTGATCCCCTCCCCATATGATCGTTCCCACGCTCTGCGTGGAAATGCATCTCGGGACGCTCCGCGTCCCAGCGGCGGACGCAGAGCGTCCATGGCGGCATTCCCACGCGGAGCGTGGGAACGATCACCCGTAGCTAGAGGCCCAGCAGAGACAGCATGATGAAGGTCGCGAACAGCACGAAGTGGGTCATGCCTTCGATGGCATTGGTCTCACCGTCATTCAAGTTGATCGCGCTGACGATCAGCGTGATGAAGATCATCACCGTCTGTACCGGTGTCATCGCCATCTGAAACGGCTGACCGGTATACAGGGCCATTGCTTCCATCACCGGCACCGTCAGAATCACCGTCGACAATGACGCGCCCATCGCAATGTTCACCACCGACTGCATACGGTTGGCCAGTGCCGCACGCAACGCGGTGAGAATCTCCGGCGCGGCGGAAATCGCCGCCACCAGAATCGCCGTGATCACCGGCGGCGCGCCCGTGCCTTCCAGGCCCAGATCGAGGGTCTTCGACATCACCTCGGCGAGTGCGCCGATCACCACAATGCCAAACACCAGAATGCCGATCGACAGACCGATGCTCGGTGCTTTTGCCTGCGCGTCCTGTGGTTCTTTCTTACGGCGTTTGTCGGGGTAGCTGTAGCTGAAAAAGTAGCTGTGCGGGCCGACCTGCATGCGCAGAAACAACGCGTAAAGCACGACCATCGCGCCGATGGTGAACGCTGAATAAATCTTCCAGTTGGCCTCGGGAATGAACTCCGGCACCACCATCGACACGCCCATGGCGGTGAGGATCATCACGCTGTAGCTGCGCGCGGAATCGTCGTTGTAGGACTGTTCGCCGTGTTTGATCCCGCCCATCAGCGCGGCGAGGCCGAGGATGCCGTTGATGTCGAGCATCACGGCGGAGTAGATCGTGTCGCGCACCAGCGTGGGCGACGCTTCGTTGCTCATCATGATTGCCAGAATAACCACTTCGACCAGCACGGCCGCAAGCGTGAGGATCATCGTGCCGTAAGGGTCGCCGACCTTTTCGGCGAGCAATTCGGCGTGATGGGCGACGCGCATCGAGGCGGCGACGATGAAGGCGATCAGCACCAGACCGCCGAGCAGCGCGACGATCTGGCCGCTGTGCAGCAGCCAGTGTTCCAGCGGATAGGCAACGCACGCGGCGATGACTGCCAGCAGCAGAAAGCTTTCTTGCTTGAGAATTGTGAGCATGGCGGGCCTTTTGCCGAAGAGTGCGAATGAGCTACTGACTGCAGGGCGGCGCTAACGTTTCGTTACACCTTAGCGCACCAGCGAATAGCAGCGAGTTTGGCAGGTGCCCTTTTATTGGCCTCACCGGCCTCTTCGCGAGCAGGCTCGCTCCCACAGGGGAATGCGCTCGAAGGTGGGAGCGAGCCTGCTCGCGAAGGCCGCACCGCGGTTTCGGAAGGTTTGTTGTCCTGTTGGTCAGCAATTTGCATTGGCCCTGACCACACACAACAAAATGGAGTTCGAATTCATGCAAATACGTCCGCTGCACAAACTGCTGTGCGCCGCCCTCGGTCTGGGGATCAGTCTGAGCGCCAGCGCTGCCGATCCGCTCAAGGTCGGCTTCGTCTACATCGGACCGATCGGTGACCACGGCTGGACGTATCAGCATGAGCAGGGGCGCAAGGCCCTCGCGGAAAAATTCGGCAATCAGATCACCACCAACTACGTCGAGAACGTCGCCGAAGGCGCCGACGCCGAGCGGGTGATCCGCAACATGGCCAAGGACAAATACGACCTGATCTTCACCACCTCCTTCGGCTACATGAACCCCACCGTCAAAGTCGCCAAGCAATTTCCCAAGGTGACCTTCGAACACGCCACCGGCTACAAACAGGACAAGAACCTTGGTACCTATCTGGCGCGCACTTACGAGGGTCGCTACGTCGGCGGTTTCCTTGCGGCGAAGATGACCAAGACCAAGAAAATCGGTTACGTCGCTTCGTTCCCGATCCCCGAGGTGATCCGCGATATCAACGCGATTCAACTGGCCTTGAACAAGTACAACCCCGGAACCGAGATCAAAGTGGTGTGGGTCAACTCGTGGTTCGACCCAGGCAAGGAAGCCGACGCGGCCAACGCGCTGATCGATCAGGGTGTCGACGTGGTGTTCCAGCACACCGACAGCCCCGCGCCGATTCAAGCCGCCGAACGTCGTGGCGTGTACGCGGTGGGTTACGCCTCGGACATGGCGCATTTCGGGCCGAAAGCCGTGCTGACGTCGATCGTCAACGACTGGGCGCCGCATTACATTCAGGCAACGCAGAGTGTGATCGATCACAGCTGGAAACCTCAGGATTACTGGGGTGGGTTGAAGGAAGGCACGGTTGAACTGCCGATCAGCGACCTGGTGCCGGCACCAGTGAAAGCCGAGGCCGAGCAGATCATTGCCGATATCAAGAGCGGTGCATTGCAGCCGTTTACCGGGCCGATCAAGGATCAGGCCGGCGTCGAGAAAATCCCGGCGGGTGTGAGTGCGAACACTGCGGAACTGGCGTCGATGAACTATTACGTTGAAGGCATGAAGGCCGAGATGCCGAAGTAAGCCACCTGACCCCGATCGTTCCCACGCTCTGCGTGGGAATGCCGCCCGGGACGCTCCGCGTCCCTGCCAAAAGCGGACGCAGAGCGTCCATTGAGGCATTCCCACGCGGAGCATGGGAACGATCTCCCGTACTTTTCAAGGATTGTGTATGGATCAGCTTCCGATCATCGATATCAGCCCGCTCTACTCCGCCGATGAAAACGCCTGGCCCGCCGTCGCCGCGCAAATCGACCTGGCCTGCCGCGAATGGGGCTTTTTCTACATCAAGGGTCATCCGATTTCAGCGCAGCGCATCGACGCCGTGCTCGATCAGACTCAGCGTTTTTTTGCCCTGCCCGCAGCGGAAAAACTCAAGATCGACATCACCCAGACCCGCCACCATCGTGGCTACGGCGCCATCGCCACCGAGCAACTCGACCCGAGCAAACCCAGCGACCTCAAAGAAACCTTCGACATGGGTCTGCACCTGCCGGCCAATCATCCCGACGTGCTCGCCGAAAAACCGTTACGCGGGCCGAACCGTCATCCGGCGCAGACCGGATGGCCTGAGTTGATGGAGCAGCATTACCTCGACATGCAGGCCCTCGCGCAAACCCTGCTGCGGGCGATGACCCTCGCGCTAGGCATCGAACGCGACTTCTTCGACAGCCGTTTCAATGATCCCGTCAGCGTCCTGCGCATGATCCATTACCCACCGCGTCACACTGCCAGCTCCGCCGAGCAGCAAGGCGCCGGCGCGCACACCGATTATGGCTGCATCACCCTGCTCTATCAGGACAGCGCCGGTGGCTTGCAGGTCAGGAACGTGCGAGGCGAATGGATCGACGCGCCGCCCATCGACGGCACCTTCGTGGTCAACCTCGGCGACATGATGGCGCGCTGGAGCAACGACCGTTATCGCTCGACCCCGCACCGGGTGATCAGCCCGCTCGGCGTGGATCGCTACTCGATGCCGTTCTTCGCCGAGCCGCATCCGGACACCCGCATCGAATGCCTGCCGGGTTGTCAGGACGCACAGCATCCGGCGAAATATCCGACGACCACCTGCGCCGAATTCCTGCTCTCGCGCTTCGCCGATACCTACGCCTATCGCCGCGAGCAAGAAGCCGTGTGATGGATCGCTTGGTCAGGTTTTGCCAATTGTTTCGGCGAGCATCTGTAGAATGCCGTCATTGCACCTGATGAGAAAAGAATATGTACGACTGGCTCAACGCCTTGCCCAAGGCTGAACTGCACCTGCATCTGGAAGGCTCGCTGGAGCCTGAGCTGCTGTTCGCCCTGGCCGAGCGCAACAAGATCGCCCTGCCGTGGAGCGACGTGGAGACCCTGCGCAAGGCATACGCCTTCAACAACCTGCAGGAATTCCTCGACCTGTATTACCAGGGCGCCGACGTATTGCGCACCTCGCAGGATTTCTACGACCTGACCTGGGCCTACCTGTTGCGTTGCAAAGCGCAGAACGTGATTCACACCGAACCGTTCTTCGACCCGCAGACCCACACCGATCGAGGCATCCCATTCGAAGTGGTGCTCAACGGCATCGCCGCAGCACTGAAGGATGGCGAGCAGCAACTGGGCATCACCAGCGGTTTGATCCTCAGCTTCCTGCGCCACCTCAGCGAAGAAGAAGCCGAGAAAACTCTGGACCAGGCACTGCCATTCCGTGACGCGTTTGTCGCGGTCGGCCTCGACAGCTCCGAGATGGGCCACCCGCCGAGCAAGTTTCAGCGCGTGTTTGATCGCGCCCGCCACGAAGGTTTCCTGACCGTTGCCCACGCTGGCGAAGAAGGCCCGCCGGAGTACATCTGGGAAGCTATCGATCTGCTGAAAATCCAGCGCATCGACCATGGCGTGCGCGCCATCGAAGACGAGCGTCTGATGCAGCGGATCATCGACGAGCAAATCCCGCTGACCGTGTGCCCGCTGTCGAACACCAAACTCTGCGTGTTCGATCACATGTCGCAGCACAACATCCTCGACATGCTCGAGCGTGGCGTGAAGGTCACGGTGAACTCCGATGACCCGGCGTACTTCGGTGGTTATGTGACCGAGAACTTCTACGCGCTGCATGAACATTTGGGCATGACCCAGGATCAGGCCAAGCGTTTGGCGCAGAACAGCCTGGATGCGCGACTGGTAAAACCCTAAGCAACACCGAAGTACCCATGTGGGAGCGAGCCTGCTCGCGAAGAGGGAGTGTCAGTTAACATTTTCGTTGAATGACACTCCGCTTTCGCGAGCAGGCTCGCTCCCACAGTGGGTTCTTTGTTCAGCCTGGGATTTGGGTTTCGGTCAGCTCTTCCAGGGTTTTCCCTCGCGTCTCCATCCCGAACAGCCACACCACGCCCGCCGCAATCGCAAAGCACGCCGCGCCCAGCGCAAACACCCCGCCCTGCCCGGTAATCGGGAACACCAGTCCGGTCACCAACGGCCCGAGCAGCGAACCCACGCGGCCAATCGCCGAGGCAAAGCCCGAGCCGGTCGCCCGCGCCGACGTCGGATAAAGCTCCGGCGTATAGGTGTAGAGCACCGCCCACATGCCGAACAGGAAAAACTGCATCAGCAACCCGGTGCCGATCAGCAGCGCCACGTTGCCGCCAAACACCGCGCTCTGCCCATACAAAAACGCCATTACACCTCCGCCGAGCAACGTCACGATGCATACCGGTTTGCGCCCCCAGCGCTCAACCAGCCATGCGGCCATGAGAAACCCGGGAATCCCGCCCAGGGAAATCAGCACCGTGTAATACACCGACTGCGTCACCGCGAAACCCGACTGTTGCAACAGCGCACTGAGCCACGACGTCAGCCCGTAAAAGCCGAGCAGCGCAAAGAACCACAGACTCCAGAGCATCGTCGTGCGCTGGCGATACTGCGGCGACCAGATCTGTTTCAGCGCCGCAAAGAAGTTGCCCGGCGGCGTGACGGTGCGCGGCAAGCGCAGCGGCTCCGGCAACGCGGCACCACCGAGCGACGAACGCACCCGCGCCTCGATGCCGTTCAATACCTTGTCTGCCGCCTCATGTTTTCCGGCCTGTTCCAGCCAGCGCGGTGACTCGGGAATGAAAAACCTGATCGCCAGTACGAACACCGCCGGCACCGCCAACACCAGAAAGATGTCGCGCCAGCCAATCAGCGGCAGCAGAAAGTAGGACAGCACGCCGGCAGCAACGAAGCCGAGCGGCCAGAAGCCGTCCATCAACGCGATGTAACGTCCGCGGCGCTGCGCTGGAATCAGCTCGGACAACATCGACTGGGCGATCGGAAACTCCATGCCCATACCGATCCCCAACAGGATGCGAAACAGCGTCAGCGTCTCGACCGTTTGCGCTGTCGAGCACAGATAACTGGCCACCCCCCACAGCACGATGCTCCACTGAAACACCGGTTTACGCCCGAAGCGATCGGCGAGCATGCCGGACAGCGACGCCCCCAGCACCATGCCGAAAAAGCTCGAACTGGCGAGCAACCCCGCTTGCGCACTGCTCAGGCCGAACTCGGCTTTGATCGAGCCGAGCAGGAAGGTCATCATCGCCAGATCCATGGAGTCGAAGAAAAACGCCAAGGCGATGATGATGAAAATAATCCGGTGATAACCGCTGATCGGCAGTCGTTCCAGACGTTCTGCCGCGCTGTAGCCGTGAGTCTCCATGCCACCTCCCCCATCCGAAAAATATCCCCGGATCGAGTGTGCTTGATAGCGAAACGGCGTTAGTGCTGGATACGACCTGTTCGCAGTCGCGGGCGACGCCAGAAGCGCTTACGCAGTTCCGGACGTCGATTGCGAGTGCTCTACAACGCCATTTCCAGCTCGGTTTCCTTGGCGAAACGGTGCAGCTCCCGTTGGCCGGTGGCGGTCAATTGCAAAGCTCTCGAGTCGTTGGGCAGGGTCAGCCAGCCGGACTGCATGAACAACTGCAATAACGCGGCGCCGAGTGATCCCCCCATGTGCGGACGACGTTCGCTCCAGTCTGGACAAGCACACGCCACTTGCACGTTGCGATGGGCCAGCGCCTGAATGAACACGCCACGTCCAGCCAACAGTTTCGAACCCTTGTGGGTCACCACGACGCGTTGTTCAAGCTGTTCGATCCAGCCAGCATCGAGCAAGCGCTGATACAGGTCCGCCGCTAGCGTACCGCCGAGGTGGTCATCGCAAAAACGCGCGCGCAACAATGAGGACGGCGCGGTTTGCGGTTTGGCCATGGGGGTGGTGCGTTTGAAGACCTCGGGAATTTCCCGTGGAGCACTGGCGATGGTGGCGCTGGCCAATGCTTCTATCGCAGCACCGACCTCCGGTGCCGAGAGACGGAAAAAGCGTTTGCGACCACGGACTTCGACCTTCAACAGACCACCCGTGGATAGCCGCGCCAGATGCGCGCTGGCCGACGACGGCGACAGCCCTGCCAGTAGCGCAAGCTCCTCGGTTTGCCGGGCCGAGCCATCCATCAACGCCCACATCATCGCGCTGCGCTTGGGGTCGGCCAGCAACGTGGCGATCTGGCTGATGCAAGGTGCATGTTCCATGTGTTCACTCCCTGTTGAATCGTATCGTCTACTGCTCGGAGACATCTTGGCCGGTAATCAGTCATCGGCCAAGACGCGAAAATCGCCATGAACCGGGGCGAGGCAAGCCACTGACGCAGCCTGCTCCGGCACAGAACCCGCAGCAGTTGCGCGACCGTCACTCGAAGACTGGCGACGCGGTGCGAGGATCTCCGGGCCGGGGTGTCGGTGCTGGCATGAGGCGGGCGCTAGTATAAGCGGGTTCGCCCGCGCGTCCTGCGCCGGGGCCTGCGCAGGTGGTGATTGTTCCTGACAGAAATTTCTCTATTTACCTGCGACTAATGATCAACTTTCGGAAAAGCGGGAAATTGACTACTCACTTCAGCGCATCGGCTGGCGAGCATTTCCCTCAGAAGGTTCACCGGCTTACTCAATTGGGCGCGATGGGCGCACAACAAATTCAGCGGTGCGCGCTCACAAAGCAGCTCTGGCAACAGCACTTTGAGCCGCCCGGCGAGCACATCGGCGCCCACGTCCAGCCACGACTTGTAGGCAATTCCGGCGCCGGCCACCGCCCACAGACGCACAACGTCGGCGTCATCGCTGAAACGGTCACCACTGACGGTCAGACCAACTTCACGTTTACCGTCATGAAAACTCCAATGGTCATGCACCCGGCTGCCGAGCATGTACAACAGGCAGTTGTGCTGGGCCAGTTGTTCGAGCTGGCGCGGTTCGCCGTGTCGGGCCAGATACGCCGGGGAGGCGCACAGCACACGGCGGTTGTGCGGGGCGATGGGCAAGGCGATCAGGCTCGAGTCTTCCGGCTCGCCGTAGCGCAAAGCGATGTCCACGGGTTGGCGGAACAAGTCCGCGATGCGATCGCCGAGCAGCAAGCGCACGGTCAGCTTCGGGTGCTCGCGCTGGAACTCGTCGAGCCACGGCAGTAACAGGTTGCGGCCGAAGTCCGAAGGCGCCGACAACTGCAAGACCCCACTGACCTGATCCTGTCCGCTGGCCAGTAAGCGCCGGCCTTCATCAAGGTTGCTCAGCGCCGCCCGCGCGTATTCGAGAAAGCCGTCGCCCTCGGCTGTCAGGCGCAGACTGCGGGTCGAGCGCGCGAGCAAGCGCGCACCGAGCTGCTGTTCAATCCGTTTCAACGCCGCACTCGCCACGGCAGCGGACATGTCCATCACCCGCGCGGCTGCCGACAGACTGCCCAGATCCGCCGCCCGGACAAACAACTGCAAGTCGTCAAAACGCAGCATGCTCAGCCTCGATTATCAAAAAAATATTGAAAGAGACTGCTCTTTTAGCCGGTTTTATCTCGCAGAGAAATAGCCAATCATCGCTCTATCGCATTCATCCCGCTTCTCTGGAGCCGAGCATGACCCAGCCATTCACCGCTATTGCCACCCTGATCGCCAAGCCGGGCCAACAGGATCTTCTCGAACAAGGCCTGCGCGCACTGGTTGAGCCGAGCCGCGCCGAAGCCGGTTGCAGCCAGTACGACCTGCACCGTGACCTCGCCGACCCGCAGGTGTTTTATGTGATTGAACACTGGGCCAGCGAAGCGATTCTTGAGGCGCACAACGCCAGCGCGCACTTCCAGCATTTCCAGGCAACGGCTGGCCACGCCATCGAACACTTCCAACTCAAGCGCCTCGGCGCGATTGTCTGATTCCTTCTTCTATTACCTGTACGGAGCCACTCATGAAAGCCATCGCCTATTACGCTTCCCTGCCGATCAGCGACGCCAAGTCCCTGCAAGACATCGAACTGCCAGAACCGGTCGCCGGCCCACGCGACGTGCTGGTGGAAGTCAAAGCCATTTCGGTCAACCCGGTCGACACCAAAGTGCGGCAGAACGTGGCACCGGAAAACGGCGCGGCGAAAGTGCTGGGCTGGGACGTTGCCGGTGTGGTCAAGGCTGTTGGCAGCGAAGTGACGTTGTTCAAGGCCGGCGACAAAGTCTTTTACGCCGGCTCCATCGCCCGTGCCGGCGGCAACAGTGAGCTGCACGTGGTGGATGAGCGCATCGTCGGCCATATGCCGAAATCCCTCGGTTTTGCCGAAGCCGCCGCACTGCCGCTGACCGCGATCACCGCATGGGAGTTGTTGTTCGAGCGCCTGCAAATCCGCGAAGGCAATACCGATGAAGGCCAGAGCCTGCTGATCGTCGGTGCCGCCGGCGGGGTTGGCTCGATCCTGACGCAATTGGCCAGGCAACTGACCGGCCTGAAGGTGATCGGCACCGCATCCCGCGAGCAAACCCGCGATTGGGTCAAAGAACTGGGCGCCGACCTGGTCATCGATCACAGCCAGCCGCTGAGCGAAGAACTCAAGCGCGCCGGGGTCGACAGCGTGACCCACGTCGCCAGCCTGACCCAGACCGACCAGCACCTGGATCAACTGGTCGAAGCGCTGGCGCCGCAAGGCAAACTGGCGTTGATCGACGATCCGAAGTCACTGGACGTGAGCAAGCTCAAGCGCAAGAGCCTGTCGCTGCACTGGGAGTTCATGTACACCCGCTCGCTGTTCGAGACGCCAGACATGATCGAGCAGCACAAACTGCTCAACCGCGTGGCGGATCTGATTGATGCCGGGACGTTGAAGACCACGGTGGGCGAGCATTTCGGCACGATCAATGCTGCGAACCTGCGTCGCGCCCATGAGCTGCTTGAAAGTGGCAAAGCCAAGGGGAAAATTGTTTTAGAAGGTTTCTAAAAAATCGCACAGCGCAGCCTTCGCCGAACCTAGAGCGGTCGGCGGGGCTGCGCTGTTTTTTGCCGTCAGTCCGATGCTTGACCCTTGTCACAATTGCGATCGTATTCAGGTCTACAATCGAAGCCTCTGCGATACATCTTTTACGCAAGGGAGGTCAGCAATGAAGATCCTGATAAAAGAAGTGGCAAAGTCTCAATGGCAGGTTCGTCTGGACCAACACGCCGTGACATTCCGCAGTGAAGCCGAAGCACTGGCCTTCACCCGCACCCTCGAAGCGCGACTGTGCGCACCCCATCAGATTCCCGACCGCAGCCAGCAGCGCGCCGCCGGCTGAGGTTATTTATGCCTCGGCCTGAGCTTGCGCCAGTGCCCGGGCATTCTGCAGACGGCGGGTGAGCAGCGCCACGCACACCACCAGCAAACCGCACAGGCTGATGACTATTGCCATCGGCACGGCGGTGCCGTCGTGCAACACCCCTACCAGCGCCGAAGCGCCGGCGGCGACACTGAATTGCATGCAGCCGAGCAGTGCCGACGCACTGCCGGCGCGTGCGCCCTGCCCGTTCATCGCACAAGCGGCGGCGTTCGGGCTGATGCAACCCAGGCTCGACACGCAGATGAACAGTGGAATCAGCAGCGGCCACAACGATTCGGTGTGCATTGCGCTGACCGCGAGCAACGCCAGCCCGGCGGCGAAGTAAACCCACACCGCCCGCGACAGCAGGAACGCCGGGCCGCGCTTGGCCAACATCCGCGCGTTGACCTGCGCCACCAAAATGAACCCCGCCGCGTTGGTGCCGAACAGCCAGCCGAAATGCTCGGCCGGCACGCCGTAAAGTTTGATGAAAATGAACGGTGAACCCGCGATGTAAGCGAACATCCCGGCGATGGCGATGCCGCCGGTCAGGGCATGGCCGAGGTAAACCCGGTCCTTGAGCAAGCGTCCGTATTGACGCAGCGCGCCGGACAACGGCTGACGCGGCATGTGCGCCGGCATACTTTCCGGCAGCCCCAGCGCCACCGCCAACCCGGCCAGTGCACTGAACCCGGTCAGCACCAGGAAGATCGACTGCCAACCCGTGGTGTTGACCAACAGACCGCCGAGCATCGGCGCCAGAATCGGCGCCAGGCCCATCACCAGCATCAATTGCGAAAAGACTTTCGCCGAGCCGACCGCGTCGCATTTGTCGCTGACCACCGCCCGGGAAATCACCATCCCCGCACAGCCGCCCAAGGCCTGGACAAAACGCGCACCGATCAGCCATTCCAGGTTTGGCGCATAAGCGCAGGCCAGGGATGCCAAGGTGAACAGCGTAAGGCCCACCAGCAACGGGATGCGTCGACCGAAGCGGTCCGCCACCGGGCCATAAGCCAGTTGGCCGATGGACAGACCGGCGAAATACGCCGCCAGCGTCATCTGCACATGTTTCTCGTCGGTGCCGAACGCCAGCGCCATCGAGGGAAAGGCAGGTAAATAGAAGTCGATCGCCAAGGGCCCGAAGGCGGTCAAGGCACCGAGAATCAGAATGGTACGGAAGTTCATCAGGCATCCAGGTTGGCAAGTCGGCAGCCCGACAGTCTAGCCGCGCCCGAACGCCTTGAACATTCCGATAGCTCGCTAACGATCAATTTCAGACGAGCTTCACCTCATATCCTTCCTCGCGAATCGCTTCGATAACCTGATCAGCACTCATGGCGCTTTCGACGCCGACCTCTTTAGCCGCCAGATCAACCCGCACACTGGCCGCCGGGTCCTTGGCCTGCACAGCGTTGGTGATTGCTTTGACGCAGTGACCGCAGGACATGCCTTGAACGTTGAACACTTGCATGGAAATGACTCCTTTGAGTGAGGTTGCCGGCAGTTTCGAGCTTGCCACGATGGCAAGGTCAAGTTCTTCAATAAACTGCCGGGCTGGCAATCGGCGCCGCGCTCGGCCAAGCTGCGTACATCAATGACTCGATTCAGGAGATTCAGCCATGCGCTGGTCAGCTTTCAGCCTGTTTGGCTTTCTCAGTCTCTTTGCCGCAATTCCTACAGTGCAAGCCGCTGGTGAGGATTACGGCGTTCTGATCATCTCCCGCGAGCGCCTGGAAGTGGCAACCTCCTGCGAAATCGGTGTGTATATCCAGGATCAGCTGTCGGCGCGACTGTTTCAGGAACAGAGCACGTCTTTCAACCTGCCACCGGGCACTGTATCGCTGCGTCTGAAACTACTGCCGGGGCAGGTACCGGGTTGCAATCCGGGCTTGCTCGCACCGGGTTCGCAGGAAATAAAACTGCAGGCGGGCGATGTGCAGAAGTACCGGATCGCGATGACACAGGAAGGCATGTACCTGAAGCGCGCCGATCTCGGCTATTAAGCAACTACAAACCTGTGGGAGCGAGCCTGCTCGCGAATACGGTGTGTCATTCAGCGATGATGTTGACTGACCCACCGCTTTCGCGAGCAGGCTCGCTCCCACAGTTGGTTTTGCGGCGCGTCAAAGAATGGCGCTTGACCTTGCCCGCATGGCAAGGTTGATCCTTGTAGGCATCTACTACAGGGAGTACGACCAATGTCCGATTCCATCACTTTCGACCTGCCGATTGCCGGCATGACCTGCGCCAGTTGTGCCGGGCGTGTCGAGCGGGCCTTGAGCAAAGTCAGCGGCGCCAGTGCCGTCAGCGTCAACCTCGCCACCGAGCAGGCCCGTGTGCAGGCGCCCGGCGACAGTCTGCCGGCCTTGATGGCAGCAGTTGAGCGCGCCGGTTACAGCGTGCCGCAGCAGACTATCGAATTGAATATCGAAGGCATGACCTGCGCCTCCTGCGTCGGTCGCGTCGAGCGCGCCTTGAACAAAGTCCCCGGTGTGAAAAGCGTCAGCGTCAACCTCGCCAACGAACGCGCCCACCTCGAATTGCTCGGTCAGGTCGATCCGCAAACCCTGATCGAAGCCGTCAGCAAGGCCGGTTATTCGGCCAGCATCTGGCAAGCCGAACATCCACAAACCGATAACCAACAACAGCGCCTGAAACATGAACGCTGGGCGCTGATCTGCGCCATCGCCCTCGCCCTACCGTTGGTGGCGCCGATGTTGCTGCAACCGTTCGGCATCCATTGGATGCTGCCGGCCTGGGCGCAATTCGCCCTCGCCACGCCCGTGCAGTTCATTTTCGGTGCACGCTTTTATGTGGCGGCGTGGAAAGCCGTGCGTGCCGGCGCTGGCAACATGGACTTGCTGGTCGCCCTCGGCACCAGCGCCGGTTACGGCTTGAGCTTGTACGAATGGGCCACCGCCGCCGGGCGCATGCCGCATCTGTATTTCGAAGCGTCGGCGGTGGTCATTGCCTTGGTGCTGCTCGGCAAATACCTGGAGAGCCGCGCCAAACGCCAGACTGCCAGTGCCATCCGCGCGCTGGAAGCGTTGCGTCCGGAACGGGCGATTCAAGTGATCGACGGCCGCGAGCAGGATGTCGCCATCAGCGCTTTGCGCCTGAACGATCTGGTGCTGGTCAAACCCGGCGAGCGTTTCCCGGTCGACGGCGAAGTCATCGAAGGCCAGAGCCACGCCGATGAAGCACTGATCAGCGGCGAAAGCCTGCCGGTACCGAAACAACCCGGAGACAAAGTCACCGGCGGCGCGATCAACGGTGAAGGCCGCTTGCTGGTGCGCACCCTGGCGCTCGGCGCAGAAACCGTGCTGGCGCGGATCATTCGTCTGGTTGAGGACGCTCAAGCCGCGAAAGCACCGATCCAGAAACTGGTGGATAAAGTCAGCCAGATCTTCGTGCCAACGGTGTTGCTGATCGCGTTGGTGACACTGATCGGCTGGTGGCTCTACGGCGCCCCCATGGAGACCGCGTTGATCAACGCCGTCGCGGTGCTGGTCATCGCCTGCCCGTGTGCGCTGGGGCTTGCCACGCCGACGGCGATCATGGCCGGCACCGGCGTAGCGGCGCGCCACGGCATTCTGATCAAGGACGCCGAAGCACTGGAACGCGCCCATGAAGTCAGCAGTGTGGTATTCGACAAAACCGGCACGCTGACCTCCGGCACGCCGCGCATTGCCCATTTCAGTGCAGTGGATGGTGATGAAGACACGCTGCTGAAACTGGCCGGTGCGCTGCAACGCGGCAGTGAACATCCGTTGGCCAAAGCGGTACTCGATGCCGCAGCGGAACGAGGCCTGAACGTGCAGGATGTCAGCGACAGTCAATCGCTGACCGGTCGCGGCATTGCCGGCAATCTTGAAGGCCGGCGTCTGGCGCTGGGCAATCGGCGGATGCTCGAAGAAAGTGCTTTGAACGCGGGCAACCTGAGCGAATCTGCCCAGACTTGGGAAGCCGAGGGCCGCACCCTGTCGTGGTTAATCGAACAAAGCCCGGAACCGAAAGTGCTCGGTTTGTTCGCCTTTGGTGACACCCTGAAACCCGGTGCACTGGAAGCCGTGCAGCAACTCGCCGCCCAGGATATCCACAGCCATCTGCTGACCGGCGACAACCGTGGCAGCGCTCGCGTGGTCGCCGAGGCCCTCGGTATCAGCAATGTCCACGCCGAGGTGCTGCCAGCGGACAAAGCCGCGACCGTCACCGAGCTGAAAAAAACCGGTGTGGTCGCCATGGTCGGTGACGGCATCAACGACGCCCCGGCCCTCGCCGCTGCCGACATCGGTATCGCCATGGGTGGCGGCACCGATGTCGCCATGCACGCAGCGGGCATCACCTTGATGCGCGGCGATCCACGGTTGGTGCCGGCGGCGCTGGAGATCAGTCGCAAAACCTATGCAAAGATCCGCCAGAACCTGTTCTGGGCCTTTGTCTACAACCTGATCGGCATTCCGCTGGCGGCGTTCGGCTTCCTTAACCCGGTGCTGGCCGGCGCGGCGATGGCGCTGTCGAGCGTCAGCGTGGTGAGCAATGCGTTACTGTTGAAAACCTGGAAACCCAAGGACCTGGAGGAACACCGATGAACATCGGTCAAGCGGCCAGACACAGTGGCCTGAGCGCGAAAATGATCCGCTATTACGAGTCGATCGGCCTGCTCAAAGCGGCGCATCGCACCGACAGCGGTTACCGGGTCTATGGTGACGATGACCTGCATACGCTGGCGTTCATCAAGCGCTCGCGGGATCTGGGCTTTTCCCTGGAAGAGGTCGGCAAACTGCTGACCCTCTGGCAGGATCGCCAACGCGCCAGCGCCGATGTCAAAGCCTTGGCCCGCCAGCACATCGACGAGTTGAACCAGAAGATTCGCGAGCTCGGCGAATTACGCGACACCCTGCAAGACCTAGTCGAGCACTGCAACGGCGACCACCGCCCCGATTGCCCGATCCTCAAGGAACTGGCGTCGGGCTGCTGCGCACACCCCCCCAGCGCTTGAGCGCCAGAACTTTCACCAGCAGCAACGTACTGAGCGGAATGCCGTGGAACAGCATGACCACGGCACCCGGCGTCCACCACGCGTAGAACGGCGCGGCGATCAGCATGCCGATACCGAACCCGGTCATTTGCAGCAAAGTCAGCACGCTGAAAATCGGCAGGCGCAATTGCTCGGGTTCACGCTGCAGACGCGACATCAGCCCGACCTCGGAAAAGCCGTCACCCAGCCCTGCCGGCAAGGAAAACAGCAACAGCGCATAGAGGTTGTGTTGCTGGAACATCAGGATAAAGCCACAGGACATCAGCGCCACACCGAAGAAAAACCGTCGTTCGAGGTGGATGTTGTCCGAGCCTTTGAGACGGCTGGCGATTCGCGCACCCAGCAATTTGCCGCTGGCCCACACCGCGAGCATCAGGCCCAGCGTGGTGCTCGCCGATTCTGGGGTGAGCAGTTTGGAGATGATCGGAAAGCCGACGTTGTGCGCGGCGCTGCCCAAGGTGTCGGCCATGGTGACCGCGAGCATCGCGGCAATCACCGGCGCAGAACGCAGGCCTTGCTTGAGCGCTGTCCATTCGCCGCGTTCCGGTGCGTCGTTGACGGTTGCGGGTGCGAACCGCAGCGGCACAATCAATAACGCGGCCAGCAAATAGGTCAGCGCATTCAGGGCGAACACCGTTTCAAAACCAAACCCCGCTACCAGCAAACCTGAAACCAGGCTGCCACCAACCATCGCGGCGGATGAAGCCGAGGTGATCCAGGCATTGGCCTTGAGCAACTGATCGGCGTGGATCAAACGCGGCAACTGGCTGTTGAGGCCGATGGCGAACATCGAGTTTCCCAGGCCCAGACCGAAGGCGATCACCGGCAACAGCAAGGCCTGTTGGCTGACGGGCACGATCAACAACAGACCGAGCACGCTGGCGCGCAGCAGGTCGAAGGCGATCAGCGGTGCGCGTCCGCTGCAACGACGGTAAAACGCGGTGCCGATCAGACTGGCAAAAATCCCCCCGCCGACACGACTGGCGAGAAAGACCCCGACGCTTATTGCGCTGTTGCTCAGCAGGTAGACGTAGGTGGCCAGCGCGACCATGTTGAGGAAGGCGCCGAAATCGGAGATCAGTCGAGCGGTGACGATCAGGTGGGTGTTGCGCGGGGTGGTCACATTCAGTCCTTGAGTGTGGTTGGGGCGGTGGACAGTAGACTTGAATTTGCGGGGATCCGAAAGAGGCCCCTCACCCTAACCCTCTCCCAGGGGGAGAGGGGACCGATTGGGGGATATTTGGGAGGTACACCGACCTGAACGTTTTTCGTTGAATCCATAATCGACTCGTTTTTTCAGGTCGATATATGACGAAAGACACCTCGGTCGGCTCCCTCTCCCTCTGGGAGAGGGCTGGGGTGAGGGGCTTCTGGGCTTGTAAGGCTTCTGAATCAAACAAAAAACCCGGCCGAAGCCGGGTTTCTCATCAAGCAATCACTGCATCCACGGTGGTGGCGGTGGCTCGTCAGACTTGCCTTTCGGCTCGTCGTCCGATGCACGGATGGCCTGCTTGCGTTCCTCGTCGAGGCGCGCCGCTTCGATCTCGCGCAGAACTCCGCCAACATCGGCCAGGTCTTCCGGATCATCGAACTCACCGGTCAGCACACTGTTCGGGTGCAAGGTGCCAGCTTCGTACAACGCCCACATTTCCTTGGCGTATTTGGTCAGCTTCAACTCCGGGGCAAAGCGTCCGAAGTAGGAAGCCATGTTGCCAACGTCGCGTTCCAGCATGCTGAACGCATGGTTGTTGCCGGCAGCGTCGACAGCTTGCGGCAGGTCGATGATGACCGGGCCGGTCGGCGTCAACAGCACGTTGAACTCCGACAGGTCACCGTGCACCAGACCGGTACACAACATCAGCACGATCTGCGAAATCAGGAACGCGTGATACTCGCGCGCCTGATCCGGCTCCAGCACCACGTCATTGAGACGCGGCGCGGCGTCGCCGAACTCGTCGGCCACCAGTTCCATCAACAGCACGCCGTCGAGGAAATCGTACGGTTTGGGCACCCGCACGCCGGCGCCGGCCAGACGGAACAGCGCCGCCACTTCGGCGTTCTGCCAGGCATCTTCGGTCTCTTTGCGACCGAACTTGGAGCCTTTCGCCATTGCGCGAGCCTGTCGGCTGTTGCGCACCTTGCGGCCTTCCTGATACTCGGCCGCCTGGCGGAAACTGCGTTTGTTCGCCTCCTTGTAGACCTTTGCGCAACGTAACTGATTGCCGCAGCGCACCACATAAACAGCTGCTTCTTTACCACTCATCAGTGGGCGCAGCACTTCGTCGACCAGACCGTCCTCGATCAGGGGTTCAATGCGTTTTGGAGTCTTCATCAGCTTTTATTGTGGGTCCTTTATTACCAAACACGCGAATGTCACTCGTTATACGGCAATCCTCGCATCACGGGGAGGGGTTGCCGACCTGTGAACGTTGAGAATGCACACACTGTGCCGGATTAAACAGGGCCAACTCTGCGCTCGCGCATCGACCGTGGGGAATCATAGCCGAGGCTGTTGTACTTGTTGGTACATGTCTTCAAGGGCATTTGCGACAGAATCTGACATCCGGCTGTTGTCCCCTCGGCAGTTTTTTGCAAAGTCGCCTCAATTTCCCTGTTTTGCAGCCGAAGCCCTCAATGACAGAGGGATTTGTCCGACAATCGTTCCACAACAATCAACGATGCCGTGCTCAGGGATACGGGTGATCCACAACGTTTTCGGCTGCCAATAAACCACAAGTCATCTGCACTGCGTGGGCCTACAAGAAAATCTGGAGCGCGGATGAACATCAAACAGAAATTGACGTGGGCGTTTGCAATCATCGCCTGCTTGCCGGTGGTGCTAGTCGCAACGCTGGTGGTGATGAACCTGCGCAGCGATGCCCGGGACAGTTTTGTCGACAGCAGCGGTCGCGAAATTCGTCAGGTCAGCAATGCCATGCAGCTGTTTTTTGATGGCATCAGCCAGAACGTCGATTACCTGGCGTCGCAGCCGCTGATCAAAAACACCGACGACAGCCTCAAGACCTACATGAGCGCCAACGCCGAATCCATCCCGCAAGGCGAGATGGACAAAAAGGTCTTCGCGTTCCTCCAGGACCTGGGCAACGCCCACCCGGCTTACGCCTACGCCATCGTTGGCACCGCCGCCGGCGGTTATGTGTCGTGGCCGGACGATCCGAAGCTCAACAACTACGACCCGCGTCAGCGGCCGTGGTACAAGGCTGCCCAGGCCAAACCGGGCAAACCGTTGCGGACCGCCGCTTACTACTGGGCGCAGGACGATGCGACCTACGTCAGCACCGTGCGCACCATCGACAACAAACTCGGCAGCAACGGCGGCGTGGTCAGCATCGACGTGACGCTCAAGCAGCTCACCGAGATCGTCAAACAGATCAAGCTGGGCGAAACCGGCTACCTGATGCTTCTGGAAAACAGCGGCACGGTGCTGGTCGATCCGAAACAGCCGGAACACAATTTCAAGCCGCTGGACAGCCTAGGCGAAGGCTATGCGCAACTGGCCAAGGCGGGCAAAGGCCTGGTCGAAGTCGAGCTTAACGGCGAGCGCTACATGGCCAACGTCTGGCCATCGGAGCAATTGGGCTGGACCTTCGTCGGCCTGATCAAGCAGAGCGATGTGATGAGCTCCGCCACGCAACTGACCTGGCTGATCGCGATCATCGCCGCCGTGCTGGCCGTGCTATTCGCCGTGGTCGGCGCCAGTTTTGCCAGCCTGATCGTGCGGCCGATCCGCAGCGTCGCCAGTGGCCTGGAAGGCATCGCGCAGGGCGAAGGCGACCTGACCAAAAACCTCGATATCCGAGGCAACGACGAAACCGCGCAACTGGCCAACTGGTTCAATCAGTTCCTCACCGCGATCCGCAGCCTGATTCAGCATATCGGCGGCGCCGCCGGGAAAATCCTCGCGACCTCGCAGAGTTCGACCCGCGTCTCAAGCGACATGGCCGAAGCCGCCGGGCGTCAGCGTGAAGCCGTGGACATGGTCTCGACCGCGTTCCACGAAATGGTCGCCACCGCCAACGAAGTCGCACGCTCGTGCAGTCAGGCAGCGGATTCGGCCGACAGCGGCCAGCGGCAGGCCCGCCAAGGTCAGCAGCAGATTGATGCGGCGGTAAACAGCGTCGACCAACTAAGCCAGGAGCTGGAGCAATCGGCGCAGTCTATGCAGCAACTGGAGCGTGACAGCAACGATATCCAGTCGATCCTCGGCACCATCCGCTCCATCGCCGAACAGACCAACCTGCTCGCGCTCAACGCCGCCATCGAAGCAGCGCGCGCCGGTGAGCAGGGCCGTGGTTTTGCCGTGGTCGCCGATGAGGTGCGCGCACTGGCCAAACGCACGGCGGATTCGACGGCGGAAATCGATGGCTTGCTCGGCAATCTGGCCAAGCGCACCAGTCAGGTCACGCAACAGATGCATGCCAGCCTGCAGGTCTCGCAGCAGTCGGTGACGCGTATCGGCGAGGCGCGCGAAAGCTTCGGGCAGATCCGCGAATCGGTGGACGTGATCCGTGACATGAACACGCAGATCGCCACCGCCGCCGAAGAACAGCATCAGGTAGCTGAGGACATCAACAGGCACATCAGCCAGATTCACGGGGATGCGCAGTTGGTGGCGGAACTGGCCAACTCGGCGCGCCTGGATTCGCAGAGTCTGGCGGGGTTGTCGAATGAGTTGGATGGGTTGGTCAGACGGTTTCGTACCTGAACCTCAAAAGCCACCCTCATCGGAACGCCGCCCGCCCAGCCCTCTCCCTGAGGGAGAGGGGGCTGACCGAGGTGTCTGGCGTTATGCATCGACCTGAAATACCGCGTCGAATATGGCTTGGCAGAATTCTCCAAATCAGTTCGATTCCGGATTCAGCACGACTCTCTCAGGTCGGTGTAACTCCGAAGCATCCCCCAATCAGTCCCCTCTCCCTTTGGGCGGTCCGACGTTTCGGGAGGGTTAGGGGCTCTTTCAGCGTCAGCGTTCGATGATGGCGGTGACGCCCTGCCCACCCGCCGCGCAAATCGATATCAACCCCCTGCCCTTCCCCGCTGCGTCCAGCAACTTCGCCAGGTTCGCCACGATGCGCCCTCCGGTCGCCGCAAACGGATGCCCGGCCGCCAGCGAACTGCCCTTCACGTTCAGCCGGCTACGATCAATCGAACCCAACGGCGCGTCGAGTCCCAGACGGGTTTTGCAGTATTCGGGATCTTCCCAGGCCTTCAACGTGCACAGCACTTGCGCCGCGAACGCTTCATGAATTTCGTAGTAGTCAAAATCCTGCAAGGTCAGCCCGTTGCGTGCCAGCAACCGTGGCACGGCATACACCGGCGCCATCAGCAGCCCTTCGGCGCCGTTGACGAAATCCACTGCCGCCGCTTCGCCATCGCGCAGATACGCGAGAATTGGCAAACCCCGTTCCTTCGCCCATTCCTCACTGCCGAGCAATACCACCGACGCGCCATCGGTCAGCGGCGTGGAGTTGCCTGCCGTCAACGTGCCTTTGGCGCTTTTTTCAAAGGCCGGTTTCAGCGTCGCGAGTTTTTCCAGGGTCAGGTCCGGGCGCAGGTTGTTGTCGCGGGTTAGACCAAGGAACGGCGTCATCAGGTCGTTGTGCCAGCCTTCGCTGTAGGACGCGGCGAGTTTGTGATGACTTCCGAGGGTCAGTTGATCCTGCTCTTCACGCGGGATCTGCCAGGTCTGCGCCATCAATTCACAGTGCTCGCCCATCGACAGCCCAGTGCGTGGTTCGCCGATGCGTGGAAAGTCGGGAATCAGATGTTTGGGGCGCAGTTGCAGAAAGGTTTTCAGTTTGTCGCCGGTGGTCTTGGCGCGGTTGGCTTGCAGGAGGATTCTGCGCAGGCCTTCGCTGACACCGATCGGCGCGTCCGAGGTGGTGTCGACGCCGCCGGCGATGCCGCTCTCGATCTGGCCGAGGGCGATCTTGTTCGCCACCAGAATCGCCGCTTCCAGACCGGTGCCGCAGGCTTGCTGAATGTCATAGGCGGGCGTGGCGGGTGACAGACGTGAGCCGAGCACGCATTCACGGGTCAGACTCATATCTCGTGACAATTTCAGCACCGCGCCCGCCACCACTTCACCGATGCGCTGGCCATGCAGGTTGTAGCGTTCGATCAGGCCCTCAAGGGCGGCGGTGAGCATCGCCTGATTGCTGGCCGTGGCGTACGGCCCGTTGGAACGGGCGAAAGGGATACGGTTACCGCCAATGATCGCGACGCGGCGCAGCTGACTCATGAATAACTCCTTTTCCGAAGGTTTGAATTCACGCCAATCCCCTGTAGGAGTGAGCCTGCTCGCGATAGCTGTGGGTCAGATAAACATTTCTTGACTGATACACCGCTATCGCGAGCAGGCTCACTCCTACAGGGGTCAGCTGTGTTTCTGAATGTGGGTTCGGCAACACAAACGCCGGGGGCAAACTACTCTGCTGTTCTAGCGTAGGCCTTATTGCGTGGATCGAACGATTGATTGCCATCGGTAGTCCACACTTTGAACCCCAACTTCTGGAGAGCGTTCCATGTCTGACCGCTATATCGACTTCGCCAACTCGTCCATCGGCCATCGCCTGGTCGGGGCGCTGGGCCTGCCGTCGCCGGTGCGGCTGGAACGCTGGCAGGCCGGGCGCCTGCGGCCGGTGGAAGGGGCGCTGCTGATCGGCGGCGGGCCGCTGGCGGAGCGCGTCAGTGCCTTCGCCAACCGTTTGACCGACGGCATCTACCGTTACGGCGAACAACCGGCAACCGCCACCGAATGGATTCCCGGCCACGGCCCGAAACTCAAAGCCGTGGTGTTCGACGCCAGCGAACTGCTGCACACCGACCAGCTCAAGCAACTGCGCGAATTCTTCCAGCCGTTGATGAAGAATCTAGAGCATAGCGCCCATCTGGTGATTCTTGGCCGTGCGCCGGAAACCCTCAGTGATCCGTTTGCTGCCAGTGCGCAACGAGCGCTGGAAGGGTTTTCCCGTTCGCTGGCCAAGGAGCTGCGCAGCGGCGGCACGCTGCAACTGATCTACGTCGGTGAGGGCGCCGAAGATCAACTGGAAGGCCCGCTGCGGTTTTTCCTCTCGCCGAAAAGTGCGTTCGTGTCCGGCCAGGTGATCCGCCTGACGGCTTGTGCGACGCCAGTGACTGACTGGACACGGCCGCTGGCCGGACGCAAGGCGCTGGTCACTGGTGCGGCTCGCGGTATCGGCGCATCGATTGCCGAGACCCTGGCGCGCGACGGCGCCGAGGTGATCCTGCTCGACGTGCCGCCGGCGAAGACCGATCTGGAAGCCCTCGCCGCCCGCCTCGGCGGCCGCGCGATTACCCTGGATATCTGCGCCACCGACGCCGCCACGCAACTGATCGGACAACTGCCTGACGGCCTCGATATTCTGGTGCACAACGCCGGCATCACCCGCGACAAAACCTTGGCCAATATGACCCCGGAATTTTGGGATGCAGTGCTGGCGGTCAACCTCAACGCGCCGCAAGTGCTGACCCAGGCACTGCTCGACAGCGGCACGCTGCACGACAACGCGCGGGTGATTCTGCTGGCCTCGATCAGCGGCATTGCCGGCAATCGCGGGCAAACCAACTACGCCGCGAGCAAGGCTGGGCTGATTGGTCTTGCGCAGGCCTGGGCACCGACACTGCTGGAACGCGGCATCAGCATCAACGCCGTTGCGCCCGGTTTTATCGAAACGCAAATGACTGCACACATTCCGTTTGGCCTGCGTGAGGCGGGCCGGCGCATGAGTTCGCTCGGTCAGGGCGGTTTACCGCAAGACGTCGCCGAAGCCGTCGCGTGGCTGGCGCAACCGGGCACCGGCGCATTCACCGGGCAGGCACTGCGCGTCTGTGGACAAAGCGTTCTGGGGGCTTAGGCATGAGCATGGAATGGCATACGCTGGATCGCGAACCGAGTCTGCCCGGGCTCTACGCACGGGCGGCGACGCGACGCAAAATCACCGGCACCCAATTACCCGACAGCGGCTTGCGCTGTTGGGCCGATGTCGATGGCCAACGCCTGGCGGGCTATCGCAAGGTCTGCGGATTCGTCGATGACGGTCTATTGCCGCCGACGTATCCGCACATCCTCGCCTTTGCATTGCAGATGCAATTGCTCACCGCCAAAGCATTTCCGTTCCCGCTGTTGGGGCTGATTCATCTGAGCAACCGCATTCGCGTGTTGCGCCCGATGGGCGGGATCGGTCGGGCGCAGGTCAGCGTGCGCGTGACGAATCTGCAAGCGCATCCCAAAGGTGCGACGTTCGATCTGCTGACCACCCTGGATGATCAGCTCGGGCCGTTGTGGGAAGCCGAAAGCCAGATGCTCTGTCGCGGTGTGAAACTTGAGGGCGAGCCGGCCGAGCAGACCTGGGAGCCGTCGCAATCGCTGGTGGAGGTGGCGCGCTGGAAAGCCCCGGTCGATATCGGTCGGCAATACGCCAAAGTGTCCGGCGACTACAACCCGATTCACCTGAGTGCGGCCAGTGCCAGGCTGTTTGGCTTTCCAACAGCGATCGCCCATGGTTTGTGGAACAAGGCGCGAACGCTCGCGGCGCTGGGCGATCATTTGCCCAAGGCCAACCTTGAGATCGCCGTGCACTTTCGTAAACCGGTGCGCCTGCCCAGTGAGGTGACCTTGCTGGCGAGTGCGGCGGGGTCCAGTGGTGAGTTGCGGCTGATCGGTGCACAAGACCTCGAACACATGGTCGGGCAGTGGCAACCCATTGCCTGAGCTCGCGGCACACCATTAATTGTGTGTATATAACTTAAGTTTTCGCCGTCCTTCCCCCTTCCACTGAAAAAACCAGGGCCTTGATTATCAAGGCCTTTTTTTGTCCGGCTATATCCTGGGTATTAGTCCTTAGGCGCTGAACTTCACCTTATATATAAAGGCGTTAATACCAACTTGAGAATGGCCTGAAACCTGCCCCTGGACTGAGATTGAGCACAACGGGCGAAGGCATCACCGACAACAGATCGGCGAGCCATCGAAGACAACGAACGTTGTGACAGGTGCAAGGAATCTCAATCATGAAAACTCAAAACGTGTGGTGCAAATCGGCAATCGCTCTGGCATTGATTCTCTCCCTTGGCGTCACCGGGTGCAGCAGCGGTGGTGGCGGTCATAAAAGCAGTTCCGGCAGTTCTTCGGCGGATGGTACGGCGGGTACTGGTGGCACATCGGGTACTGGCAGCACAGGTGGCACGGGTGGCAGCGGTGATACCGCAGGCACTGGCGGAACCGGTGGCACGGGTGGTACAGGCGGCACTGGTGGCACTGATCCGACTAATCCAACCAACCCGACAGACCCGACTGACCCCACTAACCCGACCAACCCAACCACCACACCGTTGGTGACCACCACGTTGGTGCAGGATGTCGGTAATACCGTCGCTGGCGTCGGCGATGGCGTTGGCCAGATCGGCGACTCGCTGAGCACCGTACCGGTGGTCGGTGGTGTGGTGCAGAGTGCGGCCAACACCGCAGGCAATGTTGTCAGCACCTTGGGTGATGGCGTCGCCGATGGCGTAGGCAAACTGGCCACCGACCCTAATGGCCTGACCACCACCGTTGCTTCGGTTGGCGGTGTAGTGACGGATGTTGGCAACGGCGTCTCCGACCTCAGCGCCAAGCTGTCCACTGCCACCACCAGCGTGCCAGTGGTGGGCGGTGTAGTCACCAGAGTCGCGCCGTTGGTTGATGGGGTCGGCGAGAAAGTCACCATGCTCGGTAATACCCTCGACACCACGCTGACCAGCGGCCCGACCAGTCAACTGACAAACAAACTCGGCAGTAGCCTGGTGCCAGTGATCGCGATGGTTGAAAGCACCACTGACAAAGTCGGCGATGCGACCGGTCTGGGCGATCCGCTCAAAGGCGTGGTTGCGCAAGTCGGTGGCGCGGTGAACACACTGGGCGGCAATGTTACCGATGCGGGTAACGGCAACGCCTTGACCAACACACTCGGCGGCGCGTTGAGCGATACCGGCACCGCAGTCGCCAAGGCTGGCGGTCTGGTGTCCAACGGCACTGGTTCGGGTACTGGTGGAGTGGGCGGTGGCCTCGGTGGTACTGGCCTGCTGCAAACCGTTGGCGGCGCGGTGGTCAATGTCGGCTCAGGTCTGGCGGCAGGCAACGGCACTCTCGCAGCGCCTGGCAACGTCCTCGCTGCGGCCGGCAACACAGTGGCTTCGCTCAACACCGTACTCGGCGGTTCGGGCACCCCGATCACCGCAACCACCTCACCTCTGGCCACGGTTGGCGGAACCTTGGGGGCAGGCCTGAACCCGGTTACCAGTGCGGTTACCAACGTGACCCAACAAGTCGGCGCCGCTACCGGTATCGGCTCACCTGTTGCAGGTCTCACCGGCCAGGTGGGCGGCGCGGTCAGCAGTATCGGCGGCAGCATTGCCGCGACCAACAACCCGGTCACCACCGCAGTCGGTGGTCTGGTCAGCAACGTTGGCGGCACCGTCGCCGCCGTCGGTGGCCTGGTCAACGGCGGTACCAGCGGGGGTACCACCAGTGGCGGTCTGGGCGGTGTACTCGGTGGTCTGACTGGCACCCTGGGAGGCAACACACGCTAAATTGCACCTGGCCGATTCGACGGCCTCACCTACAGCGCCTACGCTTGGTTGAGGGCGGAAGATTCCCACGAGTCTTCCGCCTTTTTTCTTAGGAAAATTCAGCCCAGTGCCGTGATCTGACCATGGAGTGTCCTATGCGCGTAATGGCATCCCTGCTGTTCCTCAGTCTCAGTTCCGCCGCCCTCGCCGACACCCTGCCCAGCTTTCTCAACAGCAACGAAACCATCCGCAATCTGCCGGTGCCGAACCTGCCGGCCGATGCCTATCGCCCAAGCGCCACGCCCGTGCAGGTGCCGGACGCCGGTGCCGCCGCTGCGCAACCGCTGTTGATGGACACCAAGATCAAACTGCAAACCGTGCAGATCGAAGGCGGCACCCTCTACCCGCTCAACGAGCTCGCCGAAATCTATAAGCCCCTGATCGGCCGGCAAGCCACGCTCGCCGAGCTGATCGAGGCCACGCGCAACATCACTCGACGCTATCAGCAGGACGGCTACCTGCTGTCCTACGCGTTCTTGCCGCAGCAAAATTTCAATGACGGCGTAGCGCGCGTGGTGCTGGTGGAAGGCTACGTCCGCGATATCCAGATCCAGGGCGATGTCGGCCGGGTCAAAGTCCTGCTCGACAAACTGGCGGCGAAGATTCAGACCGAGCGGCCGCTGACCCGCAAGACGTTCGAGCGCTACACCACGCTGATGACGCGCATTCCCGGGGTGACGATCCAGGCCCAGGTGCCACCGCCCGGCACCACCGACGGCGCCACAACACTGGTGGCCCAGGCCAGTCGCAAACCCTTCACCAGTACGCTGAGCACCACCGAAGACAACCGCAACGGCACCCAGGCCCTGCTCGGTGTCAGCAGCAATTCGCAGACCGCGATGGGCGAGCAACTGACCCTCAGCGGCCTGTTCCCACCGGGTGACGATCACGAACATTACTACCGGCTCGACTACAACCAGTTCATCAATGACGAGGGCGCACAACTGGCGCTGTCGGCTTCACGCTACCGTGCTGACCCCGGCACCAATGTCCTGCTCGACAATGGCCTGCAACTCAAACCGCACCGCGAAAACGACCGCTACTCGATCGGTTTCACCTTGCCACTGATTGCCGCCTCCAACGAACTGCTAACGGCCGGTTCAAGGCTTTACGCGGTCAACGACAAGACCCGCTACAAGGTGATCGGCTTCCCGCTGAGTGTCGAAGAACGCACCGACATCCGCGCCCTCGCCTTCGAGAGCGACTGGCGCAAGGCCGATGCCCGCCAACTGCGAATCCTCAGTGGCGGTGTGTACCAAGGCGTCGACAGCATGGGCGCGAAAACCAACAACAACGCCATCGACCTCGACTTCTTTCGCCTGCGCCTGTCTGGCGTGCAGAGCGACAAGTTCCTCGACAACTGGCAAGGCGTGCTGTCTGCCGCACTGTACTGGAGCGACGACACCCTGCCCGACAGCGAGCGCGCGGTGTTCGGCGGGCAGAACTTCGGTCGTGGTTATCCCGACGATCAAGCCTCCGGCGACAAGGGCTGGGGCGTGGCGTACGAGGTCAACTACAGCTTCAACCGCGACGGCAACTGGGTGCGCATCCTGCAACCGTACTTCGTCCTTGATCGCTCACGCAGCTGGTTCAACGAATTGCCGGTAAAGGCCAACAACCTGTCATCGGCGGCGATCGGGCTACGGTTTGGCGATGCCAAGTACTACAACATTGCGCTGGAAGCGGCGAAGGCGATGTCGGATGAAGCGCTGGACACGTTCAATCGCCGGACGCGGTACAGCATCAGTTTCAGTTATCAGTTGTAAGCCGAAACACCCAAGAGGCTTCTGCAGCGGCGGGTGGAGTGTACAAACGGCAGAACTGGGTCGGATTGCAGGCCGCCATCGCGAGCAGGCTCACTCCTACAGTTGAATTGGGTGCATACAGAGAGAGATTGATCGCTGTCAGGCCGCCATCGCGAGCAGGCTCATTCCTACAGTTGGATTGAGTGCATTCAGTTAGAAATTGGCCGGCTGTCAGGCCGCTTTCGCAGGAACGCCGTCCGCAGCAAACTCGCCCCCACAGAAAAGCCAAAGCAAAACAGCGCACACCGCGCACCGCGCATCGCTACCGCTCCTCACCACTCAACAGGATGAGCGTTAGCTCGGCTGCAGCTCTTGATCTTGATTCACCGGCCGCGTCGGCAGGCTGAGTGGAGGGATTGATCCGGGGGTGGGAGCGCAGCGACCGTTTGGCGAAGCCAAACACAGCGAGAGGAGGTGCAGCGAAGCAAACCGTAGGCGCTGCCCCCGGATCGATCCCGGAGCGAAGGAACCCCGAGCCTCAGCGAGTGGGCCGAACGTTGCGGCAAGCCTTTTTGGGTACTTTTTCGGCGTCTGGAAAAAGTGCCTCGCCGTAAGGGCGAAACCGCCAGCTGCAACACCCAAAAAAACGGATATTCACCCAAAACACCCAAAGCACGGTCGGCCCAGAGGCCGCCGAGCTCAACCTCAGCCAACCTGAACCTTAGGCTTGGGAAACAAATTATCCAAAGTCTCCAACAACCTGACGTAATAAATCGGCTTGCGAAACAGATCCACCACCTGCAACCGCAACAAATCACTGACGTCTTCCATATCCGCATGCCCCGACATCACAATCACCGGCAAATGCTGCCGAGAAGTATGCTCACGCAACCGCTTGATCAACGACATCCCGGACTCCTCCGGCATACGCAAATCAGTAATCACCAGCGCGATATCGGGATGGCGAGTCAGATGATGCAACGCCAGCTTCACCGACGTCGCCGCATGACAGACAAACCCCTCACCCTCCAGCAACTCCGCCAGTTCCAGGAGCGCGTCCTCTTCATCGTCAACCAAAAGCAACTGTTGGCGGTGCGGCGAAGACGCGTTCATAGGCAATACCTGAAGGCTGAATGGAAAATCCATTGTAGTGCGATATCAGCCAGGTGCAGCGTTCCCATGACTCAAGGCGTCGGCCGTGTCACAGCCGTACCATCAAGAGACGTCAAAATATTATTGAAGATCGCCAGCACCCTATCGCCAAGAGGGGTTACGAATGCCACAACCACGACAGCGACCATCGCCACCACAATGGCGTACTCGATCGCCGAAGCCCCTTCTTCATTCTTGATGAACACCCGGGCTCTGGACATTAGATAGTCGAAAGTCATGCGAAACATAGGACTGCTCCTTTGCGCCTCTGGCGCTGATGTCACTACAACGGCAAAGACCCACCGTGCCATTTGAGCATTGTCAAGAAACCCCCACCCAACAACTGTAAGAACGGATTAACCGGAAAGTATTAATCCAATCGTGTTTTTGCCATCGGCTGCTGTTAATTGGCCAAGACTCATACTTTCGTGAGTTATTTTCCTGTCAGTAATGGCGTTTTGGCTTGGATCAGCTAGCGTGGAAATAGCGAAATAGTTGCATGTTCATAGCTGCCGGATTGGGAACTTCTCTCGTTAGCAATAGCAGTGGGTAGTGCAGCAGGAAAGGGAGAGCCGTCATGAACAGTCGCGTCACCATGGGCCTTGCAGCCATCCTGTTATTGGGAGCCATTTTTGTCGGTTACTGGGGACTGGTACTCAGTCGTCAACCAGCGCCCGTCGCCGTCGCCCCCGTCGCCCCAACTGTCACTGTTGAAAAAACTGTCGCGATCGCCGAAGACCAGACCCGCCAACCCGTGGTGGTGCTGCTGCACGATGTGCCACCCTTCACTGCGCTGACCGCCGCCGATGTAGCGGTGGAAAAACTGCGCAGTGCACCGGCGGGCAGCTTGAGCACTGTCGATCAGGCCATTGGCCGCACACCTTGGCGGCACCTCAGCGCCGGCACCTGGCTGAACGATGAAAGCTTCACCGCCGGCGGTTCACTGGCACGCATGATTCACAGTGACGAACGCGCGCTCACCGTGGCTGTTGACGAAGTGATCGGTGCCGCCGGGCAACTGATTCCCGGCGATTACGTCGATGTCTTGCTCTACCTGCGCCAGGATTCCAGCAACCTCGAACAGTCGGCACAGATCGTTTTACCGGCCATGCGTGTGCTGGGTGTCGGCGATCAATACGGCCTGACCAACGACGGCCAACCCGCCTCGCCGGCCCTGAGCGCCGAGGAAAAACTCAAACAGGATCAACGCCGCGTCGCCGCGCGCACCGTGGTGCTGGCAGTGCCGGAACAACTGCTCAGCCGACTGATGCTGGCAACGCAAGTCGGCACCTTGCGTCTGGCCGTACGCAGCAGTGAAGAACAACGTCTGGCCAAATACTGGGCTGGAGAAACTCAGGCGCCGGCACATCTGAACAATGCCAACAGCCAACTCTTCCAGTTCACCCAACTGGCCTTGGGCGCTGGACCGAAAGCGCCTACCGGCGGCGGTTCCGGTGCGGCCCCGAGGCCTGCCGTGGAAATCATTCGCGGCAACCAGATCACCCAACAAAACCCATGACTGCGCAAGGATCCAAGGGCATGCAGAGTCGTTTCAGGCCGACATTCAAACCCATGCTGCGCGCCCTGTTACTGATGGGCCTGTCGATGGACGCTGCGTTCGCGGCAGTCGGCAATTGTTCGGCACTGGGGCGCATGCCGCCAGTGATCGAAATCGGCGAAGGGTTTCAGCAGGACGTGCAGTCCCCCGTGGCGATCACGCGTCTGGCCATCGGCGACCCGAAAATCGCCGACGTCCACGCCAACGGCAGCTCGTCCTTTCTGCTCACCGGTGTTGCACCCGGCGCCACCAGCCTGATGGTCTGGACGTCGTGTTCGAGCGAGCCGCGCCAGAGCATGGTGTTCGTTCAGGGCGCCGCCACCGCCGCGCTGAACAGCAGTCTGCCGTCGGATGATCCGAACCTGCCGTCGCAAGTGCAGACCGACATTCGTTTCGTCGAAGTCAGCCGCACCAAACTCAAGCAAGCCACCGCCTCACTGATCGGTACGCGCGGCAATTTCCTCTTCGGTTCGCCCGGCACCCTGCCGCCGATTGACGGGGTGCCGCAGCCCCGCCTGCCGGTGGACAACTCGCTGTTCAACTTCTCGTGGATCGGCGGCAAGACCATGGCAATCATCAATGCCCTGGAAACCAGCGGCTTCGCCTACACCCTCGCGCGGCCAAGTCTGGTGGCGTTGAACGGGCAGAGCGCAAGCTTTCTGGCCGGCGGTGAAATTCCGATTCCGGTGCCCAGCTCCGGCAGCGACAGCGTGTCGATCGAATACAAGGAATTCGGCATCCGCCTGACCCTCACGCCGACCATCATCGGTCGCGACCGCATCGCGTTGAAGGTCGCCCCGGAAGTCAGCGAACTGGACTTCAGTAACGCCGTACAGATCGCCGGCACCACTGTGCCGGCGCTGACTATCCGCCGCACCGACACCAGCGTGTCGCTGGGCGATGGCGAGAGTTTCGTCATCAGTGGCTTGATCAGCACCACCAACAGCTCGCAGGTGAACAAGTTTCCCGGCCTCGGTGACATCCCGGTGCTCGGCGCTTTTTTCAAAGGCTCGCAGATCAAGCGCGAAGAGCGCGAACTGCTGATGATCGTCACCCCGCACCTGGTGCAGCCATTGGCCGCCGATGCCCAGTTGCCGTCGTTGCCCGGGGAAAAACTGCGCAATTACGACCCGAACTTCTACCGCATGTTCTTCTTGGAAAACGGCAATTTCGACAAGCGCAGCGGGTTATCCCAATGAGCCAGAACCTGAGCCAGACCTTTCTCGCCATCACCCGCAACAGCACCGATCTGGAGTGGCTGCAGGGCGCGCTCGCGCCGCTCGGCCAAGTGGTCAGCGCCGGTGGCGGCAGCCTGGATGAGTTGCTGGCGCTGGTGGATGTCACCTTTGCCAGCCTGGTGTTCGTCGGCCTGGATCGCGAACACGTGGTCGCCCAGAGCGCGTTGATCGAAGGCGCGCTGGAGGCCAAACCGATGCTGGCGATCGTGGCCCTCGGCGACGGCATGGACAATCAGCTGGTGCTCAATGCCATGCGTGCCGGGGCCCGGGATTTTGTCGCCTACGGTTCGCGCTCCAGTGAAGTCGCCGGGCTGGTGCGGCGCTTGAGCAAACGCCTGCCGCCCGTAGCGCCGAATACGCAACTCGGCGGCCTTACGGTCATGTATGGCGTGCAGAGCAGTTCCGATGGAGCACTGTTGGCCAACCATATGGCCCTGGTGGTGCAAAAGAGCGGTCAGCAAACCTTGCTGCTCGATCTCGGTCTGCCGCGCGGTGACAGCCTCGCCCTGCTCGGGCTGGAAAGTTCGTTTCACTTTGGCGATGCCCTGCGTCACTTGCGCCGGCTCGACGCCACACTGATCGACAGCGCCTTCACCAGCGCCGAAGCCGGCCTGCGCATTCTCGCCTACGCCAGCAACGATGAGCCGTTGGAAAACACCAGCGCCGCCGAGCTGTACATGTTGCTCAGCGCCCTGCGCCAGCACTTCCAGCACATCGTCGTGAACCTCACCGGGCAGACCGACAGCGAGGCGTTGCGCACCTTTGTCAGCCATTGCGACAAGTTGCTCTGGTACACCGACCAGAACGTGCTCAACTGCCGGCGCAACCTCGCCGTGCTCAATCTGTGGCGAGAAAAAGGCATGAAGCTCGACCACGGGCGGCTGCTGATCGACCGTTACTTGAGCAACGTTGCGCCCAATTCGGAAACCCTCGGCAAGACCTTCAATCTGGAAGTGATCGCCACGCTGGCCCTCACTCCAGAAGTGCGCCTGAACGCAAAAAACCAGGGCGTCAGCCTGTTCGAACTGGCCCCGCGCGAAAAACTCACCCAGAGCCTGCGTGCGCTCGGTGAACGTCTGGCCAAACGTTCCGAGGGTCTGGCCAAGCCCAAAGTCACCTGGTTCGACCGCTTGCGAGGCACCTCATGAGCGCAGAAAAACTCTTCGGCGCTGCGCCCCGCAGCAGCGGCGGCAACAGCGATCACGAAGGCCTGAAACTGGTCCTGCATCGCTACATCATCGACGCCCTCGAAGAGTCGGGCAAAAACTTGCTGGAAGGTTCACGCCAACAACTCGCACAGTTCGTCACCGACAAAGTCGCCGAGTACATCGCCCGTTTGCACCTGGCGATTTCCCGCTACGAGATGGAGCGGCTAGCCGAAGAGATCGTCGACGAACTCACCGGTTTCGGTCCGCTGGAGGTGTTGCTGCGCGATCACTCGGTGACGGAGATTCTGGTCAACGGCCCGCATCGGGTATTCATCGAACGCGACGGTGTGCTGCACCAGAGTGACCTGCGGTTTATCGATGCCCATCACGTCGAACGCGTGATGCAACGCATCCTTGCACCACTCGGACGACGCCTCGACGAGTCCTCACCGATGGTCGACGCACGCCTGCCCGATGGCAGTCGGGTCAATGCGATCATTCCGCCGATTGCCCTCGACGGCCCCTGCCTGTCGATTCGCAAATTCCGCAAGGACATGCTTAAAAGCAGCGACCTGATCGCCATGCAAACCGTCGACCTGTCGATCTTCGAGTTTTTCCAGGATGCCGTCGGCAAGCGCTGCAACATCCTGATCAGCGGCGGCACCGGCACCGGCAAGACCACGCTGCTGAACATTCTCAGCCAGTTGATCAACCCGCACGAACGTCTGGTGACCATCGAAGACGTCGCCGAATTGCAGCTCGGCCACCCCCACGTGGTGCGCCTGGAAACCCGTCCGCCGAATGCCGAAGGCCACGGTGAAGTGAAGGCCAGCGACCTGATCCGCAATGCCCTGCGGATGCGCCCCGACCGGATCATCCTCGGCGAGATTCGTGGCGTCGAAGTGGTCGATGTACTCACGGCGATGAACACCGGTCACGACGGCTCGATGAGCACCGTGCACGCCAACAACGCCCAGGATGCGCTGCTGCGCCTGGAAACGCTGGTCGGTCTGACGGGCCGTTCCATCGCCGAACGCACCCTGCGCCAGATGATCTGCGCGGCCCTCGACGTGATCATCCAGTTGACGCGCATGCCTGACGGGCGCCGTTGCGTCAGCGAGGTCGTGGAAGTGGTCGGCATTCGCGAAGACGTCTACGTCACCAACACGCTGTTCCGCCTCGACCGCCGCAGCGGTTTCGGTTTCTTGCGCGAAGCCGTCAATCCGGCCGGCGACAAGCTGCGCCACGAGACACATCTGGGCTGACGGCAAGGAGCATCGAGCATGCTGGGACCGATCATTCTCATCGTTATCTGCCTGACGCTGCTGGGGCTGTCGATCCGCCTGTTCCTGCAAGGTCTGCGCAAGACTGCAACGGAAAAAGTCCTCAATCGACTGGCCGCCGGGCAACCGCAACTGGCTGCCGAAAAACCTGTGTGGGTCGGACTGGAACGGATGTTTCTGCGTGCCGGACTGGGCCGCCCGACCGAGCGTTTCGGCCTGTGGCTGAGTCTGTGGGCGCTGGCGATGGCCCTGGGTTATTTTCTCGCCGACTGGGTCGGCCTGCTGCTAATGATCTTCGTACCGCCGCTCGCGCTGCGGCTGTACATCGCCGTGCTCTACCAGCGCCGGATCAAACGCATGATCGAGCAACTGCCGCAGTTGCTTGATCACACCGTGCGTAGCCTGAAGTCCGGGCGCACCCTGAGTGACGCGGTCATGGGCGGCATTGAGGCCAGCGAAGATCCGTTGAAAACAGCCATGGGTCGGGTCCAGCGCAACGTGCAATTGGGCGTGAATTTGCCGGATGCCGTCAGCGACTTTGCCGAACTGTATGAACAGGATGAACTGCGCATGTTCGCCCTCGGCCTGAAGGTCAATCATCGCTACGGCGGCAATGCCAGTGAACTGCTGGAGAACCTGATCAAACTGATCCGCGAACGCGACCAGGGTGCGCGGCAACTGCGCGCCCTCACCGGCGAAACGCGCATGACCGCGTGGGTGCTCGGCTCGTTGCCGTTGCTGCTGGTGAGTTACTTCATGCTGACCAATCCCGGCTACATGCTCGGGATGTGGAACGACGCGAGCGGGCAGCAAATGCTGATCAGCGCTGCCGTGTTGCAAGTGTTCGGCAGCCTGGCGCTGTGGCGCATGTTGAGGAGCGTCTGACATGGTCTGGCTCGCGGCACTGATGTTGCTGCTCGGCGCCTTGATGCTGGTGATCAATCACCTGCTGATGGAGCGGCGCCGGGTGCGTCAGATCAATCAGCGCCTGCAAGGACAACTGGTGCGCGAGAATCGCTTCGGCAACTGGTTGCGCGCACTGGGCAGCAGCAAATTCGGCCAGCGTTCGGTGAGCATCGACAGCGAAACCCAGACCCTGCTCAACCGCATCGGCTGGCGCCGGGCCAATGAACGCGCGCTTTTTGCGGCCTGCCAGATCGGCACGCCGCTGCTAACGTTGGGTTTGGCAATTTTTCTGCAAGAGGTGTTTTTCCCCCAGGCTGACAACCGCTGGATCGTGCCGATGCTCGCTACCGGCGGCGGTTATCTGCTGCCTAAACGCTTGCTGGCCTACGCGGCGGCACGCCGGCAGCAAACCATCGCCGTGGAGGTGTCGACGTTCATTCCGCTGCTGCGCATCCTTTTCGAATCCGGCATGGCCGTCGAACAAGCCCTGCGGGTACTCAGCATTGAAGCGCAAAAACTGCTGCCGGAACTGACCAGCGAACTGCGCCTGATTCTGGCCCGTGTCGACAGCGGCCTGGAACTTGGCCAGGAGTTGAACAAAGCCGCGGTGATGCTCGCCGTGGACGAATTCAGCGACACCTGCGTGATCCTGCAGCAACTGATTCAACAGGGCGGCGGCGCGATGAAATCGCTGCTGGCGCTCAAGCAACTGCTCGATGACCGACGCCTGACCCGCCTGCAGGAATACATCTCGAAAATGTCGGCGAAGATGTCTGTAGTGATGATGCTGTTTCTGTTTCCGGCACTGCTGATCGTCCTCGCCGGCCCCGGCTTCACTGCGATTGCCCGGGCGTTCGCAAACTGACCTTGCTCATGGAGAGCGTTTGATGAAAGTACTGATAGTCATGGCAAGTCTGTTGCTGCTCGGCGGTTGCGCCACCGACGGCCAGGCACCCTGGACAGCACTGCTGTCACCGAGCAGTTGCAGCAAAATGACTCAGGAGCAGGAACTGGCCCTGAACCTCGCCGACAACCTGGCCAACGACGGCAAGTTGCACGCCAGCCTGGCCAACCTGCAAAGCCTGCCGGACAACATCAGCGAAGTGCGCCTGCGCAAAGCCAAGGTCTATCGTCTGCTCGGCCGTAGCGAAGCCGAGCCGCTGTACCGCGGCCTGCTCGGCGGCTGCCTGACCGCCGAAGCCGAACACGGCCTCGGTCAGCTCTACGCTGCTCGCGGCGACAACGGCCAGGCCCAGGCCCACCTGCAACGCGCCGCCCGCCTGGCCCCCACCGACGAAAAAATCCGCAACGACCTGGGCGTGGTCTATCTCAATCAACTGCGCCTCAACGATGCGCGCTTCGAGTTCCTCACCGCCATCGAACTCAAGCAGAACAATCAATTGGCGACACTGAACATGGTCACCCTGCTGCTGTACCAGAACGACTGGCCACAAGCCGCCGAAATCGTCAGCCGCGCGAAACTGACCCCGCAACAATTCACCGAAGCCCAGCAACGCGCAGAAAAACTCAAAGCCCCGGTCAAGGCCAAACCCGCCACCAGCAATCAAGTGGCCGCCGTCGCTGACCCGTTGCCGCCATCGCTCAAATAAGGAGACAGCCATGCATCCCTTCAAAGGCCTGTGCTACCTGACCCTGCTCAGCCTGCCCCTCAGCGCCACCGCCATCGACGCCGGCCCCGCCTCGGCACAACAACAGGAAACCGAAGGCTGGCTGGTCCTGCAAAGCCGTAACAAAGCCGCCTCGCCAAAACCCCAAACGGCGACCGCGACCGAACGTGATCTGGCGATGCAGCGCTGGTTGAAGAAGTACAAATACGAGATTCCGGATTTTTATGATCCGGATGCGGGTGGGAAGATCGAGAGCAAGAATTAGTGAGGCGGTGACCTTGCGAGCGCTTTCGCGAGCAGGCTCGCTTCCACAGGTGGATTGCATTTCCAAATGTGGGAGCCAGCCTGCTGGCGATGAACGATGACGCAGTGTGCCTGCCGGATCAGGTCTGCGGATCCACCCGATCCAGTGCCCGGTTTACCGCCAGCTCGGCCAGCATGATGATCTGCTGAATCGCCAGCGCGGTATTGCGCTCCGGCCGACCCAACTGATCGGCAAAGTTACCCGCCAGCGTATTGGCCGAAGCCAGGGATTCGCAGGCATGGGCGAGCAGGCTTTCGGTATCGATTTTCGGATGGATGAGGAACATCGTGGTGGGTTGGTGGGGTTTCGCGGGTTCGGGGCAGAGGTAGAAATCGAGGGCGCGTTTGATGGCCTCGCGGTTCTTGACGAGGTCGTCGGCGCGGATAGCTTCTTCGAGTGGGGTCGTGGGTTCGGTGGGTGGGTCGGGGATCAGTTTGTCCATTGAAACAACTCCAAAGTCTTTGCCGCCACCCACTGCCATTCTCACGGGGCAAAAGGTGGCAGCTGTATGCGGGGTGAGAATACCGGTTATGGACACCCGGCCAGACCGAAGTCTGCCCGCACACAGCCGCCATGACACATTGCAGACAGCAGACAGCAGACAAGCTGGCGGCGATTATGCGTGCACAGAAACTGGATGACCATAAATTGCCGGGTTCTCACACCCGATCGCTGAGTGTTCAGCGACAGCCAGAGACTAGAGAGCGCACGTCCGACGGACAACCTGAAAACCGTGTGGGAAGGTTCCGGTTATCTGGCACAAATTTAAACAGCCAAAAGCCAACCCTCACCCTAACCCTCTCCCAGAGGGAGAGGGGACTGACCGAGGTGTTTGGGAGAGCTACGTCGACGTGAAAGACCGAGTCGAATTCAGATACTGAAAATCACCAGATCAGCTCCCTCACCCTCGGGAGAGGGCTGGGCGGGCGGTGTTCCGATGAGGGGCAAATCCACCACAAAACTAAAGCCGAACACCCGCTCTTCACCACTCAATAGGCCGAGTGTCAGCTCGCCTGCTTTTGATCTTGGAGCCCGTCGGCAGGCTGAGTAGAGGGATTGATCCGGGGGTAGGCGCGCAGCGCCGTTCGACGAAGTCGAACACATCGAAAGGAGGTGCAGCGAAGCAAACCGGAAGCGATGCCCCCGGATCGATCCCGGAGCGAAGGAACCCCGAGCCCCAGCGAGCGGGCCGAACGTCAGGGCGCAGACCTTTTGGTTACTTTTGGGGCGTTTGCCAAAAGTGACCCGCTGTAAGAGCGGAACCGTCAGCGGCAACCCCCGCAGCAACGGATATTCACCCAAAACCCCAAGAGCATGGTCGGCCCAAAGGCCGCCAAGTCAATGCGCCGTAACCCGCTGCCGCAAAGCAGAAGCACTAGGCGACAAAGCCAAAGCCAACTGCGTCCGATTATGCATATGCGTCAACCGCAACACCTGCGAAACATAAAGCTTCACCGTGTTCTCGGTAATCCCCAACTCACAGGCAATCTGATAATTGGTCTGCCCCTTGCCCACCAACCGCGCCACATCCAATTGCCGCGGCGACAACTGATTGAAAATCTCCGGCATCTCCTGAGCCTCAGCCTCGACAGGCTCACCGCCCAACACATCACGAACCACCGCCGAAGGACTACGCCGCACCTTGTCCAGATCCTGATAAAGGTCATCAATCGACTCAGACAGATACTGCAACTTCTGATTCAAATGCCCCAATTGCAGATTCTTCTGCCGCTCCTGCAGCGCCGCCTCCTGACGCCGCACCCCGTCGAGCAACTCATCCAGATCAATCGGCTTCTGATAATAATCGGCAATCCCGGCACGCAATGCCTTGATCACATCCTGCTTGTCGGCACGCCCAGTGAGCATGATCGCCTCGAACACCCGACGCTTGTCCGCCAAACGCTGCAACGCCTGAATCAGTTGAATGCCATCCATGTCCGGCATGTGCAGATCACTCAGCACCAGACCGATTTCCGCGTCCTCACTGAAACGCTCGATCGCCTGCAGACTGGATTCGCACGGCACACAGCGATAACCATTGCTTTCAAGAAACTCGCACAGCTCCTCCACGATCAACGGCTGATCGTCGACCACGAGGACTTTTACCGCAGACGTAAGCTTGTTCACGTGCTACTCCATGTCCCAGGCCAAAGCTGACCATTCCTGTACTGTCAGCCTTTGGCTGTATAACCAGTTCATTTGAAAGTAGACGTACTTTCCGACTATGTACATAGAACTAGTGGCGCTTGGCGACTAGTGGATCCAAAGCATAACGAGCACTGCACCGACCAGCACGAACGGTGCAAATGGCAGCTTTTTTGACATGCCTGGGGCCAGATATCGCAGACGTTCTCTAAGCCCTTGACTCATATGGAGCCAGACTCTTGGCGCCAGCAGCATCCAGATCAGGCTGGCGACGCCCGCACCGATAAATACGCCAAGAATAAACAGACCGTCCGTCGCAAGACCGAGGGCTGTCATTAATTTCACATCGCCGGCGCCCATACGGCCCATGAAAAAACCCGGCAGGGTCAGCGCCAGCGCGATCAGGCAGGCCCAACCGCCCTGCTCCGCCTCAGCGCCCAACCAAGTGTTGCCGGTCCACAACAGATAGATCAGCGCCAGCGCCGCCGCACCGAGCGTCAGCCCATTGGCAATGCGTCGCTGGCGGGCATCTTGCGCCGCGCACAGGCCCAGCCAGATCAGGAGGAGAAAACTGTACATCCGGTAAAAACCGTCCATTTTTGCGGAATGATTCTATGCTGAGACTACGCAGTGACAGTCAGGGTAGACGCACTCATGAAAACCGGCTTTCGCAAGTCGCAAAAAGGTGCGGTGGCGATTGAGTTCGCCTTGGTGTTCATCATCTTTTTCGCCGTGTTTTACGGCCTGGTCAGTTACAGCCTGCCCTTGGTGATGATGCAATCGTTCAATCAGGCCACGTCCGAAGCCGTGCGCCGCAGTGTCGCGGTCGATCCCAACACGCCCAACTATTCAACCGTGGTGATCAACACCGCGAATGCCACGCTGACCCAGCAATTGTCCTGGATTCCGCCGGTCTTCAACCTAGTGATCGGCGTTGATACCAACACCCAATACAGCGCGTCAGGCCTGCTGACGGTGCGCGTGGATTATCCGGTCAGCAAGTTGAATCAGGTCATGCCGTTTCTGGTGCTTCCGGTGGTTGGTACAGTGCCCAATCTGCCCACCTATCTGACCGCCAAATCGAGTCTGCAATTTTGACGTCGGGGGACAAGCTCTTCGGGCGCTTGCTCAAACGCACACCACCCGCCGCCCACGAGTTACCCGACCCACTCGGTTCACCCGCAACAGGCTTGCACCTGTACCTGAACGACGACGGTGACGTGCTGCAAATGGCCGGGCCGCTGCGGCATCTGCTGGCGCAGTTCAAACCTCAAGATCAACCCTTGCCACTCAGCACTTATCTGCTGCCCCACAGCACGCTGACCATCGAAGGTCGGCCGAGGGAGTGGCTGGGGCTCTTGCTGGATCTCGATTTTTTCGGTCTCGCCGAGCAAACCGTGCACCTGCGTGGCTGGGTACAGCCGCTGGGCGACGGCTGGCTGATGCAGTTGATCGACATCGCTGACTTGCTGCTTGAACGCCAACAATCGCGTCAGCGTGATGCCTGCCAATTGATCGCCGGGCAGGTCAGCGAACAGTTACGCGCCTGCAGCCAAGTGCGTTTGCCGGTGATCGTCAGCGAACAATTGCAAATGATCGCCCAGCGCTGGCATATCCCCTGTCTGGCGCTGGCCTTGCTCGATGATGAGCAACAGGGCTGGCAAATCCATCGCCAGTATCGCGCCCACGATGCGCCGGATCTGTGGCATGACGGGCAGCGCCTGGGCACGCCATTGGACAGCCTTAACGGTGCCGCGCCGCAACGCGTCGGCGCGCAGCATGGCCTCGATGAACATTCGCGGGTGCAGGCCCTGTTCGGCAGTGCCGAAGGTTTCGCGGTGCCGTACAGCGATGAGCGCGGTGTGGTGGCCTGGCTGCTCTGCGGTTTTTATCCCGTGGACAGCGTCGCGCCATACCTGAGCGAGCGCGACTGGATAACGCTGGCCGGCGCGCTGGCCGGGCCGTTGCTCGGCCGCCTGCGCGAACAGCAGCATCACTTGCAACTGGAGCGCATCGAAGCGTTGCAAACCCTGTTGGGTGCAGGCTGGTGGGAGATTTTGGCAGGCGACAAGCACATTCAACTGGCACCCGCGCTGGCGGCGGTCTTGGACGTGAACCCTGGCGGATTACCGCTGGAAGACTGGCTGACGCAAATCCATCCCGCCGACCGCGACGAGTTGCGCAGCCGTCTGCAAGCCTTGCAACAACACGGCGAAGCCCTGACGTTATCGGTACGCCTGCGCGGTGGTAATAACGAGCAGGCGCCCACGTGGTATCGCGTGCAGGGCCAAGTGATTGGCAACGGCACGCAACGGCGGTTGGTCGGTTTCATGCTCGACATCAGCGACATCCAGAACCAGCAACAACGGGCTGCCGCCGCGCATGCACGGCTGGACAACCTGATCGCCAGTTCGCCCGCGGTGATTTACGTCCAGCACTACCACGAAGGTGCACTGATCCCGGCGTTCTTCAGTGCCAGCCTGCAACCCTTGCTGGGGTGGAACCTTGAGGACTGCAGCGACGGCGCTCTGGTCGAGATGATCCATCCCGAGGATCGCGATGTGTATTTCGCCCGCAGCCGCCAGTTGCTGCGCGAAGGTTCGGTGCGCAGCCGTTATCGACTGCGCGACCGTCGCGGCGAGTATCACTGGTTGCTCGATGAAGCCCGTCTGCTACGCAATGACCTCGGCCTGCCGGTCGAAGCGGTCGGTTTGTGGCTAGACGTCACCGAGGCGACCCTGGCAGCCGAACAGGTGAAAAAGAGTGAAGAGCGCTATCGGATTCTGGTGGAAGACTCGCCGGCAATGATCTGTCGCTATCGCCCGGATCTGATTCTGACCTTTGGCAACCGGCCGTTGGCGAAGTATCTGGAATGCACGCCGGAGGAACTGCCAGGGGTCGATCTGGGCAGCTGGATGTCCGAGGAACAACGTACTGCGTTCGTCCAGCGTCTCGCTGCACTGACCGTGGAGCAACCGGTGAGCACCGCGGAAATCAGCCTGCAACTGCCCGGCAGAGAACATGCCTGGTGGGTGTGGTCCGATCGCGGCGTGTTCGATGAGCACGGCCAGTTGATCGAAGTGCAAGCGGTGGGCCGAGACAACACCGAGGTGCGCCGCTCGCAACAGCAACTCACACAAAGCGCGAAAATGGCCACCCTTGGCGAAATGGCCACCGGCCTCGCCCATGAAATCAATCAGCCGCTGAACGTGATGCGCATGGCCATCGTCAACGTGCTCAAGCGCCTGGGCAACGGCGATGTGCAGGTCGATTACCTGACCGACAAACTCAACCGCATCGATGCGCAGGTGCAGCGGGCAGCGAAAGTCGTCGATCACATGCGCGTATTCGGCCGACGTTCGGAGATTGAGCAGCAACTGTTCAACCCGGCCTCGGCCATCGAAGGCACGCTGTCGCTGCTGGCCGAAGGCATGCGCGGCAAAGGCGTGGACTTGCGCATCAGCGAGACCGCGTTCGAGGTTCAGGTGCGTGGCTACGTCGATCAGCTTGAACAAGTGTTGATCAACCTGATGGTCAATGCGCGCGACGCGTTGCTGAGCAAACGCGAGAAGGATTCATCTTTCAAACCGTGGATTTCGATCTATGCCGAACGCGATGAACAGTGCGTGCGCCTGTGGGTCGAGGACAACGGGGGCGGCATCGATCCGCGTTTGCTGGAGCGGATTTTCGAGCCGTTTTTCACCACCAAACCCATCGGCGTCGGCACCGGGCTGGGGCTGTCGGTGAGCTACGGCATCATCGACAACATGGGCGGCGAGTTGAGCGTGCGCAACTCGGTCGAGGGCGCGCGGTTCTGCATCGAGTTGCCGGTTGCCGTGGACGCCTAGATCACCAGATAGGCCTTGCCGGTCTGGCCGCAGGTCATGTTGGCACCGACGTCGACATCCATCAGGTTAATGCCCAGGCCTTTGAGCAGGTTGTTCAGCAGCGGGTCGAGCAACGGGCTGACCAGGTTGGTCACCACCGGCAGCAGTTTGCTGGTGACATCACTGATCAACGAGGCAACGCCGGTAACAACGGCCCCCAATGGATTGCTGCCCTGGGGTTTGTAGACGATTAGGTTGATCCCCGCGAGGGTGTTCGACAAGCTGCCGACGATGTTGTTGGTCGGTACGGCGGGCAGCACGCTCGGTAGCAATTTGAGGTTGGCCGGGGTGGCGAACGGTGTGCCGCTGGAGAACACCAGATCCTGGGTGTTTTGCGCGACGCTGGTGTCGAGCATGATCGCAATGCCGCCAGCGCCGTATTGAATATGGGTGGAGGGGTCGCAAGTTCCGATGCCCAGGATCTTGTGGCACGTGACGATTCCCAGGTCAACCAACGGTAATGGCGTGACAGTCGGTTCGGCGGCCGAGGAAAAGGCGTTGGCAGGGTCGATCTTGCCGAGTTTGAGGTCGGCAATGGATGTGATGGTGTGGGCAGTCAGGCTTTTCGTGCCTGTTGTCCCGGTTGGGCAGCTGTAATCGGTGACATAGCTTTTCGCGCCACCAGCATCCAGGCTGATGTCAATTTCGGGGGATGGCAATAGGAGTGGGTCGAGTTGCTGGCAACCGGCGCAGGCGACCGAACTCAGGACTGCTACCAGATTCAGACTCAGGACCGCATTGAGCGTCGGCGTCAGTCCCGCGACCAATCCCAACACCGCATTGGTCAGCCCCGTGACCCCGGACAGCACCGGCAGGCTCACCGACAACATCGTGCGCACCTGCGCCGTACGCACATAAATCCGGTCCGGCCCGGTCGGATTGACCTTGGCCCGCGCCGGATCGCCAATGGCGGAAAACTGCGGCGGCTCGATCACTTTCACCCGCACCGTGACATTCGCCAGCCCGAGCACGCTGATCGGCAACGTCGCCGCCACCGCACTCTTGCTGTTGGCCAGTTGCACCACGCCCTGAATCAGTTGCAGCAGTTGCAGATTGGCGTCCAGCCCTGCTGCCGTGGTCCCGGTCTGCAATTGCAGGATGTCACCCAGTTTGACCGGCGCCGCGTTGATCGCGGCCACCTGCAATTGGCCCAGCGCAGTGATCACCTGGGCGGTCGCACCATTGAGTTGCACCACCGTCGCGGCGGCCTGAATCAGTTGCGTCACCGTGGCCTGGGTATTGAGCAACTGCGTGTAGTTGCCGGCCGCGACGTTGAGATTGATCGCCAACTGATCAAGGTATTTCAGTAAGTTGATATCAGTGTTCAGCAGGCCGTCCCAGCCCAGTGCCGTGAGATTGACATTACCACCGAGCAGCCCGGAAAACAGCGGATTGAGGATGTTCGACTGGGCTGTATCGATGCTCGTCAGCGTGCTGCGAATATTCAGTTGGGCGACCGTTGGCTGCGGTTTGGCGGCAACCGCCGAGGCGTTCAGCGTGGTATTGAGACTGACCGGTGTGCCGCTGAACAAGGCCTGTACACCGCCGGCAAAACTGGTGACCACCGTGCGACCGGCGACGACTTTGACCGCAGCCATTTGCGTAGCATCCACGGCGAACGTGCGCAAACCGCTGGCGGCAGTCACCAGGGTGCCGCACGTGGTGGCGAGGGTGTTGCTGGCGTCGACAACGTAGCCGTTGCGCACGGCGCTTTGCCCGGCGTAACTGGCAGCGCTCAGGCCCGGCAGGCAATCGCCGCCACGACTGACGGCCTCGAGGGCGGCGTTGTCCACCACCCGCTGCAATTTGCGTTGCTCCATGTATAAGCGGCCGGTGTCGACCACCAACAGCAGCATCACCACCACCAGACTGAGGGTGGCTGCCGCCATCAAGCCAATCGCCCCGCGCTGCCGGGCCGGGCTGGTGAATCGCGAACGAGGCGACATGGCGCACTCCTTTGCCGCAAGCTCCATTGGTGCAACTGAGTGTAGACGCGCAATCCCCCGTAGGAGCTGCCGAAGGCTGCGATCTTTTGATCTTGGCCTCTAAAAAGCAAAATCAAATGATCGCAGCCTTCGGCAGCGCCTACAGGGGGTCGTCGCAGGGCCAAAAAAATGGGAGCTCAAGGGCTCCCGTTTTTCCTGAACAGATTCAGCGCGGTGGATAGTTGGCCAGAATCCGCCCGACCGTCTCGCGGATGGCATTGCTGCGATCCTGCGGATTCGGCCGGCTGGCGAGCATCTGCTCATCGCTGCCGCGCCACACCAGTTTGCCGTCCTTGCCGTCGAGCAGGTCGATCTGGATGGTCGCGACCTTGTAGGTGATGTTGCGCGTTTCGTTGTACATCGGTGCGCCCCAGTAACCATTCCACGGGCCACCCCAACCACCGCCGTAATTGGTCGTCACTTGTTGCTGACGATCTTCGACAATCAGATAGGTCTGCACACTCAAATCACCCTTGGCCCCCGCCGCCGCAGGACGCAAACCGCGCTGGTCGAGCTGATCGGCCACAGCCTGGCGGATGCGCTGTTCGGTCAGGTCGCTTTTGATTCGTGGATCATCGGGGCGATATTGCAGGGCGGGGTCTTTCCAGCTCCAGCTGCGATAGGCGGCAAAGTCGCGGCTGGCATCGAAGTCGTGGTTGACCTGGTTGGCGGCGCAGGCGCTGAGCAGCGCGGCCATGGCCAGTAGAGCGAGACGGCGGAACATGGTTTTTCTCCGGTTGAAGACATGAACCTGCGGCAGCTTCCCCGTTGGCAGAAAGCTAACTCGGAGGATACGCCGACATGGCCTTTTCCACAGCTTCGCGGATCGAATCGGTGCGATCGATTTCGCTGCCCTTGTTCGCGGTTTCGGCACTGGCACTCCAGACCGGTTGCCCGCTGCCGGCGTCGAACAGATTGACCTGCACTACCACGACCTGCTCCGAATACGTGCGCACGATCGGCACCGTGTTGTACATGCCGTAACCGCGGCCGTAGCGATCATAGCCGCCGTATCCGCCGCCGTAATAACCGTAGTCGTCCTGGACCTGCCGCAAACGCGTTTCCAGCCGCAGATCGGCGCTGACCAACAGGTCGGCCGGGCGGTTGTCGTGCAACGGTCGCAAACCGCGCTGATCGAGGGCATTGCTCACCGCTTCGGCCACTTGCGCCGAGTCCGCCCACGCCGTACCCGGCGGCAACTGCCCGTTGAGCCAGGCCCAACTGCGATAGCGTCCGTAGTCACGCGGTGGCGCCGGGTAAGCGCTACGGTCGAAGGTGGTGGCGGCTTGCGCTGGCGCCGGCGGCAGGGGCCGCGACTGCGCCACGTAGGGGTTGCTGCCCTGGCAGGCAGCCAACCCCAGACAGATCAGCAATAACCCGGATTGAGCTTTCATGTCGCGCTCCGATCAGATCGGCCGGCAGATCCAGTGCAAGTAGCGCCCAAGCCCGGCGAAGCTTGGGTGACGGCGGTGAGCGAGCTCCATCTCGAGCAAATCCGCGAGTTCGGCGCGGGCCTGGAATTCCACCGGCATGTAGTCGTGGAAAACCCGGATCCCGCTCTGGGTTTCGACCTGCCACAAGCCTTCGAGTTGCGTTGCCAATTCCCGCGGATCGAGGGGCTGTTGCGGGGTCAGGCTCTGCTTTTCCCCGGCCATGCTGTTCTTGCGCATTTTCTTGAAATGGCCTTTGAGCAGGTTGCGGTAGATCAGCGCGTCGCGATTGTAGAACGCCAGCGACAACCAGCCGTCGGGCTTGGTGAGTTGATGCAGCACCGGCAGGATCGCGTGAGGCTCGGCGAGCCATTCGAGCACGGCGTGGCAAATCACCAGATCGTAAGGTTCAGTGAGTTGCCCGAGCAGTTCCTGCCACGGCGCCTGGATGAATGTTGCGGTTTGCCCGGCGTCGGCGAAGCGCTGGCGCGCGCCGTCGAGCATCGGTGCGGCGGGCTCGGTGAAGGTTACGTCATGGCCGCGCTCGGCCAGCCACAGCGACATGTGGCCGAGGCCGCCGCCAATGTCGAGCACTCGCAACGGACGATCCGGCAGTGCCTCGATTAGGTCGGCCTGCAACACCGCGAGGCGAATCGCGCCTTTGGCACCGCCATAGATTTTTTCGGCGAACCGCGTCGCCAACTGATCGAAATGCCGGTCGCTCATCAGCTGAACCGCCGTTCGCTGTCGGCAAGCTTGGCGCGCACCACTTCATTCATGTCCAGGCCCAACTCGCTGCACAGCAGCAACAGATACAACACGATATCGCCGACTTCCTGCCCGGCGTGGGCGAGTTTGTCGGCGGGCAACTGGCGCGACTGGTCTTCAGTCAGCCACTGGAAGATTTCCACCAGTTCAGACATCTCAACGCTGGCGGCCATGGCGAGATTTTTCGGGCTGTGAAATTGCCGCCAGTCATTGCGGTCGCGAATGGCGTGCAGGCGTTCGGTCAGTTCAACAAGGTTCATCGGGCTCTCCTGAAGGCGTATAGCTTCGGGGGGATACCCACCAAAGGCAAGCGGCGCAGGTGATCTAATGTGGGAGCGAGCCTGCTCGCGAAAGCGGTGTGTCATTCAAACCCATCAGTTATCTGATCCACCGTATTCGCGAGCAGGCTCGCTCCCACACAGAATGGGTGCAAACCTTCTATCATGCAGGGAACTCGGCCACCCGCGTTGTGGCCCAAGGCTCAGCTCTTTCATCAGGATGCACACATGCAGGTAGAAAGCTTTTTCGAATGGCTCGGGCAGGCGCTCGGTTCGGTCATCCGGTTTATCGTCGATGGCCTCAGTGGCTTGTTCAACATTCTGAGCAATGCCGGTGGCAACTTTGTCGACGGGCTGGCCAAAACCCTGGGCATGGACACCTCGATCATCAGCATCATCGCCCTGATTGTCGGATTGATGCTGTTGTGGTCGGCGATTCGCGCGTTCATGAATGCGTCGATCATTGCCGGGATCATCTGGTTGTTGCTGGGGTTGTGGTTGCTTAGCTGGATTATTCATTAGCGCCACAAAACCTTGTAGGAGTGAGCCTGCTCGCGATAGCGGTGTGTCATTCGAAGCTGTTTTGACTGAACGGACGCTATCGCGAGCAGGCTCACTCCTACAGTGAATCGCGTTTCAGGCCAGAGGAATCGCTACAATGCCGCTCCCCAAGGAGCCCGCATGTCCACTCTGATCGCCGACTGGCGCGACCGCCCGACGCACCGCAAGGTCTGGGCACTCGCCGCGCCCATGATTCTGTCCAATATTTCCGTACCGTTGGTGGCGCTGGTCGACAGCACCGTCATCGGCCACTTGCCCCACGCCCATCAATTAGGCGCGGTGGCGGTCGGTGCCAGCCTGTACACCTTTCTCGCCTGGGCCATGGGCTTTCTGCGCATGGGCACCACCGGGTTTGCCGCGCAAGCCGCCGGGCGCAGCGACGGTGCGGCGTTGCGGCAGATTCTGTTGCAGGGCTTGCTGCTGGCGATGGGACTGGCGCTAGTGCTTGGCACTTTGGGTGTGCCGCTGAGTGGTGTTGCGTTGCACTTCATGCAACCGTCGGCGGAGCTGGATCAGCTCACTCGGGACTTCTTCCACACGCGGCTGTTCGGCCTGCCAGCGGCGCTGGCCAGTTATGCGCTGGTCGGCTGGTTCCTCGGCACACAGAACGCCCGGGCGCCGCTGGCGATTCTTCTGACCACCAACCTGATCAACATCGTCCTCAATCTGTGGTTCGTCATCGGCCTGGACTGGGGCGTGGTCGGTTCGGCGCGCGCCTCGGTGATCGCCGAATGGAGCGGCGCCCTGCTCGGCCTGCTACTGACCCGCAAGGCGCTGCGCGCGTACCCCGGGCACATCGCTTGGGCAGCGCTGAGAATCTGGCAGAGCTGGCGCCCGTTGCTGGCGGTCAACCGCGATATCTTTATACGCAGCCTGGCGCTGCAATCGGTGTTTTTCCTGATCACCGTGCAAGGCGCGCGACTGGGTGATTCGACGGTGGCCGCCAACGCGCTGCTGCTCAATGGCTTGCTGCTCACCGCGCATGCGCTGGATGGTCTGGCCCATGCCGTCGAAGCCTTGTGCGGACACGCCATCGGCGCCCGTGATCGTCTGGCCCTGCGTCGCTCGCTGGTGGTGGCAGGCGGCTGGTCACTGATCGCCAGCCTCGGCTTCGCCATGCTGTTCCTGCTGGCCGGGCACTTGTTCATCGAGATGCAGACTGACATCCAGAGCGTGCGCGACACCGCGCTCGTCTACCTGCCCTACCTCGCCGTGCTGCCGCTGATTGCAGTCTGGAGCTACCTGCTCGACGGTTTGTTCATCGGCGCCACCCGCGCGCGGGAAATGCGCAACGGCATGCTGATCACCGTGGTGCTGTTATTGCCGTTCGCCTGGGCGCTGCAAGGTCTGGGCAATCACGGGCTGTGGATATCTTTTCTGCTGTTCATGGTGTTGCGTAGCCTGACCCTCGGTGCGCAAGCCTGGTGGCTCAAGCGCAACGATGGCTGGTTCAGTGGCGGCGTTCACTGACTCGGCGTGTGGGCGATAAACCCGACCACCTGATCGAGCACCGGCGCCAGACGCCGCAACGGCCGCGACAGGGTCGCTACCAAGGTTATGTGGCTGGGCCGCGAGTAATACAAATCCTGCGCCGGCACACCGGCCTCGCGCAGCTTGCTCGCAAGGCCACCGGTGTTGCGCGTCGGGTTGACCAGATCATCCCGGCTTGCCGCAATCAACAGCGCAGGCGGTGCGCCGCGACTGACATGGTTGATCGGCTGCGACTGCGGCGGTGAATCCGGCCAGAAGAACACCGGACGCACCTCGGGATTCTTGATCGGCAGAAAATCATACGGCCCGGCCAGACCGATCCAGCCTTGTACATCCCTGGGCGACATGCCCACCGCCGCGAGCCATTCGCTGTCCAGCGCGAGCATTGCCGCGTTGTACCCGCCCGAGCTGTGTCCCATCAGATACAAGCGCTGCGGGTTGCCGGAAAACTCGTGGATATGCGCTTTGGTCCATGCCACCGCACGCGCGCCGTCTTGCAGGAACAGCGGATAGCGCACCTGTGGATACAAACGGTAATCCGCCACCACGGCAACAATCCCTCGGGATGCCAGCGCTTCGCCGACAAAGCGGTAGTCGACGCGCGAACCGCTGTTCCAGCTGCCGCCATAGAAAAACACCACCACCGGCGCGCCGGGCATCGGCTGATGCGGCACATACACGTCGAGCTTCTGCCGAGGATCGTCGCCATAGGCGATGCCCACGGTTTTGGCGTACGTGCTGTCCGGAGTCAACGCATTGAGCACCTGCACCGGCGAACAACCGCCCAGCACCAGCAGCAACACGATCCCCCACCCTTGCCGGAATAAACCTGCCATACGCGCCGAACCTCGCCTCAGGACTGATCGCTGCGCCACTGGCGCCGTACATGGTCAAGCCGCTGCTGCTGGGTCAGCCCCACCGGCGGTGGCACCAGCACGGCTCGCGGATGCAGCAAGCGTAGCCATAACCAGCCATCGAGCACGGTGCGGTCGCTGAATCCCAGCGTCAGGCCTTGATGCACATGGGAGGCCATCGTCGCGTAATCGGTTCCCAGCGATTGGCACCAGCGCCAGATATGCTGCTCCAGCAAGCAGGTTTGCAGGCGTTCGCGCTGGCGCCGGGTCAGGCTTTCTTCGATGCTCAGCGGCTCGACGGCTAGCCCCGGGTTGCGCAACTGCTGCCAGCCCAGACTGCCAATCGCCCGGTCGGCCCAAGTGCCACCGAACCAGCGCAGTTGACGGATCGGCCCGAGCCAGCGGCTCAGCTCAGCAGCATCGCAGGCATCGAAAAAATAGCTCGCGGTCTGCCGGTTGTAATAGCTGAGCAAAGCCCGGTGATTCAATCCAAACGACACCGTGAGCATGCGCTGCAAGTGACTCAGCAGTTGTTGCGCCGAAACCTCACTGCCCAGCAACAGCCCGCGCCAGGTGTTTGGGTCGCTGTGACACAACGCAGCCAATGCCGGGCAGTCACGCAGCTCGATCAACACCGGGCCATGCTCGCTGACCGGTTCGAACTCAGTGCCTTCGAACAGGCTGAAACACTGCACACCGGCAAAAGCCCGGTGCAGGGTCAGCAAGGCCTGCGGTGCATCCGGGCCATCGAGCAGCAGCCACTGCGCCATGGGCTCAAGCGCCGCGCCATTCATGTTGCGCCGCTCTGTTCAAGCGCGGTGACCAGTCGGCAACTGCACACCGATTGAGAGCAATGGTTGAAACTGCCGCCGCCGGGGATCAGGCACAACAGCAGCAACGGTTCACCGCAAGTCAGCAGTTGCTGCAAGCCGTCACTCACCAGGCTGTCGGGCAGAGGCAACGGCAGGTCATCATCGGTGTCGACAACGGCGGATGGCGGCTGCAGCACACCGCTGATCATCGGCTGATCCGGATCCCCCTCGAAGAAACTCACAACCACCTCGACACCCTCGCTCAGCGCCGCCATGGACACCTGCGCCAGGGACGGCGCAAGCGGTAGCCAACAATGACTCGGAGCGGCCCCTTCGCCCTGGTAGAGCCAGTCGAATTGCACCGCCACCGGGCGCATCCGGTCAGGCTGCGGTTCATCGACCGCCACCACCCAGGCCCGTTGCAGGCTGTGCATGCGTAGGCGCGATGGCGCTGTAGCCGATGTGTACGGCACTTGCACCGTGCCGAACAGGCGGTTGACGTAGGGAGGTTCACGGGATGGATCGGCGCGATGTTCAATGCGTGTCAGCAACCACGGCCGATTGCATTCAGCGAAGGGATGACCGGCCAACCGCAGCCAGTGACCGCTGCGCAACGCTGGCAGTTCACTCTGGCCTTCAGCCCGTTGCACACCCGATAAACTGGTCTCAATTGCACTTTGCAATTGCCATTGCCGCAACGCGGGAGACGTATCTTGCCCGTCGTCCCCGCGCGGATACTGCGCGGCACCGGCCACGGGTAACTGCGCCGGATCATCGGCGAACACCAGGCAATGCCGGTCGCGATCGTGTTCAAAGTAATAGTGAATCCGCGCCTGCGCGCACAAGCGCTGGAGCAGTTGCAGATCGGACTCGCGATACTGCGTGCAGAACGTCCGGGCCGGGTAGCCGCCAGACAGATCGAAGCGGCACTGGGCGCCGGCAATCCCGTGCTCCCTGAGCACTTGTTCGATGATCTGCGGCACCGAACGGCCACTGAAGATGCGTTGACTGAAGCGCAGCGCGAGGCAACCGAGTTTCGGCCCCAGACGGATCCGGCTCAATCTCGAGCCCTCTGCGTGTTCATGCTGGACAAGGCTCTGCAATTGCCCGTGCACGCCCTCCCCCGACGGCCCGAAACAGAGGAACGCCGAACGGTATAGCAGGCCGGCGAGATCCAGGTGCGGATCGTCGATCAACACATCGATCTCGAACGCAAAGGATTCGCTGAGGGCTTCGCTACCGGTAAAGGCCAGGACTTCGAAAGGGTCGGACAGGCCCGCTACATCGAGACGAAAGGACGACTCGTTGACTGGTTCGAACATGGGCGGATCTCTACAGGAGGGGCGGTCGGGGATTCTCGCCGAGAGCCATGGCCGAGTAGAGAGCTGAAGTACAACTTAGGAAATGACCTACGCGAAAAGCAGACCGGATGACTTTGCTGGCCAGGAATGCCATGGATTTCGCGAAGATTTTGGGAGATATCCCACCGGGTCATCCGAATTTTCCGCCACGCTCAGGAAAAATTCAGACAACCCGGCAAGATCGCCACCTGGCCTCAGGAAGACAGGTAGGAGGAGCGGGTCAGGCCCAGACGCAAGGCATCGAGAAATTGCGTGCGCTCGCTGGCACTGATGCGGGCACTGGCGCACTTGTCGCGGTAGTGAGTCATCAGTTCTTCCGGCGACAAGTGCACGTAACGCAGCATGTCTTCGATGGTGTCGTGGGTCTCGATACCGGCGTGGTACACGCTGCCATCGGCGTTCTGGTAGATGTTTACCGAGTCGGTGTCACCGAACAGGTTGTGCATGTCGCCGAGGATTTCCTGATAGGCGCCGACCAGGAACACGCCCAGCAGGTAGTCTTCACCTTCGTTCAAACCGTGTACCGGCAGGCTGGTCTCGATGCTCTGCTCGTCGACGTACTGATTGATCTTGCCGTCGGAGTCGCAGGTCAGGTCTTGCAGCACCGCGCGACGCAGCGGCTCTTCGTCGAGACGGTGCAACGGGATGATCGGCAGGACCTGATCAATCGCCCAGGTGTCCGGCAGGCTCTGGAACACCGAGAAGTTGCAGATGTACTTGTCGGCCAGCTTGTCGTTGAGTTCGTCGAGCACTTGGCGGTGCGAACGCTGACGGGCTTTCAGCGAGTTGTGCAGGCGACGGCAGACGGCGAAGTAGCACTGCTCGGCCAAGGCTTTTTCAGCCAGGGTCAGCTTGCCATCGGCGTATTGCGCGGCAACGTCGCTCATGTAGTGGGTGGCGCGCCAGTAGGTTTCGGTGACCATTTCGATGTCGGTCGGGCCGAGCAGGTCAACCAGCCACTGCACGGTTTCCGGCAGCGACTCTTTGTTTTCGATCTGCGGGATCTCGTCGTTGTGCTTCTCGACGTCGGTTACCTGCACCACCAGCATGGCGTGGTGCGCGGTCAGCGAGCGGCCGCTTTCGGAGAAAATGTGCGGATGCGGCAGGCTCTGCGCGTCGCAGAATTCCTTGAGCATGCCGACCACGACACCGGCGTAATCGTCCATGTCGTAGTTGATCGAGCTGGCGTTGCGCGAGTGCGTGCCGTCGTAGTCGACGCCCAGACCGCCGCCGACGTCGATGTGATCGACCGGCAGACCGAGATTGCGCAGCTCGCCGTAGTAACGGATCGCTTCCTTGAAGCCGTGCTGGTAGTCAGCCAGGTTGGCGATCTGAGAGCCCATGTGGAAGTGCAACAGGCGAATGCCCTGATCCAGGCCAGCCGCGCGGAAACGCTCGACCACCGACAGCAGTTGTGCTGCCGACAGACCGAATTTGGATTTCTCGCCACCGGTGTCCGCCCACTTCGACGACGCCAGCGACGACAGACGCACGCGCAGGCCGACCTGTGGCTTGACCTTGAGCGAGGCGGCTTCTTCGATCACCAGACCGACTTCGGATTCTTTCTCGATAACGATGAAGACATTGTGGCCGAGCTTCTGGCCCATCAGCGCCAGACGGATGAACTCGCGGTCCTTGTAACCGTTGCAGACGATGGTGCCGCCCTTCGGCGCCAGCGCCAGCACGGCCAGCAGCTCAGGCTTGGAGCCGGCTTCCAGACCGATGGAGACGTCCTGGGTGGCGATGATGTTCTCGATCACCGCTTCTTGCTGGTTAACCTTGATCGGGTACAGCGCGGTGTATTTGCTCTGGTATTCCAGGCGCTCGATGTTCGAATCGAAGGCACCGGTCAACTGACGGACGCGGTCTTGCAGAATGTCGGGGAAGCGAACCAGCAACGGCAAGGACAAACCGCTTTTGCGCAGTTGGTCGACTTGTTCGAACAGGTCGATAGGCGAGCTGCTCGGACCGTTCGGACGAACTTCGACGCGACCGGCGTCATTGATCGCGAAATACCCGGCCCCCCAATGGCGAATCCCGTAAACACTGCGGCTGTCCGCAACTGTCCATTGGCTGCCATCGTCTTTGCGTGTGCGTCGTACGGACATCGAAGTCCCCTATAAAGAAGTCATAGTGCGTCGCCTGATCTCAGGCCGGCGCATTCTAAAGAATGAAAATGACGGTTTGTCAGCGCGGCGGTAGACCGCACTGACTGCGTGGAGTTTAGAAACCGGTCATGAACAGGCTCTGTGAAAACCATGGAGACGACGCCGGATCTGAAGTGTTTCAGCGCCGGATCAAGCCGCAGGTGGTTTTCACAGAGGCTGCTAGCCGCCGGACTTCTTCGCTTTGAAACCGTGCTTGATCAGCTCAGCCAAGAGTAGCTCGACATGATCGCCCTGGATTTCGATGATCCCGTCTTTCAACGCGCCGCCGGTGCCGCAACGTTTCTTCAACGTTGTCGCCAGCTCCTTGAGCGCGTCTTCGGCCAGTGGCACGCCGGTGATGGTAGTCACCGTTTTGCCGCCACGGCCCTTGCTCTCGCGTCGCACGCGGGCAATGCCGTCGCCAGCCGGGATCACGGTTTGTTTGCAGATACAGGCGTCCACCGGCTTACTGCATTCCGGGCAATGACGACCTGCGTCGGTGGAAAATACCAGGCCGCCCAGGGCGGCGAAGGATGCGGCTTTTTTGGCCACCGGCAATCCTCTCGGGAGGACAAAGACTGATCGCGACCTTGGGCAAGGTCATCGACCGCGAAGCCCCACTCAGGCAGGGGCAGCGCTACTGCACCGATAAAGCGCCAAATGTAGGAGCTGTCGAATGAAACGAGGCTGCGATCTTTTGATTTCGACGCCAAAACAAAAAATCAAAAGATCGCAGCCTGCGGCAGCTCCTACAAAAAGCACTCGCGGTGCAGCTTGAAAAGGTCGCGCAGTGTAACGGCAAAAATCCCGATTGCTAAGTGCCAATCGGCGCCAATTTATGTGTTCTTTGCGACGTCGCTTTGTTGCGCCTTGAGATAGCGCTTCAATGCGGCCAGAGAGTCCGGGCAATAAGGCTTCTGCTGGATTTCCTGCAGCACCTGCTCGACCGGAATAAAGCGCGCTTCCAGCACCTCTTCCGGTTGCAGTTTCAACGGGCCGTCCCATACGGCAGAAAACGCCGAGCACCACAGGCGATTGCCGGTGTCCTCAAAATAGAAATGGTCATGAGCCTTCAGTTCGACGCCGCTGACGCCCAATTCCTCTTCCAGTTCACGGGCCGCTGACTCGGCGTAGGTTTCGTCTGCCTGGACCATGCCGCCCGCCGCGACGTCCCAGTAGCCGGGATAAATCGCCTTGCTCAAGGTGCGCCGGTGCACGCACAGCTCACCGGCGGAATTGAACAACATGATGTAGGTGCCACGGCCAATCAGTCCGCGCTCGCGCAAATCGGCGCGCACGAGCGCGCCGAGCAGGTTGTCCTGCTCATCGACCCAGGCGATCTGTTCGGCATCCGAGGCGGCGCGATGGGCCGCCTCTTTGGCGTTGTGGCTCATGAATCAGCCCTGATTGAGCAGTTGACGCAAATCGATCACCGCGGCGTTGGCCCGGGAAATATAGTTGGCCATGACCAGCGAGTGGTTGGCCAGCACGCCGAAGCCGCTGCCGTTAAGAATCATAGGACTCCAGACCGGCTCCTGCGAGGCTTCCAGTTCACGGATGATCTGACGCACGCTGACGGTGGCGTTCTTCTTCGCCAGCACATCGGCGAAATCGACTTCAATGGCGCGCAGCAGGTGCGACAGCGCCCAGGCCTGACCGCGGGCTTCGTAGAACACGTTGTCGATCTGCATCCACGGGGTCTCGACGACTTCTTCGTCAACCTGCGGCACTTCGCCGATCGCCGGCACTTCGGTTTTCAGCGCGGTATTGAGTTTGACCCGGCCTACGCTGGCCGACAGGCGTTGCGACAGCGAACCGAGACGGGTGCCGACATCGCCCAGCCAGTTGTTCAGGTTGTCGGCGCGAGCATAGAACAGCGCGTTTTTCTGGGTTGGATCAGACAGGCGCGCCTGATAACGACTCAGCGAGTTGATGCCCTCCTGATATTCCGACTCACTCGACGGCAGGATCCAGCTCTTGTTGTCGAAGTTGAAACGCGGCTCGGCCTTGGCCAGATCGGCATCTTCCGCCGACTGCGACTGCGAACGGGCAAAGTCTTTACGCAGGGCACGGGTCAGGTCACGCACCTGTACCAGCACGCCGTACTCCCAGCTTGGCGTGTTGTCCATCCACAGGCCCGGCGGGAAGCGGTCGTTGGAAATGTAGCCGCCCGGCTTGTTGAGCAAGGTGCCGGCAACGGTCTTCAGGGTTTCGACGGTGGTGTAGCCGATCACCATCTGCTTGCCTTCTTTCTCGGCCGCCACTTGCGCGTTTTGTGCGACCGGAAACAGCGCCGGCTCCTGGCTCCAGTACCAGCCAAGGCCAATGGTCACCAGCAGGTAGATGCCGATCAGCGTGGCCAATGCACGGCTGAACAGCAATCCGCCAACATAGCTGCGGGTGGCCGACTTGGGTTCGGCGGCACGTTCAGGCGCGCTGCCCGCGCGGTTTTTCCAGTCCAGCATGGCGATATCCTTTCAATCACTTGGGTTCAACGGTTCGACCACAACCATACAACAACGTGCCGAGGCCGGGCACCCGCGCGTAAAGATAAGCCGCAATTCGTATGGGCGAATGACGCTTCGACGATGACTAAGGGAATCCCCGATGCCCATGCTTCAGCCCATCGGATTGAAAACCATCGCAAAGGTCATTCACTGCACGGATAAAAGCACCACTGCCCCGTCATCCTGATCACCCAGCTTAGTCAGGGAGTGCGCGGCCGACGGGGACTTGTCAGACACTCAGGTCAAAAACAAAACCGTACGGTCAGAAACTGAATGGTGACGCATTGCAGATTATTGACGTACGACACTCGTGTAAGGGAAAAGAGGTGCTAGCATAGAGCCACCAGTCGATCTCAGCATGCAGCCTAACTAGTAGTCAGGATATGACCGAGCCAGAAGACCCCAGCCGTGAGCGTCTCAAGCACCACTTTGCCCAGCGGGTAATTCATCAGGCACGTCAGATTCTTGAGATATGGCAGCGCCTGCAACGCACTGAGTGGTCCAATGTCGATCTCGCCGAACTGAGCGAGGCCAACCTGCGCCTGCTGCGTTTTGCCGAGCGCTTCGAACAGCCCGAACACACGCAGCTTGCGCGCCATATCAGCCAATCGCTGGAAGCGGTGGACGCCAATCGCGGTCGCCTGAGCAGTGGCTTGATCACCGACCTCAATCGCTTGATGCAGCGCTTGTCACGCACCGGCCTGCGCCATGGCGATCAACTCGACCAGACTTTCCTGCCACCGCTGCGCAAACCGATCTATGTGATGCTGCAAGATCACGACCGCGCCGAACGCCTGGCCAAACAACTGGAATTCTTCGGTCTGAGCGCGCAGGCGCTGGACAGCGTTTCGGCGTTTCGCTCCTCGATGGTCGAGCGCCTGCCCGCGGCGATCGTCATGGACGTCGATTTCAGCGGCGCCGGCATCGGCCTGAAACTCGCCGCGGAGGCTCAGGTCGGTTTGGAAGAACCGCTGCCGCTGCTGTTCTTCAGCCTGCACGAAACCGACACGCCAACCCGTCTCGCCGCCGTGCGCGCCGGCGGCCAGGAGTTCCTCACCGGCACCCTCGAAGCGTCGAGCCTGCTGGAAAAGATAGAAGTCCTCACCTGCGTCGCCCAGTACGAACCTTATAAAGTGCTGATCATCGACGACTCGCGTGCGCAGGCCTTGCACACCGAGCGCCTGCTCAACAGCGCCGGCATCGTCACGCGTACCTTGATCGAACCGATTCAGGCGATGGCGGAACTGGCCGATTTCCAGCCCGACCTGATCATCCTCGACATGTACATGCCAGCCTGCACTGGCACCGAACTGGCCAAAGTGATTCGCCACAACGATCGCTATGTCAGCGTGCCGATCATTTACCTGTCTGCCGAGGACGATCTGGACAAGCAGCTCGACGCCATGAGCGAGGGCGGCGATGACTTCCTGACCAAACCGATCAAGCCGCGCCACCTGATCACCACCGTGCGCAACCGCGCCGCCCGCGCACGCAACCTCAAAGCACGGATGGTCCGCGACAGCCTCACCGGTCTGTACAACCACACGCACATTCTGCAATTGCTCGAAGACTGCTCGTTCCGCGCCCGCCGCGAGAACAAGCCATTGAGCTTTGCGATGCTCGACATCGACCATTTCAAACGGGTCAACGACAGCCACGGCCACCCGATGGGCGACCGGGTGATCAAGAGCCTCGCGCTGTTTCTCAAGCAGCGTTTGCGCAAGACCGATTTCATCGGCCGATACGGCGGCGAAGAGTTCGCCATCGTCATGCCCGACACTGATATAGAAGCCGCGCACAAAGTGCTCGACGAGATCCGCCAGCGCTTCGCTGAAATCCATTACCCGGCGCAGCCGCAGGATTTGTGGTGCACCTTCAGTGCCGGCGTGGTGGAAATGCACGATGACTGCGACAGCCTGATGATGGCCAGTCAGGCCGACGAAGCGCTGTACCGGGCCAAAGGTGCCGGGCGCAATCGCGTGCAGACCGCGCGCGAATCAAAGCAAAGTGCCACTTTTTCATCGGATTCCACTGATTCGGTCATAACCCTGTAACAGAACCGCAATAAATTCAGGCGCTTACCATTTCTGCCGTTGGTAGCCGTCATGCGCCTGAAGTTGCTCACCAATCTCAATACCCTGCTGTTGGTCGCCGTGTGTCTCGCACTCGGCGCGACGCTGTGGTGGTCGCAAAAAGCCCTTGAGCGCCCGTACCTGTTGATGGAGCGCTATCTCGGTCTGTCGCAACAATTTCAGAACGAGGTGGCACGCAACGTCGAGGATTACCTCGCCAGCGGCGACGCCTTGCGCCTGAGCAGTGCCAGTCAGGCCATCGACAATTTGCAGAAAGAACTCGGCGAATTGCCGCCAGCGCTGGCCGACACCCTGCGCCCGAGCCTGTCGGGCCTTGATGAATTCAGCAAGACCGACTTGCTCGCTGCCGGCAAACTGGCGGGCGACCCGCAGGCCTTGCTGTTGCAGGCAGAGCGCGAACTGAGCGCCAGCCTCGATCAGCTCAGCACTTACGCCAACGGCAACGCGGCTTATCTGACGCCGTTGCTCGTCGCCTCTCAGCACTTAGGCAAACTGTCACTGGCGCGGGACAAACTGGTCAGCAGCGGGCGCAGTGAACTGGCCGCCGATGTTGAGCGCGAAGTCACCAATATCCGCTCGCAAGCTCAGGTAATTGAGGCCCTGCCCTTGCTCGGTGTTGTCGCCAAAAGCGAATCGGGCAGTGATGACTTTGCGGCAATGATGGGCATCGAGAACAGCGAAAAAACCGTCGCCGAAGACGCTGGTGTCGGGCTCAAACGTGAGCTCAACAGCTTGCTCGGACGCTATCCGGCGGAGCTGGCACGCACACGAGATCAGATCCAGAAACGCACCGACCTCAGCACCGCCACCCACCAGAAAATCGCCGCCGTGCAGCAGGCCATCGCCGGACTTGAGCCGGTCGTGCGCGCGCAGCACGGGCAAATTCAAGGCGAAGTGCGGCTGATGCAAGGCGTGATGATCGGCTTGATTCTGCTGATTGCGTTGCTCATCGACACCTTGCAGCGGCGGCTGGCCCGCACGCTGACCAATCTCGCTCCGGCGCTGTCGAACTGGGCCGAAGGCGATTTCAGCCGCGACATTCATTTGGGCAAAACCAACCGTGAACTGCACGACATCGAGGCCTCGCTCAATCGCTTGCGTGCCTACCTGGTGGACTTGGTTGGGACAATTCGCGGCAATGCCGAACAAGTCGCAGGCAGCAGTCGCACGCTCGCCGAACTAAGCAACGACTTGCACAGCGGCGCCGAACATCAGGCCGGTGATACCGCGCTGATCCGCGATTCACTCGGCGAGTTGGAGGCGACGATTCAGCAGGTCGCTGGCGATGCGCAGCAGGCGGCGGATGCCAGCCGTCATGCCGGACTGGCGGTCGAGCATGGCCAGACGGTGATTGGCCAAAGCCTCACCGGCCTGCACGCGCTGGTCGGTGAGGTTCAGGGCAACGCGCAAATGATCGAGCATTTGGCCGAGGAGTCAGCGACCATTGGTGGCGTATTGACGGTGATTCGCTCGATTGCCGATCAAACCAACCTGCTGGCGCTTAACGCGGCGATCGAAGCGGCGCGTGCCGGGGAAATGGGTCGAGGATTTGCCGTGGTGGCTGAAGAAGTGCGCTCGCTGGCACAACGTACAGCCGGCGCAACTGCCGAAATTCAAACCCTGATCGCCGGCCTGCAAACCGCTGCTCGTCAATCGGTCGAAGGCATGCGCGCGCAGGTCGAGCACGCCGAAGCCACGGCCAATCAGGCGCAAGCGGCGGATGGCGCGCTGGATAAAATCGTCGGCGCGATCCAGACCATTTCCGACACGGCGATCCGCATTGCCGACGTCACGGCGCAGCAGAGCGGCGCGGTCAGCGAGATTCGCGATCACAGTGAGCGGATTCATCAGTTGGGTGGGGATAATCTGGTGCGGATCGGCCGTGGGCGCGAACAAGGCGAGAACTTGCTGGCATTGGGCGGGCAATTGCATACAGCCGTGCAGGCCTTCCGCGTCTGACGAAAATCCCTGTAGGAGCTGCCGAAGGCTGCGATCTTTTGATCTTGCTCTTGAAAATCAAAAGATCGCAGCCTGCGGCAGCTCCTACAGGGGGTTCACCACAAGTGACCGGATTAGGACCCTCAGTCACATATTTCGCGCAAACATCGGCCATCGTGCTGGCTATTGCATAGAACTGGACAGTCACAAAGTCTTTGCGGCATAGTCGCCGGGTTCTGACGATTGCTCATTCATAACAAGGACTACGCAGATGGCGACCCTCCTGGTGCTGCACGGCCCCAACCTGAACCTGCTCGGCACCCGCGAACCCGGCACTTACGGTTCAACGACCCTGGCGCAGATCAATCAGGATCTGGAGCGCCGCGCCCGTGAAGCCGGTCATCATCTGCTGTATCTGCAAAGCAATGCCGAGTACGAATTGATCGACCGCATCCACGCCGCGCGTGGCGAAGGGGTCGATTTCATTCTGATCAATCCAGCAGCTTTTACGCACACAAGTGTCGCATTACGTGACGCGTTGCTGGGAGTGAGCATCCCATTCATCGAAGTGCATTTGTCCAACGTGCACAAACGCGAACCTTTCCGCCATCACTCTTACTTCTCCGACGTAGCGGTGGGAGTGATCTGCGGCCTTGGCGCCAGCGGTTACCGACTGGCCCTGGAGGCTGCGCTAGAACAGCTTGAAACACAGGCAACGGCTTGAACTACAAGCGTTAAACGCCCCTGACCGACCCTTGGGAGTTGATGATTCATGGATATCCGTAAAGTTAAGAAACTGATCGAATTGCTGGAAGAGTCCGGCATCGACGAGCTCGAGATCAAGGAAGGCGAAGAGTCCGTACGCATCAGCCGTCACAGCAAGACCCCGGCTCAGCAGTACTACGCGCCGGCTCCGATGCACGCTCCGGCTGCCGCACCTGCCGCCGCTGCTGCTCCGGTTGCTGCCGCAGCCCCGGCTGCCGCTGCTGCACCAGCGCTGAACGGCACTGTTGCCCGTTCGCCGATGGTCGGTACCTTCTATCGCAAATCTTCGCCAACCTCGCCGTCCTTCGTTGAAGTCGGCCAGACCGTGAAGAAAGGCGACACTCTGTGCATCGTCGAAGCCATGAAGATGATGAACCACATCGAAGCTGAAACCAGCGGTGTGATCGAGTCCATCCTCGTCGAAGACGGCCAGCCGGTTGAGTACGACCAACCGCTGTTCACCATCGTTTGAACTGCGGAGAGCCTTTGATGACTGCGAAGTTGGAAAAAGTTCTGATCGCTAACCGCGGTGAGATCGCCCTGCGGATTCTGCGTGCCTGCAAAGAGATGGGCATCAAGACCGTCGCCGTTTACTCCAAGGCCGACAAAGAGCTGATGCACCTGGGTCTGGCAGACGAATCCGTCTGCATCGGCCCGGCTTCTGCCGCTCAGTCCTACCTGCACATCCCGGCCATCATCGCTGCCGCTGAAGTGACTGGCGCTACCGCCATTCACCCAGGCTACGGTTTCCTCGCGGAAAACGCCGATTTTGCCGAGCAGGTCGAGAACTCCGGCTTCGCGTTCATCGGCCCGAAAGCCGAAACCATTCGCCTGATGGGTGACAAGGTCTCGGCCAAGCACGCGATGATCGAAGCAGGCGTGCCAACCGTTCCAGGTTCCGACGGCCCGCTGCCGGAAGACGAAGAAACGGCATTGCGCATCGGTCGTGAAGTCGGCTACCCGGTGATCATCAAAGCCGCTGGCGGCGGTGGTGGTCGCGGCATGCGCGTGGTGCACAAGGAAGAAGACCTGATCGCCTCGGCGAAACTGACCCGCTCCGAAGCAGGCGCGGCGTTCGGCAACCCGATGGTCTATCTGGAAAAATTCCTGACCAATCCGCGTCACGTCGAAGTGCAGGTCCTGTCCGACGGCCAGGGCCACGCCATCCATCTGGGCGACCGCGATTGCTCGCTGCAACGCCGCCACCAGAAGGTTCTCGAAGAAGCGCCGGCACCGGGCATCGACGAGAAGGCTCGCGAAGAAGTGTTGGCTCGTTGCGTCAAGGCGTGCATCGACATCGGTTACCGTGGCGCCGGCACCTTCGAGTTCCTCTACGAAAACGGTCGCTTCTACTTCATCGAAATGAACACCCGTGTTCAGGTGGAGCACCCGGTTTCGGAAATGGTTACCGGTATCGACATCGTCAAGGAGATGCTCAGCATCGCCGCTGGCAACAAGCTGTCGTTCACTCAGGATGACGTGGTTATTCGTGGCCACTCGCTGGAATGCCGGATCAACGCTGAAGACCCGAAAACCTTCATGCCGAGTCCGGGCACGGTCAAGCATTTCCACGCACCAGGCGGCAACGGCGTTCGCGTCGATTCGCACCTGTACAGCGGTTATGCGGTTCCACCGAACTACGACTCGCTGATCGGCAAGCTGATCACTTACGGCGCGACCCGCGACGAAGCCATGGCCCGCATGCGCAATGCCCTGGACGAAATCGTGGTTGACGGGATCAAGACCAACATCCCGCTGCACCGTGACCTGGTTCGTGACGAAGGCTTCTGCAAAGGTGGCGTGAACATTCACTACCTCGAGCACAAGCTGGCCAAGCAGTCGTAAGACTGACCTGGCGTGGAAAAACCCGATCCCTGTGGATCGGGTTTTTTTATGCCTGCAACCAGCGCATCAGTTCATCGACACCAAGGTAAAAGCTTGCCCCTGAATCATTTCAGGGGTTGCCCGGCGCCCGTTCTGGTCGACTACAGCGCCAGAGGCATCTTGGTGCAATGGCTTTCGACGAAACCGCTCCATGAATACCTGTGCGCGTTTCGACACCGGATCGCTGGCATATCTGGCCCGCTGCAAAACCGGCGAATACAAGCGCTCAACCTGGCTGGCGGAAGTCTTGAACACCGTCGAAACACCGTTGTTCAGATTCAACGAAACAGCATAGGTATTACCCAGACAGGAAGAATACGACCAGTAATCCCATGTCGGCCTCAGCCCCTGTTGACGCAATACACTCCTGACCGGTCCACCGATGTCGGTGCCGGTCAGCCAGTCACCGCCCACCAGCGTGACCCGAACATCTTTGGGCGAGCCTCCCAGACGCGTCATCGCATCCTTGACGGTGTGGTTGATCAGCGAGCGAACGTTGTGATCGAAATGAATGACTGCGCCGACCTTTGTCGTCGGGTTGTACATCGAGGCAATCACGCAGGTCTGCGCATTCAGCGAAAACAGATAATTGTCCATAGACCCGGCGACAAACTTCGCCACCACAGCCTCGCCCTGCAACGCACCACGGTTCAGCACTGGCTCGACCCGGCCGGGAAACGCATTGCGCAGATTGTTCACTCGACCAAGATTACGTACCTGATCATTGCCGCCGCGCAGCCCGACCCGGTCATGCGTCCATTTGCCACTCGCAGTCAGACGTACGGGGCGCTGATAAATGGCTTCGGGGCGCCGGGCATCGATCAGGCTGAGCCCCCCGAAATGTGGGTTTTCCCTGACCTGGAAGTACTTGCCTCTGTTGCGGATGTAATAGGTCGGCTGGGGCTGTGCAGCACTGGGCGGACTGCGCCATGTGCCAAAAAAGACACCTTCTTCAGTGACCTGCTGCAAATTATCCGGCTTGTTGCTGACGGCCTGTCTGGCGTGAAAACGCACCTTGCGAACCGCCGGCAGCGCTTCCTTGCGAATCGGAGCCACGGTGCTCAAGCGTTCGGTGAGCAATGAGACCGGCCGCGTCGTGTGCTTCAGATTTCTGACCGTGCGCCCGAGTAACTTGACCGTACTGCCGGCGCCAACCATGGCAAACAGCGCGCCCCACGACGCCTCAAGCCAATGGCCGAGCGCGCCATCGACATCGCCTTCCAGATGCGCCGCGACGGCATCACCGGCACTGACAGCGATGAACACCACGTCCAACAACAAGGCGAAGGGCGGAAACACCATGCAGAATGGCGCGGCGGCGAACATCAGTCCCTTGACCACCTGTCTTTCGATCATTTTCGCGCGGCTGGTCGTGATGTCGTGCACATCCGTAACCGAGCGCTCGATGTAAGCGTTGAACTCAACCCGCGCGTCGCTCACTCGCTGCGCTTCGTACAGCGTATCGACGCGCTGATTTTTTACCGCTATCGCATGCAAGGAGAGCGAAACGGTTTTGCGTGCAGCAACCGCCGTGCGCGCCATCAAGTAGTCATGCAGCTCGCCGGCGATGTCGCCAAACAGTGAATGGTACGGGCGCACCGCAAGGCCGTCAGGAGCATCCGGGGTATACAACCACCAAGACGGCTCGGGATCGAAAGCGGTAAAAACATAAACCCCGAGTACGACATGACCACGCACAGTAAACCTGAATACGCCGTCAGTCGTGACCCTGCTGGCGCCCGGCAAATGGCCCCCTGACGTTGGCAATTGACTCAACAGCGAGACCTGGCGGACGAGCGCTGTATACACCGTGTCGCTTAGCCGTGCCTGACCTCGCGCAACCCGCAAGTCACGATCCATTGTCGACAGCAGCACATTGCGCCAGGCAAACCGGCGCGGCTCGTAGTCCGCATGGCGAGCGTCGAGATATTTGCCTCGGATCTCGCTGGCGTACTTCTCACCCAGCCAGGCCCCGCGCAGATACAACGCCAGATCGGCGCTGCGCACCTCGCTCAGATCCTGGCCAACGGATGAGCGCACGCCCTTTTTCGGATTGTCGATACCAGCGTTGTCGTCGTAGCCGTAGATCGCCAGATCGAGCAGGCTGGCTACCGACTGTTTCCTGCGATCGGCGATGCCGGCGTTGTAATCGATCAACACGGTGGCCGGATCAACCGGTTCCAGCACCTGTTTGCTGCGCATATAAGGCGCGATCTCTGCGGCCACCGTGCGTCTGGCAAAGTCGACAAAGACTTCGAAACCGCCCAGCAACTCATTGAAGACCTGCTGATGAACAACCAGCTCCTGATTCAGGCTGCTGAGGCGTCGACGCGCATCCAGGGTCAGCGTTGAGTTCCAGCGCAGTAAATTGTCCTCTTCGACCTGCTGCAGGTTTTTGGCCAGGCCCATTTTTACAGCCGCTTCGACGCACTGAGCGAACGGCAGGGGCGCACGCCGAATATCACTGCTCATACCCCAACGGCCAGGGTCGGCAGCCACGGCGACAAGATACTCCCGCGCTCGGCGATGGGCAGTGGGAGAAAGCTGCTGCAAAAGATATTCGCGACCGGACTCGCTCTGCGTCCAGCCCCAGACCTCTCCGGTCAATGCCGCCAGCGAAGGCAGGCGCACCCACTCCTGGCCGTCTGGCTTGTTTGGCGCGTACAGCAGCAGATCGCTCACCGCTGGTGCAGGCTCTTGCCGGTAAAACACCAGAAAGTCGGCACACTGCATGCCGTTGGGTAAAGCCAGTGCGGCGACGCGCAAAGATTCGCCCATGGCTTCCCCCGCCCACATCGATTCGAGACGATCATGATCGTCCACCGCCAGATGCCCCGCACAACGCGCAACGAACGCGCTTTGCTTGAGTCGCGCGACAAACCAGTCGATCAAGGCCTTTTGTACGTCCTCGCGCTCATACTGCCCGGCGAGGGCTCGCAGGTACCCGACCGGATAATCCTGGCAGGCCAGCATGTCGGCGATGAATGCCGGCTCCAGCGGCTGATTGCGTCGCGAAGGACCACTGGTGACTTCCAGAACGGCAGCGAAATCCGTACCGATCGGCCCCGCCGCGAGCAACTGGCTCAAACTGCGGTTCTGCGTCGGCTCGCCGACCGCTGAAAGCCACCTCAGGCGGACATCGATCCGGTCCGGTTCCACCTCCATGTCGAGTTTGAGCTGGATATAGTCAATCGCCTGTTGCCGGGCATAGGCGCGCAACGAGCCGTAGCCTTCCAGCAGATCATCGAGCGCTGCCTGGGCCTGCGACGTCTGTTCTTGATAACGGCGCAGCCTGGCACGCTCCGGTTCGTTCAGCACCCGCAGCCAATGCGGCAATTGCGCGTATGACTGCGCTTCGAGCCTCTTCTTTTCCGCACCCGTTGCCAGTGCGGTCAACCGATAGCGGCGAGCGCCTCGTTCCTGAACCTTTTCGATTTGCCTGCGCAATCGATCCGGCGTCAGTCGCACGAGCCGGTCAGTGTGGAACAGCGCGTCGATGTCATCGATATAACGCTGCAATTTGCGCAAAACCAACTGATCGAACGCAGCCTCCTGCCCCTTGGTTTCCCAATGTGTTCGCAGGTAGTTTTTGTATTGATCAAGGAAATGCTCAGAAACGCTCTCCACAGTCTGGATGACCGCTTGACGATGGCCGAGCGGAAATCCCCGGTCAGCAGCACCCGGCCAGCGGTACGGAGCGTCCTGAATCGCCAGGTACATCATCGGCTTGCCGTCGATGATTTTCTGCAGAATCGAATCGAGCAAAGCCAGCACAAAACCCGGATCGATATTGCCGTGCGGGTAATGATTGCGCAGCTCGGTCAACGCGAAAGCTTCCATGGCCTCCAATAAGGTCAGCTGACTGCTCAGGCGCTTGTCGATGAGTACCTGCCAACGCGTGATCCGCAGCAGAATCTCCTGGGCCGTTCCTGTGGGCGCAGCGGCTTCCGGTGGTTTTTCTTCTACAATCCCTTGTTCACTCGCCATATCGTCCAGCCCGCTTGCGTAGAAATGAGCTTTCACTCTATTTGCCGGCAACCGCGCTCCGGGGATACATATGTATATCGCGCCGGCGAATGTGTAACAGCCAAGAGGCGTGTCCACTTTGCCGGCGACCTGGCGTAAACTGCGCGCTTTTGCAGCTTCGGGCTGCCCCACAGATTTTCAAAGGTGCCCGCCATGCCTTGGCTGCAAGTCCGTCTCGCCATCACCCCCGAACAAGCCGAAACCTACGAGGACGCATTTCTCGAAGTCGGCGCCGTGTCGGTGACCTTCATGGACGCCGAAGACCAGCCGATCTTCGAACCGGAACTCAACACCACCCCATTGTGGTCGCACACCCACTTGCTGGCGTTGTTCGAAGGCGGCACCGAACCAGCCCCGGTACTGGCCCACCTGGAACTGCTGACCGGCAGCCCGCTACCCGAACACCACAGCGAAGTCATCGAAGATCAGGACTGGGAGCGCAGCTGGATGGACGGTTTCCAGCCGATGCGTTTCGGCCAGCGCCTGTGGATCGTGCCGAGCTGGCACGCCGCGCCGGAACCTGATGCGGTCAACCTGCTGCTGGATCCGGGCCTGGCGTTCGGCACCGGCACTCACCCGACCACCGCTTTGTGCCTGGAATGGCTCGACGGCCAGGACCTGAAAGACTGCGACGTGCTCGACTTCGGTTGCGGTTCGGGAATTCTGGCGATCGCCGCCCTGTTGCTCGGTGCGAAAGAAGCCGTTGGTACCGACATCGACGTGCAGGCACTGGAAGCCTCGCGCGACAACGCCGGTCGCAACAATATTGCCGACGAACTGTTCCCGCTGTACCTGCCGCAAGACTTGCCGCAGGTTCAAGCTGACGTGCTGGTCGCCAACATTCTTGCCGGTCCGCTGGTTTCGCTGGCGCCGCAACTGTCTGGCCTGGTCAAATCCGGCGGTCGTCTGGCCCTGTCGGGCATCCTCGCTGAACAAGGTGATGAAGTCGCTGCCGCTTATGCACAGGACTTCGATCTCGACCCGATCGCCAATCGCGATGGCTGGGTGCGCATCACCGGCCGTCGGCGCTAATATGTCCGCCTGCATAATCCGGATCGCCGCATGACTGACAGCTTCGTCACCCAGTGCCCGCATTGCCAAACCAGTTTCCGTGTCAGCCATGCTCAATTGAGCGTGGCCCGCGGGGTGGTTCGCTGCGGCTCCTGCCTGCAAGTGTTCAACGCCGCCAAACAGCTGCTGGAACAACACGCTGGCAAGGACGCGGTGACGCCGGTCGCGCCTTCGCTTGCCGAGCCACCGCCGATTGTCGAGTCGACGCCAGCCGTCGAACCCGTAGCCATCGTCGAGCCGCCGGCACCGCGCGCCATCAGCCAAAAGCAGTGGAGCGCCTCGGAGCTGGATCTCGACAGCCTCGATCTGGACCAGGAACTTGCCCGCCTCGAGCAACGGGAAATCCAGCCGACCACCGAATTCGGTCGTCCCCGCGAAGATTCCCTGAGCGCCCGGCGCGACATGCCTGAGCCGGACGAAACCGTCTGGCGCGACAGCCTGTTCAGCGAACATGCCGATGAGCACTCGATCGAGCCCGACGACGAGGCAGAAGTCTCGGAGATCGAACCGGCCAAAGCCGCGCGCACTGAGCCTTCGCTGACTTTGGAACCGGTAGATCTCGACGACGAGCCGGCGATCCCGCAACTGCGCCTTCACGACCCGATCGATCCGAACGCCCGTCGTGAACGATTTTCTGCCAGCGACGATATCGATGACGGCGACGAGTTGCCATCGATCGAGCCGCTGCGCAAAAAGCGCGAGCGCGCAGAACCCGGTGTACGTGCTGAAGTCCTGCAGGACCTGAGTGACGACCCGCTGCAACTGGACTGGCAGAAACGCCGCTCGCCGTGGGGACGCCGTTTGCTCTGGTTGCTGTTGGTGCTACTGGCGGCGGGCGGACTGGCTGCCCAATACATCGCCTATCATTTCGACGAACTGGCCCGCCAGGATCAATACCGTCCGTGGTTCCAGCAAATCTGCCCGCAGATCGGCTGCACGGTGCCGTCCAAGGTCGACATCGCCCGGATCAAGAGCAGCAATCTGGTGGTGCGCAGTCATCCGGAGTTCAACGGCGCATTGGTGGTCGACGCGATCATTTATAACCGCGCGACGTTCTCTCAGCCCTTTCCATTACTGGAACTGCGTTTCGCCGACCTCAATGGCCACTTGATCGCCAGTCGTCGCTTCAAACCCGGCGAGTACCTCAGAGGGGACCTCGAAGGTCTGGCGGAAATGCCGCCGCAAACGCCGATCCACATTGCGCTGGATATCCTCGACCCAGGCCCGAAAGCAGTGAATTACAGCCTGAGTTTCCACTCGCCCGAGTGAATCCCTGCGGCGGTTTGCAATTGACGGCGGTTTTCTGACTTTGCCACCCACAACCAAACCTGTGGCGATAACGGAATAACTGTTCAGATTTTGTTCAATTCAGCCTTTATCCAGTCATCGAGAGCGGGTATCATGCCAACCCTTTTTCGAACTCTCATGATCCGGCCCCACCTCAGGGAAGTCCTATGTCGGCGGTACGCATCGGCCCATACACATTGCAGAACGGCTTGATTCTCGCCCCGATGGCGGGCGTCACCGACCAGCCCTTTCGTCAGCTGTGCAAGCGTTTGGGCGCAGGGCTTGTAGTCTCGGAAATGGTCACCAGTGACATGAGCCTGTGGAACACCCGCAAGTCGCGCATGCGCATGATCCACGAAGGCGATCCCGAGCCCCGCTCGGTGCAGATTGCCGGTGGCGACGCGCAGATGCTGGCGGATGCGGCCCGGGCCAACGTCGAATTGGGCGCGCAGATTATTGATATCAACATGGGTTGCCCGGCAAAGAAGGTCTGCAACAAGGCCGCCGGTTCCGCGTTGTTGAAGGACGAAGCACTGGTGACCGAGATCCTGCAGGCCGTTGTGGCTGCGGTTGATGTGCCGGTCACCTTGAAGATCCGCACCGGATGGGATCGCGACAACAAGAACGGCCTGACCGTGGCGAAGATCGCCGAGCAGGCCGGGATCACCGCGCTGGCAGTGCATGGCCGCACTCGCGCCGATCTGTACACCGGTGAAGCCGAGTACGACACGATTGCCGCGATCAAGCAGGCGGTGTCGATGCCGGTGTTTGCCAATGGCGATATCGATTCGCCGGAAAAGGCCCGTTACGTGCTCGACGCGACCGGTGCCGATGGCCTGTTGGTAGGCCGCGCCGCCCAAGGGCGGCCATGGATTTTTCGCGAGATCGAACACTTCCTGCGTACCGGCGAGAAATTGCCGGCACCGGAACTGATCGAAGTGGAACACATTCTGCTGGAGCATCTGGCCGCCCTTCACGCTTTCTATGGGGATGTGATGGGCGTGCGCATTGCGCGCAAGCATGTGGGCTGGTATCTCGCAACCTTGCCGGGCGCCAGGGAGTTTCGCGCCCACTTCAATCGTTTGGATGGTACGGAAACACAATGCGCCAACGTTCGGGAGTTTTTCGCCGAGCGTTACAAGAGCCTGACAGGGGACGAAGAAGGGGTGGCCGCATGACGATGATGACCGAGACTTTAGTGAGTGGAACAGCACCCGTGAGCGACAACGTGAATTTGAAACAGCACCTCAATACCCCGAGCGAAGAAGGCCAGACCCTTCGCGGGAGTGTCGAGAAGGCGCTGCACAATTATTTCGCCCACCTTGAGGGCGCGTCCGTCACGGATGTGTACAACCTGGTGCTCTCCGAAGTCGAGGCTCCCCTGCTCGAAAGCGTGATGAACTACGTCAAGGGCAACCAGACCAAGGCCAGTGAGCTGCTCGGACTTAACCGCGGCACGCTGCGCAAGAAACTCAAGCAGTACGATCTGCTGTAAGCATTCAATCAAACCAGAAAGGCGCCCGCGTAAAAAACGGTCGCCTTTTTTGCTGACTTCCTTTGCTTTTGATGGAAATTGAGATGACCGACCAGACTACCCGCCTGCCGATCCGCCGCGCCTTGATCAGCGTTTCCGACAAGACCGGGATCCTCGAATTCGCCAAGGAGCTTGAAGCTCTGGGCGTCGAGATCCTCTCCACCGGCGGAACGTTCAAGCTGCTGCGCGACAACGGTGTTGCCGCAGTGGAAGTCGCGGATTACACCGGTTTCGCCGAAATGATGGACGGTCGGGTGAAAACCCTGCACCCGAAAATCCACGGCGGCATCCTCGGTCGTCGCGGTATCGACGACGCAATCATGAGCGAGCACGGCATCAAGCCGATCGATCTGGTGGCGGTCAACCTGTACCCGTTCGAAGCCACCATCAACAAGCCAGGCTGCGACCTGCCGACCGCCATCGAGAACATCGACATCGGCGGCCCGACCATGGTCCGTTCGGCAGCGAAAAACCATAAAGACGTAGCGATCGTGGTGAATGCCAGCGATTACGCCAGCGTCCTGGAAGGCCTGAAAGCCGGTGGCCTGACCTACGCGCAGCGTTTCGACCTGATGCTCAAGGCCTTCGAACACACGGCCGCCTACGACGGCATGATCGCCAACTACATGGGCACCGTGAATCAAGCGGCTGAAACCCTGAGCACTGAAGGCCGCAGCGAATTCCCGCGCACCTTCAACAGCCAGTTCATCAAGGCCCAGGAAATGCGCTACGGCGAGAACCCGCACCAGAGCGCGGCGTTCTACGTGGAAGCCAAGCCTGCCGAAGTCGGCATCGCTACCGCGACCCAACTGCAAGGCAAAGAACTGTCGTACAACAACGTGGCTGACACCGACGCCGCGCTGGAATGCGTGAAGAGCTTCGTCAAGCCAGCCTGCGTGATCGTCAAGCACGCCAACCCGTGCGGCGTGGCGGTCAGCCCGGACGCTGAAGGCGGCATCCGTCAGGCCTATGAACTGGCTTACGCCACCGATACCGAATCGGCGTTCGGCGGCATCATCGCCTTCAACCGTGAACTGGATGCCGAGACCGCCAAAGCGATCGTCGAGCGTCAGTTCGTTGAAGTGATCATCGCCCCAAGCGTCAGTGCAGAAGCCCGCGCCATCGTTGCGGCCAAAGCCAACGTGCGCCTGCTGGCCTGCGGCGAGTGGTCGGCAGACCGCGCAGCCGCGTGGGACTACAAGCGTGTCAATGGCGGACTGCTGGTACAGAGCCGCGACATCGGCATGATCAGCGCCGATGACCTGAAAGTCGTGACCAAACGCGCGCCGACCGAACAGGAAATCCATGACCTGATCTTCGCCTGGAAAGTGGCCAAGTACGTGAAGTCCAACGCCATCGTCTACGCCAAGAACCGTCAGACCATCGGTGTCGGCGCTGGCCAGATGAGCCGCGTAAACTCGGCACGTATCGCCGCGATCAAGGCTGAGCACGCCGGTCTGCAAGTAGCGGGTTCGGTGATGGCATCGGACGCGTTCTTCCCGTTCCGCGACGGCCTCGACAACGCGGCCAAGGTCGGCATCACTGCAGTGATCCAGCCGGGCGGCTCGATGCGTGATGCTGAAGTGATTGCTGCTGCCGATGAGGCTGGCATCGCCATGGTCTTTACGGGCATGCGTCACTTCCGTCACTGATTATTGCTTGATCGTACCCACGCTCTGCGTGGGCACGCAGCCCGGGACGCTCCGCGTCCCTTGGACGCAGAGCGTCCGTAGAGGCATTCCCACGCAGAGCGTGGGAACGATCAGCCCCCACAGAATTAGCGTCATCCGAGGTTTTTGAAATGAATGTTTTGATCATTGGCAGCGGTGGCCGTGAACACGCCCTGGCCTGGAAAGTGGCTCAGGATCCGCGCGTACAGAAGGTGTTCGTCGCGCCGGGCAACGCTGGCACCGCCATCGAAGCCAAGTGCGAGAACGTCGCCATCGACGTATTGGCTCTTGAGCAACTGGCCGACTTCGCCGAGAAAAACGTTTCCCTGACCATCGTCGGCCCGGAAGTGCCGCTGGTCGCTGGCGTTGTTGATCTGTTCCGCTCCCGTGGCCTGGACTGCTTCGGTCCGACCGCCGGCGCTGCGCAGCTGGAAGGTTCGAAGGCCTTCACCAAGGACTTCCTGGCTCGCCACAAGATCCCGACCGCCGACTACCAGAACTTCACCGAGATCGAGCCGGCCTTGGCTTATCTGCGTGAAAAAGGCGCACCGATCGTGATCAAGGCCGATGGCCTGGCGGCCGGTAAAGGCGTGATCGTCGCCATGACCCTGGCCGAAGCCGAAGACGCCGTGCGCGACATGCTTGCTGGCAATGCGTTCGGCGACGCCGGTTCGCGCGTGGTAATTGAAGAATTCCTCGACGGCGAAGAAGCCTCGTTCATCGTCATGGTCGATGGCAAAAACGTCCTGCCGATGGCCACCAGCCAGGACCACAAACGTGTTGGCGACGGCGACAGCGGCCCGAACACTGGCGGCATGGGTGCCTACTCCCCTGCCCCGGTGGTCACTGCCGACGTGCACCAGCGCGTGATGGATCTGGTGATCTGGCCGACCGTGCGTGGCATGGCTGAAGAAGGCAATGTCTACACCGGTTTCCTCTACGCCGGTCTGATGATCGACAAGGCTGGTAATCCAAAGGTTATCGAGTTCAACTGCCGCTTCGGCGACCCGGAAACCCAACCGGTGATGCTGCGTCTGCAATCGAGCCTGGTGCTGTTGGTTGAAGCCGCTCTGGCGCAAGCGCTGGACAAGGTTGAAGCACAGTGGGATCCACGCCCGAGCGTCGGCATCGTGCTGGCCGCTGGCGGCTACCCGGGCGACTACGCCAAGGGCGCGGCGATCAACGGTCTGGACGCAGCGGCGAGCCTGGAAGGCAAAGTCTTCCACGCCGGTACCGCGCTGAAGGATGGTCAGGTTGTCACTGCCGGTGGTCGCGTACTCTGCGCCACTGCAATGGGCGCCAGCGTCGGTGAAGCTCAGCAGCAAGCCTACAAGCTGGCAGCAGCCATCGACTGGGAAGGCTGCTTCTACCGCAAGGACATTGGCTACCGCGCCATTGCCCGTGAACGTGGCGAAACCCAGGAATAAGCTGTCGATCGAGCCCGGCGAGGGATACCGTTCCTCGCCGGGCTGTTCCGCCGCCGCGCATCGTTATATTCTGGCATCAACCTACGAAGGGATTTCGCCGTGCGCTGGCTCAGGATTGCCATAAGCTTCACCGTCACGTTGCTGACCTTGCTCTGCATGCTCCCGGCCCAGGCCGCGCAAGGCAGTGGCTGGTCGGTATTGCTTGACGATCAGGGCAGTCTGCAACTGAGCGATATCCGCTCCGCTCGCTACACCAATCAATTCAGCCCCATCGACCTCGACCGCCTCACTGCGGCCGAGCCCGATGGCGCCCTGTGGTTGCGCTTCAAACTGGCGCCGGGCAAGCACGAACAAGTGCTACGCATCTTTGCCCCCGACCTGTCACAGCTCAATCTCTACGTACTCGACGGTGACAAGCTGATCGAGCAACGCAACACCGGCACCGACCAGCCACAGGCCGAAAGGCCGTTGCCGAGCAGCGACTTCATGCTGCCGTTGCCACAGACCGACAAACCGCTCGATGTCTATCTGCGCCTGGTCTCCGATCACCAGTTGCGCCCGCACGTCACCCTACAATCGGCGGTGATGAGCGCGGCCAACCACAATCAGACGCTGATCTTCGGCTTGCTGTTCGGCTGTCTCGCCATGCTGCTGTTGCACAACCTTGTGCGCTACGCCTACTCCCGCTCGCGCAGCAGCCTGTGGCTGGCGGTCTGCGAGGGCCTGCTGGGCCTCAGTCTGTTGCTGCTGCTCAACCTCGCCGGCCCCTGGCTGCCGAACTGGCACGCGGTGCAGACCCCGGGCGCCTATCTGGCGTTGCTGCTGACCGCTCCCGCAGGATTGATGTTCGCCTATCGCTTCTTCGCGCCGCTCGGCCCGCACCCGCTGAACAAACTGTTGATTGGCGACATCCTGTTTATCGTCACCTGCAGCCTGTTGCTGCTGTTCGTCAATACCCTGCCGCTGAACATCATCACCTATGCCCTGGTGGCCCTGGCCGGCCTGAGCATGTTGTTTGTCGCCTTCTATCACTGGCAGAAGGGTTACCGCCCGGCGCGCCTGTTCGTCGCCGCAATGGTGGTGTTCAACATCGGCACCTTGATCATTCTTCCCGCGTTGCTGGGGCTGACACTGGTGTCGCCGCAGGGTCTGATCATGACCCTGATGGCATTCATCTGTATCAGTGGGCTGCTGATGAGCATCGCCCTCGGCGAGCGTCAGCGCAGCATCACCGAAAGTCGTTTCAGCGTCAGCCGCGACCTCGCCGCGAGCAATGCCGAGATCAACGCCAAAGCCGAGTTCCTCGCCAAGATCAGCCACGAAATCCGCACGCCGATGAACGGCGTGCTGGGCATGACCGAACTGCTGCTGGGCACGCCACTGTCGGTCAAGCAACGCGACTACGTGCAGACCATCCACAGCGCCGGCAACGAATTGCTGACGTTGATCAACGAGATTCTCGACATCTCCAAGCTCGAGTCCGGGCAGATCGAACTGGACGATGTGCAGTTCGACCTCAATGCCTTGATCGACGACTGCCTGAGCATCTACCGGGCCAAGGCCGAACAGCAGAACGTCGAACTGATCAGCTTTATCCAGCCGCAAGTACCGCGGGTGATCAGCGGCGACCCGACCCGCCTGCGCCAGACTCTGCTGAGCCTGCTGGAAAACGCCCTGAAGAAAACCGATGAAGGTGAAGTGCTGATCGTCGTCGCCCTCGACGAGCGCAGCAACAAACCGCGTCTGCGCATCGCCGTGCAGGACAGCGGTGAACCGATGGATCAGGAAGAGCGTGACGCACTGATGCACGCCGAACTGCACAGCAAGCACTTCCTTTCGGCCAATCGTCTGGGTGGCAACCTGGGGCTGGTGATCGCGCGACAACTGATCCGCTTGATGCATGGCGAGTTCGGCATCAAGAGCGGCGCCAATCAAGGCAGCACGTTATGGCTGACTTTGCCGCTGGACCCCGACCGCCTCGAACACCCGACCTCCGATCTCGACAGTCCGCTGCAGGGCGCGCGGGTCCTGGTGGTCGACGACAACGACACCTGCCGCAAAGTGCTGGTCCAGCAATGCAGTGCGTGGGGGCTGAATGTCAGCGCCGTACCTTCAGGCAAGGAAGCGTTGGCTCTCCTGCGGACCAAGGCGCACCTGCGTGATTACTTTGATGTGGTGTTGCTCGATCAGAACATGCCCGGCATGACCGGCATGCAGCTCGCGGCCAAGATCAAGGAAGACCCGAGTCTGAACCACGACATCCTGCTGATCATGCTCACCGGCATCAGCAATGCGCCGAGCAAGATCATCGCGCGCAACTCGGGGATCAAACGCATCCTCGCCAAACCGGTGGCCGGCTACACCCTCAAGACCACCCTGGCCGACGAGCTCAACCAGCGCAACAAAGGTCAGGTGGTGTTCCAGCCGCAAGTGGTCACCCCGGCCACGGCGGCGAAAGTGCCGAGCGATTTCCGCATCCTCGTCGCCGAAGACAACACGATTTCGACCAAAGTGATTCGCGGCATGCTCGGCAAGCTCAACCTGCAACCGGACACCGCCGCCAACGGCGAAGAAGCCCTGCAAGCGATGAAAGCCCAGCGTTACGATCTGGTGCTGATGGACTGCGAAATGCCGATCCTCGATGGCTTCTCGGCGACCCAGCAATTGCGCGCCTGGGAAGTCAGCAATCAACGCATTCGCACGCCGATCGTGGCGTTGACGGCGCATATTCTCGCCGAACACAAGGAGCGCGCGCGTCAGGCCGGGATGGATGGGCACATGTCCAAGCCGGTCGAGTTGTCACAATTGCGCGAGCTGATCGAGCACTGGGTAGCCGAGCGTGATCAGCAGAACCGTGCCACGACGCCCACCTCCTGAGCCGACAGACCCCGTAGCGCCTGATAGACTCCCCCACGAATTCCCTCGCCAGTGAGCTTGCACCATGCTCCATGTGTTGTTCAGCGTTTACCTGAAGATGCTGGTGCTCTACAGCCCGTTCTTCGTGCTGTCGTGCTTTATCAGCCTGACCCGCGGTTATTCGCGCAAGGAACAACGGCGGCTGGCCTGGAAAGTCGCCGTGGCCACGCTGGTCTCCAGCGTTTTACTGTATTTGTTCGGGCGGGTAATTTTCGATGTGTTCGGCATCACCGTGGATGCGTTTCGCATCGGCGCCGGCAGTGTGCTGTTCATTTCGGCACTGGGGATGGCGCAGGGCAAACCGGCGGTACAGGCCGACAATGTGCAGCAGGACGTCACCATCGTGCCGCTCACCATCCCGCTGACCGTCGGCCCGGGCACCATCGGTGCCTTGCTGGTGATGGGCGTCAGCCAGCCGCACTGGGACGACAAACTCACCGCGATCATGAGTATTGCCCTGGCCAGTTTTACCGTCGGCGTGGTGCTGTACCTGTCGAATCGTATCGAGCGGATTCTGGGCGATCAGGGCTTACAGATCGTCAGTCGTTTGATGGGATTGTTTGTTTGCGCTTTGGCGGCGCAGATCATTTTTACAGGGGTCAAAGGCTATTTGGTGCCCTGAACAAGCGCATCGAATACGTCCGTACACTTCTTGCAAAGGGCCGTGAATTTATTCTTCACGGCCCTTTTTGCTTCTACATCGGTTTTGAGTTCAAAGCGCTGCCTCAATCAGCACGTTCAGACTGACCACGGCGTTATCGCCCTGCAGCCGTGCAAAACGCTGCAACCAATCGGTAAGGGTAAACGTGCAGTGGAGCCGCTCATTGAGCCGGACTGTTATTTCCATTGGCGTGTTTTCCTCGCCGCCCTGCGGCTCGACATCCCGCACAATCAGCGTGCTTGCACTGTCCGGGTCGGCAATCACCAGATGCCCTTCAACCCGCGACATCAAAAGGCGCGCGCAATCAGCCATGTCGAGAAACAGCAGGTTCGTGCCCGAACCATCGTCGTCCGCTGCCAGCCGCGTATCGACCACGATGCAGTCCAGACGCTGCCAGGTTTCGTCGGTGATGCGATACCCGGTTTCCCGGGAACCGAAGGCCAGAATCAGTGTGTCGATGCCATCGGGCAATAATGCGCGGACATCGGTCACCTCATCGCTCAAGGACAGGGACAACACCTCGCCTTCGCGGTGCGCGTGGCAGCCCGGAATCCAGACAGGATCAGGATCGACCGGGCCTGCGCTGAAGACAAATCCGTCAATTGCGTCGAATAGCAGCGCAGCGGTGTTTTGGCGCGTGCCAAGAAACGTCGGCCACTGTCGCGCATGGCGGGCGGTGACCTCAAACAAGCGATCCGTTGCAGGCAGGTAATACGTGTAGCGCGTGCCGGTGTGCTCGACCGGCAGAACCTGCGCGTGGAGCTGTCCCGCGAGCAATGCTTTCAAGCGCGTACGCCACTGCTCGGCCGTCTGCCCCTGCACGTGCGACCAGCGATTCTCCACGCTGATGATCCGCGCTGGCTGCTGATCGTGCAGCTCGACATTGACCCCGTCGCGGGTTTGCCCGAGCAGACCTTGTCCATGCCTCAGCACGTGAACAAATGACCATTGCGGCCAGACCTTTTCTGCCATGGGCAACTGCCCGGGGTTCACGCGCTGCGGCCCAGCAGCAAACGCGACGCGCAATGCCTCGATGGCAATCGTCGGCTGGCGATAAAGCCGCCCGGTCGAACCCTCCAGCAACCATGCGGCCTGTTTGTCCGGCGTCAGTCCCAACGGCGTCAACTGCACTTCAGGACCGATGTTCGACACAACGAATTGCTCCTCGATGCACCACGCCGGCAGAAATGCATGACCCGCCCCATTGCCCAATCCGATGAGCGGAAAAGGTTCGGCTTTGTAGACTTTTGCCAGCGCCGGCAAAGCGTCCAGCCAGTCGGAGTTGAGCTGTAGCCAGCGCTGGCCGAGGCCGGCAAATTTCAGAATATTCGGTGTGGGAATGCCGCCCATCCACTGCTCATCTTTAAGGTTGGTGTCGACCTCGAAAAGGCGGCCGTCGGCCTTGGTGGCAATGTAGCTTCCGAACGTTTGGGTGACGTCGACAATATCGCGCTCGATGACCCGATTGATGAATTGCCCCACCCTCGGCTCCACCCCTTGACTGATGGTCTGCGCTTGCTTGCTGTAGAACAGCAGCGCACCGCTCTGCGGATCGGCCGGCATCAACATGACCATGTCCGCCTCACTGCCCAACCCCGCCGAAAAATAGTGGCCCGTGCGTTTGTTGACCCAGGCACGCCGGCGCAATCCTTCGAAGTAGTAGGTGCGCGCGTAAACGAACGATGCATATACCCAGGTGCTGATGGCATTGGCCATGCCCGGGGTTTCATCGTTATACGCGCCGAAGGTCGTGAAGTGATGCAAGTCGCCCTGCCCGGGGCGCGCGGTGGGTTCCTCGATAAACGACGACTTGATGCCCGTCAGGACCACGGCCGCATCGCTGAGGCGATACTCCAGTGTGGTTTCGGTTTCAGTTATCCGGGCGTCGATCAGCAAGCGTTGCAACACTCGCAAACTGCCATCGGCGTCCTGGACACAACCCATGATGTGCGACCCGCTCGCGGGGTTCATCAAGCGGTAGCGATGCACAACCGTGCCGGTGATCGTGTCGACACGCCAGACCGTCGCCCGTTGCGGATGGTAGAACCAGGCATGGCGGGCACCGGCGCCGCCCAACAGCAGCCCCTCGTTCACCGCGCTCGGCAGATTGCGTGCGTACAACAAACGATCACTGGTCGCGTCATACCAAGCGGTGGTCACCACCATGGCGGCGGGCACCCGGAATTTGTACAGCGCCACAGCATTTGCGACCAATCGGCCTTCGCGGGCGTGCTGGCGCAGCATCGCCAGTATTTGCGGCAGGCGGCTTTGCTCATCAAGGGTGACCGACTGCAAGCGAAGGCAGCGCTCCCACCCATCGACCCGGAACAGGCCCTCGGCCAGTTCGATCAAGCCATCGAAAACCGACAGCACCGTGCCATCAACCATCAGTTGGACTTCATCATCATTTTCCCGATCCGCGGCGGCAAATCTGACCTGCTCCAGGCAAGCCCAGGTCGCCTGCACGATCCACTTGGCAGGGCCATTAAATCTGACCGAGACGATGCCGGGTGCAAGCCTGATCCGGTATTGCCCCTCGGGTGCGCTGATTGCGTAGGAAATCCTGTTGTGCACCAGCGTTTCCAGGGTCGGCACCACCAACTGGCGTACCTGACTGTCCAGCACCACGCTGATGTCTGTCGGTTGATAGACCGGATGCAGCTTGTACAGAATGTGCGGCAGCGACGGGTTGCTGGTGAGATAAAAGCGCCGGTTTCCGTGTTGGTCATACTCCAGCGTGTCCGCCATGCGATCCGTCACTTGCGGGTAGCGGGTTTCAGCAGGGATGTCGCCAGCGTCCCCGACCTCGCCGGGAAGGGGGTCGTAGGTGTACCCGCCCAGCCCCTTCAACTGATACTCGTAACCGTAATGGCAGATCGGCGTGCACGGCAGCACCAGCGTCTCAAGCCTATCGGTTTCGTCACGGTAAAGATGAACAACCTCGGGCAGCCCCAGTGCCTGGCGGATATCGAGGGACAGGTGAATAGCCTGCGGGTCATCGTTGTACTGCGGCAGTTCCAGTGGCCCGCCCGTCCAGGGGTAAAACTTCTGGCTGTCGAAGCGCACGTCATTGGTTTGCAGGTTCAGCCTGACGATGACCGCCTCTGCGGGAAATTGCAGCACGCCATCCTTCAAGGTGTAGGCACCGCGCCGGTAAGCATGACCGATCGCACGCAGATGATTGCCCACCGCCGTCGCCTTGTCCCTGATCTGTCCCAGGTTGCTGGCAATCGCCGTCACCCCAATGCCGACACCCAGCAGCGGCACCGAGAGAACGGCCGCTGCCGTGCCCACCGCCCCGCCAGCCGCCAAAGCAACAACATCCACCCCCAATGCTGCAACGTTGAACACCAGTGATGTGGAGAACCGCGAGCGTTGCTCGTGGTTCTCGGCCACCGACAGGTTGTGGAGATCGAAGCCGATGTTGGCGAGCGAAAATACCAATCCGCCTGCCGTGGTGGCACGCCCCAGCACACGCCCGGACAACGACGACTGACCAAGCGTCAATGCCCGTTCGCTGGCCGCCACCTGACGCACCAGATTGATCGTCTGGGCCGTGTCGCTCAATACGCCGAAACCCAACTGCGCATAGTTGAAATAGACCTGCACTTGCAGGGCTATCGACAAAACCGGCGCCCGCTCGCCATCAGCCTGATAGTCACGATGGCGCATTTCAGTGACCAACGCCTGGATCGCGAAGGCGAAACTCAGACGACTGCCGCCGTCGGCTTCGACCGCGGTACTCGGCTTGCCCGTCAATGTGACAACCAAACGTTGAAGGTGTTTTTTAAGCCTGTCGAACCGCGCATCGGCGGTGCCGACTGTCAGTGATCTGGCCGGGTTCTGCACATCCACCAGCGTCAGCGAATAACCCGCGTCCGGGTTTGCCTTGAGCGTTTCCAGCAGCGGCAGATAGTCGCGACCCAATGTGTGTTCAGCGCGCAATTGCCGGGTCGCCTGATCAAATTCCTGCGCCCAGTAACGCGCGTCCAACTGCGCGAGGCTAGCCCCCAGCCGCGCGTTTTCACTGAGTGAGCGCGTGCGTGCGACAGCTTGCCTGGCCCAGACCGAAGCCGCCTGAGGGTCGGCGATAGCTGCGGTTTGCAAAAAACTCTCGACGCGCAACCCGGACGACAATGTCCGCTCGGCGAGCGCTACGGTGTCCAGTTCGATTACATCGAACTGCGCAGTGCCGATGTCAGTCAGGCCGTACAACTTCGCCAAAGTGTTGCCGTCGTCACTTAAATAGCGTGCCAAGCCCTGCTTCATTTCTGCGCTTGCGGCAAATCCATAAATCGCAAAATTGGGATCATAAAAGCGATAGAACGTTTGCTCATCCACTTGCACTTTAGCCACCAGCAAAGCGTGATTGCCTGTGTCGAGCAGCAGGGCGCCGGGGGCGGTTTTCGCTTCCAGTGTCTGCATCACGCTGTCGAGATTTTGCCGGCCACGAGCCTGTCCGATCGCACGCCCGGAGACCTCGCCCAGCTCATCCAGCGCACTGAGCAACGCCCGCGAATCAACGTCTTCCGGCCTCAGGCTGGCATTCGCCACACGTCCGATCAGTGCACGCTCGGCCAACCCGCCAGCCGCCACGGCGGCGCCCATCAACAACGCCAGCGGATAGCAACGGCGTCCCGGGTCGCCCGTGCTGCGCCTCAACAAATCCTGCGGCAGTTGCCTGACGGACACGGCGCCGGACTGGAACAACGCCTCCCGCACCTGGCCACCCCGCTTGAAAATATGCCTGTGGTATTCACGCTGTGCCGTGCGATTGATCTGTCCGATGTGCTCGCCCCACTGTTTCAGCGTCAGCGGTTCGCTCATCGCCAACGCCTTGAGTTCGCGCGCCGTGTGCGTGCCGTGGATGCTCGCGCCGGCAAGCCCCGCCTTGAAGTTCGGCGCCGCCTGCTGAATCAGGGCCTTTTCGATCGCGTGGTAACGGGCGAACAAACCACCCTCAGCGGTTCCCCGAGCGATGTCCATAACGCTCTGCCAGACCGGGGCAAACCCGGCGGCATCCAGACTGTTTGCCCCCAACATCCCGCCGAGGATGACGCGTTGCAACGGACTGAGTTGCTCAACCGCCAGCGAGCCATGGGCAACGAGGGTGAACAACTCATTGAGATTGCGGGTAGGCTCCGCGCCATGGGAAAGCGGAATCGCACGGACTGTTTGCGCGCGAATCTGCTCACGGCTGTCGAAACCGATGGAGATCGCTGAATTGAACGTCATGTCGCCGCTCAACTTCTCCTGCATCGCGCGCAGGAACGGCTCGCCCAGATCGTCCATCAGCGGCTGCAATACCGAGGTCAACATCACCGGTTGGCCTTCGATGACCGGCCAGCCCTGCTTGAAGGTTAGCGTGTGCGCTTTCAGCAGATCCGCCAGTTGGCCGACGTAGCGCGATTTCAGTTTGCCGTTCTGCCACTTCTCCCGCTCTTTGAGCAACCATTGCTCGGCCTTACCGTCGACGGTCCAGCCGGAGATCATCTCCTCCTCGGTGTGGGTGTTGTAGCCTTCGAGCAACTTCAGGCGCTCACGGATCTGCACATGTCGATCGGGTTGCAGGTGCTGCTCTATGTATTTGAGCAGCGCGGCCGCGGCGGCCCCTGGGCCCGTCAGGGTGATGGTGCCGCGGGCTTCAAGGCGAATGCCATCGCGGTAATAGGTAAAAATCGCGTCGATCAGTCTGGAGCGGAACACCTCGCCTTGCGCTTCAGGCAGTTTGCCCTGCGCCTGAGCTTCGTTGACCACATTCTCGACCACATCAAACATCCGCGCCTGATCCGTCGCGTCGATGCCGGCGAGCGCCGCACGCCGCTCCACTTCCAGCAGGCAGTCATAATTGAGGCGGATCATCTGCATGTACGCCAGGGTCATGGCACTGCCGGGATGGGCCAGCATATGCGCATTCATTTCCGCCCAGTCCGGCAAGCCATAGGCCGTGCCCAAACGCATCGCGTCCTGCGGCACCGCGTGATCTTGCGGTGCGACAAAGATCTCACTTAGCGGGTGTTGCTCACGGGCAAACGCCGTCAATGCCTCGAGGTGTTCGGGCGGGATTTTGTCAGTGCGGTCGAGATAACGCTGGCGGTCGCGTCCCGGCATCAAGGCTTCATTGTGGTTCAACAGCAACTGCAAAACGCCGATTCGGCCTTCTTCGCCGACGCTGAGAATATCGACACCGGCCAGCGTGTCCGCCAGTGGCGGCAAGTAATCCATATCACTGTAACGGCCACCTTCGAGGTATTCGGCCTGCAGGCGCACGACATCGCTCGCCGCGGCAAAATTGCCGCGCATGGCCACCTCGCGCTGATAGACATCCTGCAAAAAGTGCCCGGCAAATTCGTCGCCGACATCGCGCAATTGCAGGTCCGCTCCGAGCATCGCCTGATGCGTCTGCAGGCAGCGCTGGCGAAAGGCTTCAAGCGTCGCCCGATCCTTGCCGTAGGCACGCACCATCAAGTCGATACGCGCTTCGTCGGCTCGCCCCCGCCACTGTGCTTGCTGAAGGTGGGCGAACATCTGCTGCTTCAACACCCGCGCACGGTCCTCGATCATCTGCGACAACTGAAAAGCCTTGCTGACCTTGTCACCGCCCGACTCCAGCGCATCCACTCTGGCGCTGTCGAGGATCACCCGGTTCATTTCAAAGGCCAGCAACGCATCACTGTCGTACCAGAGGTTGAAGCGGTAACCCTGCGGCTCCAGCACCTGGCGCCAGATGTTCATGTAGTCGCGCTGATTGGCCCCGACTTCACTGCCGCCCACCCAGACAAAGTGCATGATTTTCGCCACGGGCCTGGCCACGCCATGGAGCATGGCGTGTGTGTCCTCCAGCCTGGCGACAGACTTGACCAGATCCGATCTGATCTGGCTGATGGCTTCGGAAACGGGCTGAGTCCTGCGTTGGAGCAACGACTCCAGGGCCTCCTGAAACAGCTTGATCAACAGCAGTCGCTGCGGGTCATCAGCGGCTTGTCTGGCCAGTTCATAGTGCGACAGCAACGCCTTGTATTCAGCGCTGCCGGCAAACTCGCTCAGCGCCCGCTGCAGTTGCGAGAAGTCTTTGACGGAAAGGATTTCGTACGGCTTGTTGGTTTTCATCGTGGCACTTCTTCCATAACGGCTTCGTTCGCCACGAAACTATTGAACTGGAGTACCACGCTCAAACCCGAACAAACTCAAACGATGTCCAGTGAAACAGCCAATAACACTCGGGGTTTGTGCTTGAACCATGTGGCAATGAATTGCCTGTTTTCTTACCTGCGCACAAACGCACAAGGCCGCCAATCCAGAAGATTGGCGGCCTTGTGTTCGAGCGGAATGATTCAATCCGAAGCGTTAACCGGATATCACGTCTCACGCAGTTGCTTACAACTGCGCTTGACGCTCAACACGACTTTCTCACGCCCCGGGTTTTTCACCGTACCAGCGCGGGGTGTAAACCCAGACGCCGCCGTCACCGCGCGGGAAGGTGCAGGTAGTCGAAGAACCAATCAACACCATGGTGCGCATATCCACTTGCTCGGGGGTTAAGGCGCCGAGTGTCGTGGTGCGCAGGGTCTGGCCCGGACGGCCGATGTCGCGACCCAACACCACGGGGGTTTCAGGTGCGCGATGCTGCGCGACAATCTCCAGCGCCCGGCCCAGTTGCCACGGACGCGCCCGGGAGATCGGGTTGTAGAACGCCAACGCCAGATCCGCTTCAGCGGCCAGATCCAGACGTTTTTCGATGATCGACCAAGGCTTGAGATTGTCCGACAGCGACATCACGCAGAAGTCATGGCCCAGTGGCGCCCCGGCCTGTGCGGCGGTGGCCAGCGAAGCGGAAACACCCGGGAGAATTTCCAGGTCGATGCTGTGCCACGCCGGGTCCGTCGACTCGTGCAAGGCTTCGAGCACCGCCGCCGCCATGGCGAACACGCCGGGATCACCCGAGGACACGACAATCACCGAGCGCCCTTCGGCAGCCAGCCGGAAGGCGTGACGGGCGCGCTGCATCTCTTCGCGGTTGTCGGTGCAGTGCTGCACTTGATCGTCGCGAAACGGCCCGGCCATGCGTACGTAGGTTTCGTAGCCGAGCACATCGGTGGCGCGGGCCAGTTCGGCCTTCACCGCTGGCACCATCAGTTCGGCAGCGCCGGGGCCGAGGCCGATCACGGCGAGACGGCCGCGTGGCCGGCCAATGCTGGAAACATCCAACGGCTGTTCGGCGACCGCGATTGCCATGCCGTGGCTGACCACAACTTTAGCCTCAGGCACTGCGGCACGTGCCAGAGTTTCGATGTCGCTTTGCGCCGCAACGAAGCGCAGCGGCACACCCAGCTCAAGCGCCGCTTCACGCAAAAGTGGCGAAGCCATTTGCGTCTCGCTGGCCAACAGACAGGCCAGCGACTGCAAGGCGATTTTCGCCTGCTGCAACGCGCGGCGAACGGCATTCGCCAGGTCAGCTGTTTCGGCACTCACCGCCACCGCGACGCTGCGTGGATAGATCAGCAACTCACTGGCACTCGCCTCACGCGCGGCACTGCCGACATGAATCGAGCGCTGCGCCTGCGGATCTTCCGGCAATTGCGCCTGATCCAGCCACGGCGCCGCGCCTTCGATGCGCACGCTGTGACCGGCCAACAGGTCGGAGACAAAACACTTGCCCAGTTCCAGATCGCCCAGGGCATAACCGCTCGGAGGGTTGAGCAGGCACGTGCCAAAACGCAACTCGCCACTGGTGGTGATCGCGGCTGCGACTTGCAGCCCGGCAGCGATGTCGCGCGCCATGACATTCACCCCGCCGAGGCCACCCAACAGCGGCACCACGGCGCTGCCGTCTTCGGCCACGGCGAGTACCGCAGGCTCGGCGCCCTTTTCCAGCAACAGCGGCGCCAGCGTACGGATGACGATGCCGGCCGCGCACAGAGCAATGATCGGCGTGTCCTGCTGATACAGCGCACGCAGGGTCGCGCCGAACTCCTGATAGGTGCAATCGGCGCCTTCGACGCGCCCGGCGAGGCCGTGGATCTGCGCCGCCGGATAGACCTGCTGAATGCGCCGTGCGGTGGCCAGGCTACCCTGGCCGAGAATGACGATGGCTGGCGTAGATTGAGTCATCAGCCTTGCCACCGTTCGCCCGGCACAATGATCAGCGAGAAGTACGGCGACGACATCGGCTCGACCTGATCCATCGGCACGATCTTCTGATTGGCCATGGTCGCACGCTCGACATACAGCGCGCGTTCGGCCAGACCCAGTTCTTCGAGGACCTGACGCACTTTGGGGAAATTGCGCCCCAACTTCATTATCACCGCCGCGTCGGCATCGGCCAGACGCCGCTTCAACTCTTCATGGGGCAACACGCCCGAGAGCACCGACAGGCTCTGATTGCGATACACCAGCGGCGCGCCGAGCACCGAAGCGCCACCCAGCATCGAGCACACGCCCGGCACCACTTGGGCTTCATAACGAGTGGCGAGGCGATCGTGCAGGTACATGTAGGAGCCGTAGAAGAACGGATCACCTTCACAAATCACCGCCACATCGCGACCGGCATCCAGGTGTGCGGCGAGCGTCTCGGCGGCTTCGTCGTAGAAATCGCTGATGACCTGCTCATAGGACAGCGGCGCCGGCAGCGCTTCTGTGGTCACCGGATAGACCAACGGCAACAGGTTCTGCGCCTGTTGCAGATGCGCTTCGATGATGCCGAACGCGTTGCCCTTTTTGCCCTTGGCGACGAAGTACGCCACCACCGGCGATTCGCGCAGCAGGCGCAGGGCTTTGACGGTAATCAGCTCCGGATCCCCCGGGCCGACGCCCAGGCCAAGCAAACGTCCTTTGGCCTGCATCATTCGATCTCCGTGGCGAGGGCGTTAACGGCGGCGGCGGCCATGGCGCTGCCACCGAGGCGGCCTTGCATGATCACGAACGGCACGCCACGGCTGTCGGCGGCCAGGGCGGCTTTCGACTCGGCGGCACCGACGAAGCCGACCGGGAAGCCGAGGATCAGCGCCGGTTTCGGTGCGCCGGCGTCAAGCATTTCCAGCAGATAAAACAGTGCGGTCGGCGCGTTGCCGATTACCACGACGCTGCCTTCCAGATGCGGACGCCACAGCTCCAGTGCGGCGGCGGAACGGGTGTTGCCCAGCTCGCGCGCCAGCTCCGGCACGCTCTCGTCACGCAAGGTGCAGATCACTTCGTTGTTGGCCGGCAGGCGCGCACGTGTCACACCTTCGGAGACCATCCGCGCATCGCAGAGGATCGGCGCACCGGCGGCGAGCGCATCGCGCCCGGCCTTGCCCGCACCTTCGGAGAACTGCAGACCGTCAATAGCCTCGACCATGCCGCAGGCGTGAATCACCCGCACCGCGAGTTTTTCCAGATCGGCCGGGATGCGCGCCAGATTGGCCTCGCGGCGAATGATCGCGAAGGAGTTGCGATAAATCTCCTGACCATCGCGGATGTAATCAAGCATCAAAGGGACTCCGAGAGCGGGCGGCGAGCAGGGTCGCGGCCGCTTCAATAGTAAGGTTGCGTGCGTGCAGCGCGCCGAAACCCGGCAGCGTCGCATCGCGAAAATAGAGGTCGTAATGACCGGCACTGACGGCCAGCAACGTCGCCGGGGCACAGTGGGCGGCAGCGCAAGAGCGCGTGCAGCCACTGAGGTGGACGTTGAGGGCCGAGGGCAGCAACGTCGCCAGATGGCGGGCGTCCTGCTTGGTGTCGGCCAGGCCTTTGCCGCAGCCACTGGCACCGGTGCAAGCGATCAGGCGTGAGAGGGGCTCGGTAGCGCGGGTCAACAGGTTCAGTTGCTCAAGACCTTCCAGCACCTGAGCCGCATCACTTGCTTTGACGCCCGGCACCAGCAGGCTTTGCCAAGGCGTAAAACGCAGGCTGCCATTGCCGAACTGGCGGGCCAGTTGCGCAGCCCCGCGCAGCATCGCCGGATCGAGACGGCCCAGCGCCGGCACCGCACCGATATACACCTGACCCGCAGTGTTTTGCGGATGAACTCCGATGTGCAGATTGTCCGCCACGGCGGTGCGCTGCCAATCGCTGATCGGCTTGATCGGCAAACGTGCGCTCAGTTGTTGCAGAAACGCCGGCATCGGCAATTCATCGAGCAAATGACGCATGCGCGTCTGCTCGGGACGTGCCAACGCCAGGAACAACTCCAGCACCGCCACCACCAACGCATGGCCGTGCTCCAGCGCCACCGCGCCGACCGCGCGATCCGTCGGGCACCCGGCCAGGCCGAACGCCAGCCAGGTTTTACCGTCACGCGCGAACGCCGACAACCACAGGTCGTGGGGATGTTCGAGCATCGCCAGCGCTTCACCGCCATCCAGTTGCACGGCGAATTTGGCGCTCAGCTCGTGGAACCGTGGATGGCTTTGCAAAGTATCGAGGATCTGCCCGGCGAGGCCGCGCGTGTCGATCTGCATCTGCCGATCAATGCCGGCAGCGGGGCTGAGCATCAGGTTGCGCACATCGTCACCGGCCGCCGTGCGCGGGCCGAGACCGGCGGCGAGCAAGCGTTCGATCAGTGCCGCAGATTGCTCACCGATCCCGCGAATCTGCAGATTGGCACGGTTGGTCGCCTCGATCGCCGCGCCGAACTGTTCGGCGGCATCGGCCACCGCGTCGGCCTGATCGACGCTGATCGAACCGCCATTGAGCTTGATCCGGCAGATGCCGCCGTCCAGTGCCTGGACGATACGCAGTAACCCCGGGCAGGCCGAGGGGCGTAAGGCGGTGGACATCGGGCGTTCGTTCAAGGGGCTGACCGGCTGCGTGGGAAAGGCGCTTCGCGGGCGAAGGCGCGGTATTATGCCTGCTTTGTCCGCTGGCATGAAAAGACTGCCCGTCGGAACGGCGTGTTTAGAGGAATATAGATGTCACCCTGGCTGACGGTAGTGGGAATCGGTGAAGACGGCTTCAAGGGCCTGGGCAAAAACGCCCGGCGTGCCCTGCTGGGCGCCTCGCGGATCGTCGGTGGCCAGCGTCAACTGGATTTGCTGCCGGTGTGTATTCGCGGCGAACGCCAGTTGTGGCCGAGCCCGTTCTCCCTCGCGCCGGTGCTGGAACAGCGTGGCGAAGCAGTTTGCGTATTGGCCAGCGGTGACCCGATGTTCTACGGCGTCGGTGCCAGCCTCGCCCGCCAGGTGCCAAGCGAAGAGATGCTGATCCTGCCCGCCCCGTCGTCCTGCGCGCTGGCCGCCGCCCGCCTCGGCTGGCCGTTGCAGGAGGTGGTGACGCTGTCGCTGGTGGCCCGACCGCTGGCGGCGCTCAATGCGCAATTGTTCAGCGGCGTGCGCCTGTTGTTGCTGAGCAACGATGGCCAGAGCCCGGCAGCGGTGGCGCAATTGCTCGGCGAGCGCGGCTTCGGTTCGAGTCGCATGAGCGTGCTTGAGCATCTTGGCGGTGACGCCGAACGGCGCATCGACAGCACCGCCAATGCTTGGAATGCCGCGTCCGTGGCCGACCTCAATGTCATCGCCATCGAATGTCTGGCCGACGCACAGGCCCCGCGCCTTTCGCGTCTCGCCGGACTGCCGGATTCGGCCTTCCAGCACGACGGCCAGTTGACCAAACGCGACGTGCGCGCCATCACCCTCGCCCGCCTCGCCCCGACCCCCGGCGAATTGCTTTGGGATGTCGGCGCCGGCAGCGGTTCGATCGGTATCGAGTGGATGCGTACGCATCCGAGCTGCCGCGCCTTGGCCATCGAAGCCGATGATGGTCGCCAGCAATTGATCGAGCACAACCGCGATGCACTGGGCGTGCCCGGTTTGCAACTGATTCGTGGCAAGGCACCGCAGGCACTCGCGGGACTGGAACGCCCGGACGCCATCTTCATCGGCGGCGGCGTCACCCGTGAGGGCGTATTCGAAACCTGCTGGGAACAGCTCAAACCCGGTGGCCGTCTGGTCGCCAACGCGGTGACGCTGCAAAGCGAAATGGCCCTGATGAACTGGCGCGAACGCTTCGGCGGCGAGCTGACGCGTATCCATGTCGCCCAGGCGCAGCCGCTCGGCGAGTTCGACACCTGGCGCCAGGCACTGCCGATCACCCTGCTCGATCTGGTCAAACCCCTCGATGCGTGACGAAACCGCGGAACAACCCGCGCCCCTGCGCAGCGGCCTGACCACCGGTAGCTGTGCCACCGCGACCAGCCTGGCCGCCGCGCGCCTGTTGCTCAGCGGACTGGCGGCCGATGCGGTGCAGATCGTCTTACCCAAAGGCAAACAGGTGCAGATGCGTCTGGAGTTCTGCCGCTTGACCGATGATGGCGCCGAGGCCGGGACGATCAAGGATGCTGGCGACGACCCCGACGTGACTCACGGCGCGTTGCTCTATTCGCGTGTTCGGCTGCTGAGTGAACCGGGGATTCGTTTCAATGCCGGCGCCGGCGTGGGCACCGTAACGCGGCCGGGACTGGTGCTGGGTGTCGGCGAGCCGGCAATCAACCCGGTGCCACGCAAGATGATCAGTGATCACCTGACACTGCTTGCCACCGAAACCGGTTATGCCGGCGGCTTCGACGTCACGGTCAACGTCGAGGGCGGCGAAGCGCTGGCGCTGAAAACCATGAATCCACGGCTGGGCATTCTTGGCGGTTTGTCGATCCTCGGCACCAGCGGCATCGTCCGGCCATTTTCCTGCGCGGCTTACATCGCCTCGATCCATCAAGGCATCGATGTGGCGAAAACCAATGGTTATCTGCACATCGCCGCGTGCACCGGCAATGCCAGCGAAGACACCATGCGCCGGGTCTACAACCTGCCGGAAATCGCCCTGATCGAAATGGGCGACTTCGTCGGCGCGGTGCTCAAGCATCTGCGCAAAGTGCCTGTGGATAAACTCAGCCTGTGCGGCGGCTTCGGCAAGATCAGCAAACTGGCCGCCGGGCACATGGACCTGCACTCGCGGCATTCGAGCATCGACCTGCCGCAACTGGCTGACTGGGCCGCGGCGATTGGCGCCGACGAGGCATTGCAGCAAGGCATTCGTGAGGCCAATACCAGTCAGCAGGCGCTGGCCATGGCCAGTGCGGCGGGGGTTGGCCTCGGTGATGAGGTCTGCCGCCATGCCTTGAATTTCGCTCGCAGCGTGGTGCCCGCGCAGGTGCAGGTCGAGGTGTTTGCAATTGATCGTCAGGGCGGGATTGTCGGGCATGCCGGAGGTTTTGCATGAAGCGGATTTTGCTGCTCGGCGGCGTCACTGAGGCACTGGCGATTGCCCGCACGCTTGGGCCAGAACATATCTACAGCCTCGCCGGTGTTGGTCGGGTGCCGACGGATCTGACCTGTCAGGTCCGCGTCGGTGGTTACGGTGGCGCTGAGGGTCTGGCGCAATTCATTCGTGACGCAGGCATCGAGCTGTTGCTCGACGCCACGCATCCCTATGCCGCACAGATCAGCCAGAACGCCGCGACCGCCGCGCGACTGACCGACATCCCCTGCTGGGCGCTGCGCCGTCCGGCCTGGCAGCCGCAGCCCGGTGATGACTGGCGCGAAGTCAGCGACTGGGCCGAGTTGATCACTGCCCTCAAGCCGTTTCGCCGACCGCTGTTCACCCTCGGCCGCGAACCGCTGCAGCACCTCAATGAAATCCCTCAGGACCAGTTCTGGACTCTGCGCGCCCTCGACGTCTACCCGGGCAATGAACGCTGCGAAGTGATCGGTGCGCGTGGGCCGTTTCTGCTTGGGGATGAGCGCGCACTGTTCGAGCGGCGGCAGATCGATGTGTTGATCAGCAAGAACAGCGGCAGCACCGCGACCGAGCCGAAGCTTGAAGTGGCGCGCGAACGTGGGGTGCCGGTGATTGTGTTGAAGCGTCCGGGGTTGCCGGGGGTTGATCGGGAGTTTCGATCAGCGTCTGAAGTCCTTGAAGCCCTGACGTCGTAAGACTTTTCATCATTTCGTATTTATCTGTGAATTTACCTGCAAATTTTGAGGACGCAGCCGACTGTTCTTCACTACACCCTCACTCCAATACTTCGGTTCCTTTAATCCCTACAAGCAGCCAGCCGAGAAAAGCGGCTTGCCAGCTTGTATCCCAAGGAATACGATCCCGACATGATCTCTTTTGAACGATCCCGCATATTTTCCGAATGGCTCGACTCCTTAAAAGACATCAAAGGGAAAGGCCGAATCATCTCCAGGATTAAAACAGCCGAACATGGCAACTTCGGCGATTGCGGCTTCGTCGGTGACACCGTTTATGAAATGCGTGTTCATTACGGCCCTGGTTACAGAATGTACTTCACACGTAAAGGCGAAGTGATTTATCTGCTGTTGATCGGGGGCGACAAATCGACACAAAAGAGAGATATCAAACGCGCCGTGCAAATGGCTCATAACATCGGAAATGAGGAGTAAATCATGACCGAAGAATTCACCCGTTTTGACGCCGTCGAGTACCTTAAGACTCCCGAGGATATGGCGGCATATCTGGATGCCTGTTTTGACGACGATGAAGGCGATGGCGTTCTGATTCGTGCAGCACTCAATGACATCGCCCGAGCTCAAGGCATGACACAAGTGGCGCGGGATGCAGGTTTGGGCCGCGAAAGTCTTTATAAAGCGCTCAGTAGCACTGGCAATCCCGAATTCGCAACTATCATGAAAGTCATGAAGGCTCTGGGTTTGCGATTGCATGCCGTAACACTGTGAAGGCGCTGCGACACCAAACCGCACGACGCTTTTTTACTTATCGGCCCTGATCAGGCTAAATAGCCGCGCCTGATCGCCCACCCAATGGATCTGTCCCATGAACCGACACCGGCTAGCAATTGCCTGGATCGCCTGCTTTGCAGTGCTGTTCAACATGCTCGCCATGCCGATGACCGGGGCGATGGCGCAGGCGGCCAATTCACCGGCCGAGCAATTGCTCTGGAGCAGTTTCTGCACCGGCAGCGGGACCAAGATGGTGGCGATCAACATCGGCACCACCGAGCAAAAAGCCCCGACCAACGATACACATTCGAACATGCAGCATTGCTGGTGCTGCTCAGGCTCGGCGCCATTGGTCGCGTTGCCGGGACATTCGCCGCAGTTGTATTTCGCTCGCTATGAAAGCAATCGCAGTGTGGCGCCGGCCTCCCTGCAAACACCTACTCCGCGCCAGCAATGGCCAAGTCTCAATCCCCGTGCATCCCCTCTGGTTTGATTTGTTCGCGCAATTGACCTGCGTTTCAAATCGTTCTGGAGAACTGCCATGTTGAACAAACTCATCATCGTCGCTGCGCTGCTGTTGCCGGCGTGCTTTGCCCATGCTCACGAATACAAAGCTGGGGAACTTGAGATCGCCCATCCGTGGTCGCAAGAGTTGCCGCCGAATGCACCGACGGTCGCCGCCTATTTCATCATTCACAACGCCGGCAAGACGGACGACCGCCTGCTCAGCGTCGACTCGCCCATTGCCCCCGAAGCGCAACTGCACGAACACGTGATGCAGGGCGATCTGATGAAGATGCAGCAGGTGCCGAGCGTGGAAATTCCCGCTGGCGGCAACGTGACGTTTGCGCCGATGGCCTATCACGTGATGCTGCTTAACCCGACCGATCGCAGCCTGCTCAGCGACGGCAAGCGCTTCGCGCTGACACTGCATTTCGAGAAGGCTGGTGACGTCACCGTCGAAGTCTCGGTGCAGAAGAAGCCGCCGGAAACCACGCAGGCCCACGCGCACGCCCAGTAAGCCTTCCGGCAGACTCCGCCCATGCGCCCGCTGAGCGTCAGGCCGCCAATGCAACGCCGTCAGACTCAACACCTGACTCGCGGCAGCTGGATCGCCCTGTTCGCCATGTTGATGATCTTCATCGGCCCACTGATTTCTCAGTCGATGCCGATGGATCAACACGCCTCGACATCGATGCCGATGAGCATGGACATGTCGATGGACATGCCGGGCATGGATCACGCGGGCCATGATGCAAAACCGAGCGCCGAACACTGCCCACCGCAATCCTCGCACCACGTGCTGTGGGAAAAATGTGGCTATTGCAGCCTGCTGTTCAACTGCCCGGCGCTGACTGGGGGCGGTGATTTCGTCGCCTTCAACATCCCGCCGCTGAACACCTTCACCCCGCCCTCCCCGCGCCTGGGCCACGCCCGGCAGACCTTCTTCCCCGGCGCCCGCACCCGCGCCCCGCCCATCGCAGCGTAAACACGCACCTTTGATTGCACACGGTTGAGAAGACAGCTTCAGGCTGCCGGCCGTGTCGTTTACGACTGCTTGATGGAAATTGTCATGTCCAGGTTTACTGCTGTTCCACGCTCGGGCGTTGCCCCGGCGTCCTTCGCTCTGAACGAATCGCGGGTTCGTTTCAGGCACGCTACCGCCGTCCTTTGCGGCGTCCTGCTGTCCCCGCTGGTGCTGGCCGATGATCACGCCGGTCACAACGAAGAACTCAGCCCGACAGTGATCACCGCGATCGCCCCGAGCTCACCGCTGACCATCGTCACCAACCCCAAAGACCCGCGCCAACCGGTGCCGGCCAGTGATGGCGGCGATTATCTGAAGACCATTCCGGGCTTTGCGCTGGTGCGCAATGGCGGCACCAACGGCGATCCGGTACTGCGCGGCATGTTCGGTTCGCGCCTGAACATCCTCACCAACGGCAGCATGATGCTCGGCGCCTGCCCCGGCCGAATGGACGCGCCGACTTCGTATATCTCGCCGGAAACCTACGACAAACTCACCGTGATCAAAGGCCCGCAAACGGTGCTTTACGGCCCCGGCGCGTCGGCGGGTACGGTGCTGTTCGATCGTGAGCCAGAGAGCTTCGGCGAACTCGGCACCCGCGTGAACGCAAGCATTCTGGCCGGCTCCCACGGACGTTTTGACAAGGTTGTCGACGCCGCTGCCGGCGGCCCGTTGGGCTACGTGCGCGTGATCGGCAACACCGCGCATTCCGACGATTACCGCGATGGCAACAACGACATCGTCGCCTCACGCTACGACAAGTGGAACGGCGACATCGCAGTGGGCTGGACCCCGGACGCCGATACCCTGATCGAACTCACCGCCGGCAAGGGCGACGGCGAAGCGCGCTATGCCGGACGCGGCATGGACGGCTCGCAATTCCTGCGCGAAAGCCTCGGCCTGCGTTTCGAAAAATCCAACATCACTGACGTGCTGGAGAAACTCGAAGCGCAGGTCTACTACAACTACGCCGACCACGTGATGGACAACTACACCCTGCGCACGCCGTCCGGCACCGGAATGATGTCGGGGCCAATGGCGTCCAACGTCGACCGACGCACCCTCGGCGCACGGATCAAGGCCACCTGGCGCTGGGCTGATTTTCAGCTGATCACCGGCCTCGACGCGCAGACCAACGAACACCGCCAGCGCAGCGGCATGGGCATCGATACCTACAAGGATCAGCCGTACAGCAAGGACGCCGATTTCCATAACTACGGCGTGTTCAGCGAAATGACCTGGTACGCCGCCGACCGTGATCGGCTGATCAGCGGCGCCCGCATCGACCGCGCCTCGGCCAAGGATTATCGACAGGCCACTGGCTCGGGAATGATGACTCGCCCCAACCCGACCGCCGACGATACCCGCGCCGACACCCTACCCAGCGGGTTCATCCGCTACGAGCATGACCTCGCCGCCAGTCCGACCACGCTCTATGCGGGCCTCGGTCACGCGCAACGCTTCCCGGATTACTGGGAGCTGTTTTCGCCCAAATCCGGCCCGGCAGGATCGGTCAACGCGTTCGATTCGATCAAACCGGAAAAGACCACTCAGTTCGACTTTGGCGTGAACTACAAGAGCGCCGAACTCGAAGCCTGGGCCTCGGGTTATATCGGCGTAGTGCGCGATTACATCCTCTTCGACTACACCCCGGCAATGATGGGCATGAGCACCTCGCGCGCCGAGAACATTGACGCGCGAATCATGGGCGGTGAACTCGGTGCCGCGTACAGACTCACCGACCACTGGAAAGCCGATGCGACCCTGGCCTACGCCTGGGGCAAGAACAGCAGTGACGGCAAGGCTCTGCCGCAGATGCCGCCGCTGGATGCGCGTTTCGGCCTGACCTATACCGAAGACAACTGGAGCGCCGGTGCACTGTGGAGGGTGGTTGCCGCGCAAAATCGTATCGATCAGAACAAGGGCAACGTGGTCGGCAAGGATTACGACAAGAGTTCGGGCTTCGGCGTGTTCTCACTCAACGGTGCCTACCGGATCAACAAGAACTGGAAGGTCAGCAGCGGCGTCGACAACCTGTTCGGCAAGGCTTACGCCGAACACCTGAACCTGGCGGGCAACGCCGGATTCGGCTACCCGGCCAATGACCCGCAAGCGATCAATGAACCGGGGCGCACGCTCTGGACCAAGGTCGACATGAGTTTCTAACAAGAAAAGTCAAAAGATCGCAGGCTTCGCCAGCTCCTACATGGGAGCGCATACCCCCTATCGGAGTTGCCGAAGGCTGCGATCTCTTGATCTAAAAAATTCGCCAAGCGGAGCACACGTGATGAAACAGCCCAAACCGAATTTCTACAACCTGGCCTGGCGTTGGCATTTTTACGCCGGTCTCTTCGTCGCCCCGTTCATGGTGATGCTGGCCCTGACCGGCATCATTTATCTGTTCAAACCGCAGCTCGATTCGCTGATGTACAGCAGCTTGCTCAATGTCCCCGCCGGCCATCACACCGTCCCGGCCGAGGACTTGCTGCAACGGGTGAAAAGCGCTTATCCACAAGGCCAGATCACCCAGTATCTGCCGCCGGTGAACGCCGAGCGCAGCGCACAGTTTGTGGTGAAGAACGCCGGCCACGAACTCAACGTATTCGTCGATCCATACCACGGCGATATCCTCGGCGAACAGGATGCCAAACAGAACCTGCAAGCCATCGCCCGCGCCATCCACGGTGAATTGATGATTGGCACCGTCGGTGATCGGCTCATCGAAATGGCCGCCGGGTGGGGCGTGGTGCTGGTGGTGTCGGGACTTTTCCTGTGGTGGCCACGCGGTCAGGCCGCGGGGATTTTATGGCCACGGCTGAACAGTCGCGGCCGCGTATTGTGGCGTGATCTGCACGCGGTCACCGGGTTCTGGGGTGCAACACTGTTGCTGGTGATGTTGCTCAGTGGCATGACCTGGACCGGTTTCTGGGGCAAGCAATACGCCCAGGTGTGGAACGTCTTTCCAGCGGCGATGTGGGACAACGTGCCGACCTCCGATGTCGAGGCGCGCAGCCTTAACAGCGCCACCCGCCAGACCGTGCCATGGGCGATGGAAAACACGCCGATGCCAATGTCCGGCGACCACGCCGAACACATGAACCACGGCGCCAGCAACGCCGGCCCCGCAGCACCCGACATCCGCCTGCAAGACGTGCAAAACATTGCTACCCAACGCAAGGTCGAGCCGGGCTACAGCATCACCCTGCCGACCACCGCCACCGGTGTGTTCACCATCGCTGTGTTCGCCGATGACCCGCGCAACGATGCGACCCTGCATGTCGATCAGTACACCGGCAAGGTCCTCGCCGATGTGCGTTTCGAACATTACGGCACTGTGGCGCGGGCCACGGAAATCGGCGTGATGCTCCACGAAGGCAAGATGTTCGGCACCTTCAACCAGATCGTCGTGCTGCTGATCTGCCTGATGATTCTGCTCAGTGCCGTCAGCGGGGTGGTGATCTGGTGGAAGCGCCGGCCACAGGGCAAATTCGGCGTACCGCCGCTGCGTCATGACTTGCCGAAATGGAAAACCGGCGTGGTAATCATGTTGGCGCTGGCGGTGGTGTTCCCGTTGGTGGGGGCTTCGCTGGTGGTCGTCTGGTTGCTGGATCGATTGCTGCTATCGCGCTTTGACCGGCAACCTGAGTCTGCCTCGACGTAAATCCGACTCAATGTGGAGTGGCCGCCGACGGCGGCACACTCCTGCCGTGTTGCCGCTGGTTCGAGCGTTACAACTCGTCCCTGACTCGCGCACCACCCTCCGTTACAGGCTGCTGGCGACGCACTCTCCAGCCGGCGCCCATTCGTCCGGTCTGACGCCAGTAATGCCCGGCGAGCAGCACCCTGAATTCACCCAGTTCCATGAGTTGTGAAACAAACTCGCCCGGACTCAGCCGGCTGACCCAGCGCCCCGCTTCGAAATCCACAGGCCGGGCCAGCAGCAAATCCCTCTCGGCCTGCGAGTAAACGGGTGTGTACCTGATCAACACGTGGTTCGGCGTTGAGTAGTAATAATCCTGAATGTCGAAACCCTGGTTCTTCAGTTCATGCGTGTGCGCATGCACCCGCGCAGGCGAAGCGAAATTTGCTCTGACATCATCAGTGTCCGGTGCGAGCGTGGTATTGCCCGACAGATGGAACTGGTGGCTGGCCACGAGTGTGTAGCCATTGGGGTAACGCGCCGCCGGATTGCGCCAACTGATCGTCGGATCACTCGACGAGCGAAATATCCGCAGGACAGGGTCCTCGGCATGGGCAGACCAGACTATTGGCTCGAGCGGAACAAATCGACTGCTGGTCGACCGCGCCAGGATCGCGCCTTCGTAGCCGGTTTCACTGTGACCGGAATCGTCCGTGCGTTGTTGCGCATAGCGGGCGGCATCGTCAGGGTGATGAAAAATCGGTCCCAGCGCCGGCACCGGGCTATCTCGCCATCGCTGCTCGTTGGAAGTATCGGCCATACGCGGTTGCCAATGCTCATCCACTTGACCCTGCCGCGACCAGTAATCGCTGGTTTCAATCACGTCGAGCCGGCCGGCCTTGGCCATCCGGTGCACGTAGTCTTTAAATCTGAATCGGCCACTGGCAATGTCACGTTCATCGATCGCTGCCTGTTCACGCGATACAAACGCATTGGGGCGCAACTCAACCTGCCCGAAAGCGTCGTAGAACACGCCGGGTTCAAACGCATGCAATTGCAGCTTCAACAATGCGTCATCGGCACAGGAGATATAGATCGGTCTGTACCCCCGCGGCGTACTGGCCTGTCGGCAGGCTTGCTGAACATCGTTGGGAAGTACAAAGACATTTCGCATATCGTCAGGCCGTGCGCCGAGCGGAGGCAGCGCTGCGCGCAGATAAATCGAATCCTGTTCAAACCCTGAAGGCAGTCTTGCCTGTTCGAATACTCGATCCACAGCCAGGCCAGAGCGTTGCACATCAACGGGCAGGCTGGCGAGGAACAAGCCATCCCGAGAGCGCAGTATGAATCCGAACGTCTGGGTGTCCCTGCTCACCGAGACTTCATGAACATACCGGGCAACAGCATCTGCTTGAACGAACACTGGGCTGCAAAGTGGTGCGCTCGCGGCTCTGGTGTAATCCATTAGAGGCTGCAGATCAGCAAAGAAAGGAACCCAGCGACTGATCTGGCGGGGCAAACCCCAGATTTCACTGCCGATGACAATTTGCAAGTAACCGGCCTTTGCCAAGGCGTCGACCCATTCACTCGGTTTCAGCTTGGCGCTACGTATGTTCTGTTTTATCGCATCGCCATCAAGGGACGCAGGAAGCGTTTTGTAATCCGTCAGAGCTGCCAAGAGATCTGCGCGCAGACGATCCCATATTCCTGGCTGATAGCGGATCAACGAACCGTCGGGTCCGAACAGGTATTCATCCCATGCCAGTCTTGGTAGCCGCTTGAAGGATGAGTACACGGTGTCGACAGACAGCATGTTCAGATAGATCTGCTTCTCAATACGAGAAAAAATGACCGACAGCTCCCTGGCCACTCTGGATCGATAACGCGCCGTGATACTGCAGCCAGCAGGAAATACCCCGGCGCCATTGCTTTCATCCGGAAAAATCTCGGTGATGTCGAAATCCTCCCGCGACACCTTGATGGGCGCAGAGGCTACGTAAAGGCCGTCGGGGCGTTTCAGAATGACGCCGCCAAAAGGTTTGTCCGTGACCAGCGGCAAGCTCGATCTGGCAAACGCTGCGGCATCGTCAGCACTCTGAAAAACCGGGCCGAGCCAGCGCCGCTGCAGATTCGCGTAGGGCTGCCACGTTGGCCTGACCATTCCTGACCGATCCCAGCACGCGCTTGTTCGCAACACCGAGAGTTCGCCGCTTTCAGCGACCGTATGGACGAAATCCGTCGGCAGCCACTCGCCGGACGCGAGCCCTCGCTTGATCGAGTCGAGTGTTGTCTGAGACGTGTCGTCATGGAACAACTTGCTTGCCTGACTCCTCGTATACTTGAGCAGAGCACCGTCCCGAGTGGCAAGATAAAACGCGGCGGGGCTTGAAGCGATTACAGGCCGACGGCGACCGTAGTACATGGCTGTTGTCAGGATGTCTGGCGAAACAAAATACTGCGCCAGCCAGTCTTCAGGGCTGCTCGAAGATGCTTCTACTTTCTGATGCGCATAAAAGCTCCCATACATGTCGAAGCCTTCCGGGTATTGATGCCACGGCGCCGACCGTCGAGAGGCGAACACCAACGCCTGCCGAAAAAGATTGCTGTCTTGACCGCTGACTGGAAACAGTTCCGTGCCGATGTATTCCTCCCGATCCTTGTGCTTGAGGATGAATCCGAACCAGGCACGGTTCTCATCGTGCAAACGCCTGTCGCCAGCAAACAGATACTGTGCCGCATCGTCCGCCGAAGAACAGACAGGACCGTACATGACGAACTCAGGCCGCTTCCATGGCAAAGGCCGAGGAGAAGATGGCCGGGGCGAAGACGACGAAGGATACGGGGGCAGCGACGGCTGAGGCAGGGACGGCGTAGGGAGTGCAGGTATGGGGTGACGTCGGTTCTGCGGAGGTTGACCCGGCGGATTCTGACATGCTCCAGCCCGGTAATATTTGGCCGCGATGGCCCCACAACTCGTTGTCCGTCAGGTTGAACAGCCAGCCGGCGGCGGCCTGCTCCCTGATGAAGTCTTGCGGTCGCTTGCTGCCCTTGTCCAGACCTAGAGCCAATGGACCGGGATGCACGCGTGTTCCCAGGCGTCGCGCCAGATCCTTCGAAGCCGGGGTTGCGTAAGGTGCAAACCTGACCAGACTGTTCATGGCAGCAGAGCAATACAGAACGGTGTTATCGAGCAATACCTGCCGGACCTCTTCTACACTCAACATTTGCAGGCTTAGTAACGCCTCCTGGAGCGTCCACTGCCGGGAACTGATATTGACCGGCTCAAGCTGCGTGAGCGCGACGTGGGAGACATATCGGGCATGCACCACGTGGTCGTCAGGGAAAACCGGACGCCCTCGATTATCCCGAGGATAAAGTCGCCCCTGGTCCAGCACATCGATATCCCCTTCCAACGGCTCGGTGACCACAAAGCGTGTGTCGCTGCGCTGAAATACATAGCCTGCGTACTGGCGGTCACGGCGAATGCCGACTTGTTCGTGGGCATACCGAACGGCGTCATCGGCGGATAAAAACGCCTGACTCAAGGGCGGCCAAGGGAAGTTCGCGAAGGGTATCCATTCCAGGCCCACCCTCCCCAAACGTGCCCAGAGCGCGCTGCCCCGCAACACCTCAAGCCGGCCCGCCAGTATCAGCATCGAGACAAATTCCCGTGGCGACAATGCTCCAGTCAGCAACCTGGATTGCACCCCGGCGTCGGTGATCGACCCGTCGGAATGCTCGACGCTCAGTGCCGCTTCTATCTCGCTGCCGCTGAAGCTGTACTTCAACATGGACGCATCGCTGGCCTGCATGTACAGCGACAAAGGTCGACCGGCCACAGCCAATTGCTGACTCCTCTTGTGACACGAAATGGCCAGAGCAATGTCCTGTGGCGTGAAGAAATTCTCGTAGAGCCACGGCTGAGCAGGAGTGAGCCGCGAAGGGTCAGGACGGGAGGCGTAGTAAAAACCTTCCAGCCTATAGCCTTCAGGCAACCGTAATTGACCGTCATCACCCGCCGCAAAGTTCTTCGCTGGATCCCATGACGCGAGCCCGAACGGGCGTGCATGGGTCGCGACATACTCATTGCCAGCAGTCTTCTTCAGCAGTAACCCCGAGTCCTGTGCACCTCTTGATTTCAGTGCAGCGAGTACCGCCCGCTCGACAGTGGAGCAAATGCGGGTCATCAAAGGTAATTCGGTCACCCTGCCCGTTGAAAAACCCTGGCCTGGTTGCCAGTCCGGCGGTACGACACCCACCGAATGCCCCCAGTCTGCACTTGAAACGAGGACTTTCAGTTCACCGACAGATGCAAGCTTATTGATGATGCTCATCACGTCACGAGTCCACGGCTCACGCCCTGGTCGTGCACCTGCCTCGTGCCAACGGTAGTAATCGAGTTCCGCTTTCGAACCACTGGGCGAATACTTGAGCAATGTTCCATCGGGGCCGGAGAGGTATGAACTACGAAAATAGGCGCGCCCATCCACATCCCCCATGAAATCGCTACTGGAGAAGAAGTTGATGAAGAGTCGCAGGTTCATTTCATCCAGTTCTGGATAGGCCTCACCTACGACATCGTGAAGAGCGGCATGGCTGTGAATGTTTGCAGCAAACCGATACCCCTTGGGCGGCTCCAGCTCTCCCAGCGCATCAAAGTCGATGATGGTGCTCAAATCAAAGGTGGTGGCCTCTCCGGGTATCGGTGAAGTGGCCACGAATTTCCCATCCGGCCGCAGCAAAATCACGCTGCCATATTCCATTTCCGGCTTTGGCGGTATGCGCGTATGAACCCAATACGCAGCATCCTCCTCTGACAGAAACGGCGGACTCAGGGGAGGTAGCCTGGATTTTCGGGACTCGGTTGCGGCACGTCTGGATCGGACTGAACTATTACTCATGATAGAAACCTGCGAAGAACAATCGGGATAACGATCAAATGAGTGTGTTGCTGCACGCGCCGTGAGCCGAGGTACATGTTTATCGTTTATGTATCTTCATCTTCCCGCTCAGTAGTGCGCCCCAATCTGGCGCGCCCGGACGCACCAGCGCCCGCCAGATGTCCTCTACTGGTGCGCGCCCCCACCTTACAACCGCTCTAACACGACATTTTCCTACCCGATCCCGACCGGGCACAGCCCTTGCAAAACACACCTTCAGTCGTCCGCATCTGCCAACCAGAAAAATTAAATGTTCATGGAGATCGCACAATGAAGCGTCGCAGTTTGATCAAGGCTTTCACACTCACGGCATCCATTGCCGCGATGGGCATGACCTGGACTGTCCAGGCTGCCGAGACCATCAAGGTCGGGATTCTGCATTCGTTGTCCGGCACCATGGCGATCTCCGAAACGTCGCTCAAAGACATGGCGCTGATGACCATCGACGAAATCAACGCCAAGGGCGGTGTGAACGGCAAGATGCTTGAGCCAGTGGTGGTTGACCCTGCATCCAACTGGCCGCTGTTCGCCGAAAAGGGCCGACAGTTGCTGACCCAGGACAAGGTCGCCGTGGTGTTCGGCTGCTGGACTTCGGTGTCGCGTAAATCGGTGTTGCCGGTGTTCGAAGAGCTCAACGGTCTGCTGTTCTACCCGGTGCAATACGAAGGCGAAGAAATGTCACCGAACGTCTTCTACACCGGCGCTGCGCCGAACCAGCAAGCGATCCCGGCGGTTGAATATCTGATGAGTGAAGAAGGCGGCAGCGCCAAGCGCTACTTCCTGCTCGGCACCGACTATGTCTACCCGCGCACCACCAACAAGATCCTGCGTTCGTTCCTGCACTCCAAAGGCGTGGCCGACAAGGACATCGAAGAGGTCTACACGCCGTTCGGTCACAGCGACTATCAAACCATCGTCGCCAACATCAAAAAATTCTCCGCCGGTGGCAAGACTGCGGTCATCTCGACGGTCAACGGCGACTCCAACGTGCCGTTCTATAAAGAGCTGGCCAACCAGGGTCTGAAAGCCACCGACGTGCCGGTGGTAGCGTTCTCGGTCGGTGAAGAAGAACTGCGCGGCATCGATACCAAACCACTGGTGGGCAACCTCGCGGCCTGGAACTACTTCGAGTCCGTGGAGAATCCGGTGAACAAGAAGTTCGTCGATGACTGGAAGGCTTACGCGAAGAAACACAACCTGCCGGGTGCCGACAAAGCCGTGACCAACGACCCGATGGAAGCCACTTACGTCGGTATCCACATGTGGGCGCAGGCGGTCGAGAAAGCCAAATCCACTGACGTCGACAAAGTCCGCGAAGCCCTCGCCGGCCAGACCTTTGCCGCGCCGTCGGGTTACACGCTGACCATGGACAAGACCAACCACCACCTGCACAAGCCGGTGATGATCGGCGAGATCCAGAGCGACGGTCAGTTCAACGTCGTGTGGCAGACCGAAGGGCCGATTCGCGCACAACCGTGGAGCCCGTTCATTCAGGGCAACGACAAGAAGCCGGATTATGCGGTGAAGAGCAACTGAGTTATCCCGCTCAACCTGATCGTTCCCACGCTCTGCGTGGGAATGCCTCAACGGACGCTCTGCGTCCGCTTTGGGGACGCGGAGCGTCCCGGGCTGCATTCCCACGCGGAGCGTGGGAACGATCACTACGCAAGGCCACGCATATGCGCACTGCCCTCTACCGCTTGCTTCTAGCCATCGCACTATTGCTGCCGATGGTGGCCCATGCCGGCGATGCCGAAGACTTCGTCGCGGCCAATCCCGTGCAACAAGCCAAACTGTTGGAAACCTGGGCCGCGCAGCCCGATCCGGCGCGTATCGAACTGATCAACACCCTGCAACAAGGCGAGTTGACCATCGACGGCCAACCCAAAACTCTGCGCCTGAACAATCGCCTGCGGGGTCTGATCGATACCGCCATGGCCAGCCACCAATTGCTCGCCGCCGACGCCAAAATCCGTCTGACTGCCGCGCAGCAATTGCAGAAAAGCGCGAAACCCGCGCAGCTGAAATTCCTCGACCAGCAACTCGCTGGCGAAAAAGACGAAAGCGTCCATGCCGCTCTGAGCCTGGCGCTGGCCAATCTGCAACTGGTCGATAGCGACCCGGCGGTGCGCCTCGCCGCCGTACGCCTGCTCGGCGAAACCGGCGACCCACTGGCGCGTACGCGCCTTGAAGGCTTGCTTGAACCCGGCGTCGAGAGCGATGCCGGCGTACGCACCGCCGCCGAAACCAGCCGCGCGCAAGTCAAACGCAAACTGCTGATCGGCGAGATCCTCGGCCAGGCGTTCAGCGGCATGTCGCTCGGCTCGATCCTGCTGTTGGCCGCGCTCGGTCTGGCGATCACGTTCGGCCTGCTCGGCGTGATCAACATGGCCCACGGCGAAATGCTGATGCTCGGCGCCTACTCGACGTACGTAGTGCAGTTGATGTTCCAGCGCTACGCACCGCAAGCCATCGAGTTCTACCCGCTGATCGCCCTGCCGGTGGCGTTTTTTGTCACGGCGGCAATCGGCATGGCCCTGGAGCGCACGGTAATTCGCCACCTCTACGGCCGGCCACTGGAAACCCTGCTCGCCACCTGGGGCATCAGCCTGATGCTGATTCAGCTTGTGCGTTTGTTGTTCGGCGCGCAGAACGTTGAAGTCGCCAACCCGGCATGGCTGTCGGGCGGGATTCAGGTTTTGCCGAATCTGGTTCTGCCATACAACCGCATCGTCATCATCGCCTTCGCCTTGTTCGTCGTCGTGCTGACTTGGCTGCTGCTGAACAAGACCCGCCTCGGCCTCAACGTTCGCGCCGTCACTCAGAACCGCAACATGGCCGCCTGCTGCGGCGTGCCGACCGGGCGCGTCGATATGCTCGCCTTCGGCCTCGGCTCGGGCATCGCCGGCCTCGGCGGCGTGGCGCTGAGCCAGATCGGTAACGTCGGCCCGGACCTCGGCCAGAGCTACATCATCGACTCGTTCCTGGTGGTGGTGCTCGGCGGCGTCGGCCAGTTGGCCGGTAGCGTGTTCGCGGCGTTCGGCCTGGGCATCGCCAACAAGATTCTTGAACCGCAGATCGGTGCGGTGCTTGGCAAGATCCTGATCCTCGCGCTGATCATTCTGTTTATCCAGAAACGTCCGCAAGGCCTCTTCGCACTGAAAGGACGGGTGATCGACTGATGAACCAGCCTCTGTTAGTCACGGCCACACAAAAGGCCGGACCGAAAATCACGATCGCGGTCGGCGCGGTGATCCTCGCGCTGCTGATTGCCTTGCCGCTGCTGTCGTTGTTGCCGGCGGAAAATGCCCTGTCGGTCTCGGCATACACGCTGACGCTGGTCGGCAAAATTCTCTGCTACGCCATCGTCGCGTTAGCGCTGGATCTAGTCTGGGGCTATGCCGGATTGCTGTCACTGGGCCACGGTCTGTTCTTCGCCCTCGGCGGTTATGCGATGGGCATGTACCTGATGCGTCAGGCCGCCGGTGATGGCTTGCCGGCGTTCATGACCTTCCTGTCGTGGAGCGAATTACCGTGGTACTGGACCGGAACCAGCAGTTTCCTCTGGGCGATGTGTCTGGTGGTGCTGGCGCCGGGATTGCTGGCGCTGGTGTTCGGTTTCTTCGCCTTCCGTTCGCGAATCAAAGGCGTGTATTTCTCGATCATGACCCAGGCCCTGACGTTCGCCGGCATGCTCCTGTTTTTCCGCAACGAGACCGGGTTTGGCGGCAACAACGGCTTCACCAATTTCCGCACGATTCTCGGTTTCGGCATCACCGAACCGGGCACCCGCGCGGTGCTGTTTCTGGCCACGGTGTTGCTGCTGGTGGCAAGTCTGTTCATCGGCTGGCGCCTGGCGCAGAGCAAGTTCGGCCGGGTGTTGACAGCGTTGCGCGATGCAGAAAACCGCTTGATGTTCTGCGGCTACGACCCACGCGGTTTCAAGTTGTTCGTGTGGGTGTTGAGTGCGGTGTTGTGTGGCCTGGCCGGGGCGTTGTATGTGCCGCAAGTCGGGATCATCAATCCGAGCGAAATGTCGCCGACCAACTCCATTGAGGCGGCGGTATGGGTCGCCCTTGGTGGTCGCGGCACGCTGATCGGGCCGCTGCTCGGCGCCGGTGTGGTCAATGGCATGAAGAGTTGGTTCACCGTGGCGTTCCCGGAATACTGGCTGTTCTTCCTCGGCGCGCTGTTCATCGTCGTGACGCTGTACTTGCCCAAAGGCGTGATCGGTCTGCTGAAGAAACGAGGTGAACAATGAGAGTCACGGCGAGCGCTGAATTCATGTTAGAACCGGCCTTTTTCCCCGTCGAACCGAACAAGGACGAGGGCACCAGTCGCGACTCGATCGGCCTCGGCCAGCGCGTCGGCCCGGGTCTGGATACCCGCCACGGCACGATCCTCACTCTGGAAGACATCAGCGTCAGCTTCGATGGCTTTCGCGCACTGAACAATCTCAACTTGTACATCGGCGTCGGTGAGTTGCGCTGCATCATCGGCCCCAACGGCGCGGGCAAGACCACGCTGATGGACGTGATCACCGGCAAGACTCGCCCCAGTCACGGCAAGGCCTGGTTCGGTGAAACCCTCGACCTGACGCAGATGAGCGAAGTGCAAATCGCTCAGGCCGGCATCGGTCGCAAGTTTCAGAAGCCGACCGTTTTCGAAGCGCTGAGCGTGTTTGAAAACCTGGAACTGGCGCAGAAAACCGACAAGTCGGTGTGGGCCAGTCTGCGTGCGCGCCTCAGTGGCGAGCAGAAGGACCGGATCAGCGAAGTGCTGGAGACGATTCGCCTGACCACCTCGGTCAATCGTCAGGCCGGGTTGCTCTCTCATGGTCAGAAGCAGTTTCTCGAGATCGGCATGTTGCTGATGCAGGACCCGCAATTGCTCCTGCTCGATGAGCCGGTGGCGGGCATGACCGATGCAGAAACCGAGTTCACCGCTGAACTGTTCAAGTCGCTGGCGGGAAAGCATTCGCTGATGGTGGTGGAGCATGACATGGGCTTTGTCGGCTCGATTGCCGACCACGTCACCGTGTTGCATCAGGGCAGCGTGCTGGCCGAAGGGTCACTGGAGCAGGTGCAGGAAAACGAGCGCGTCATCGAGGTCTACCTCGGCCGCTGAACATTGCGAATACAAAACCTGTGGGAGCGAGCCTGCTCGCGAAAGCGGCGCATCAGGCGATGAACATGCTGAATGTCACACCGCATTCGCGAGCAGGCTCGCTCCCACAGGGTTCTGTGTGCAACAGGGAGATTTTGAACATGCTGCAAGTCGACAAGCTGCACCAGTACTACGGCGGTAGCCACATCCTCCGGGGCCTGTCTTTCGACGTGAAGGTCGGCGAAGTCACCTGCCTGCTTGGCCGTAACGGCGTGGGCAAGACCACCCTGCTCAAATGCCTGATGGGCTTGCTGCCGGCCAAGGAAGGTGCGGTGAACTGGGAAGGCAAACCGATCACCGCGTTCAAGCCGCACCAGCGTGTCCACGCCGGCATCGCCTACGTACCACAGGGCCGCGAGATCTTCGGACGCCTGACCGTGGAAGAGAATCTGTTGATGGGCCTGTCGCGGTTTCCCGGCAGTGAAGCCAAAGAAGTCCCAGGTTTCATCTACGAACTGTTCCCGGTGCTGCTACAAATGAAGCAGCGTCGCGGCGGTGACCTCTCTGGCGGTCAGCAACAGCAGTTAGCGATCGGGCGAGCATTGGCCAGCCGCCCACGTTTACTGATCCTCGACGAACCCACCGAAGGCATTCAACCCTCGGTGATCAAAGAGATCGGCGCGGTCATCAAGAAACTTGCGGCGCGCGGTGACATGGCGATTTTGCTGGTGGAGCAGTTCTACGATTTCGCCGCAGAACTGGCCGATCAGTACCTGGTGATGTCCCGGGGCGAGATCGTCCAGCAAGGTCGCGGCGAAAATATGGAGGCCGAAGGTGTACGCGGGCTGGTAACGATCTAGTACAACGAACTAATCTGTAGCTTCCTAACGATAATTACAAACCATGAATTCGACTGTTTCACCTGCCCTGTTTACCCCGAGCTGGCACGCCGAGCTGGAACTCGCTTACGCCCGTTTCGGTGACTGCACGCGTCCGGTCATGCGCCGGCACCTCGGCCCGCTGCGTGTGCAAAAGCACCTTTACGCAGAAGGCCCCGAGGTCTGCCAGCACATCATCGTTCATCCTCCGGGCGGGATTGCCGGCGGCGACCGACTGGACATCAGCGCGCGCGTCGAACAACACGCCTGGGCGCAGATCACCAGCCCCGGCGCGGCGAAGTGGTATCGCGCGGGTGGGCCGGCGTATCAAAAACTGGATTTGAAAGTGGCAGCCGGCGGGACGCTGGAATGGCTGCCGCAGGAAACCATCGTCTACAGCGCCGCGCAGGCTGAGCTGAGCACTTCGATTGATCTTGAAGGCGATGCGCGGCTGTTCTACTGGGACGTGGTCGCACTGGGTCGCCCCGCCAGTGGCGAGCGTTTTGACCGTGGGCATTTTCAGGCGCATCTGGATATTCGCCGTGATGGTCGATTGCTCTGGCACGAGCGCCAGCGCGTTGTCGGCGGTGATGGTTTGCTTGATTCGCCGATCGGGCTGGATGGCAATCCGGTGTTTGCGACGTTGTTGGTCACTGGCGAGATTGAGGCTGAATTGCTTGAGCGCTGCCGCTCGCTGGGCCACGAAGTGCGTGGGGATTTGACGCAGTTGCCGGGGCTTTTGGTGGCTCGTTGTCTGGCCAGTGAAGCGTTGCTCGCCCGCGCCTGGCTCATCGATTTATGGCGTTTGCTCAGACCCGCCCTGCTGGGTCGCGACGCGGTATCCCCCAGAATATGGAGCACCTGAAAAGCGACCCTCACCCCCCGCCCTCTCCCGGAGGGAGAGGGAGCCTGACCGGGTCGTTTGAAATGAATTTACTGCCTGAACGAATACTGCTGACTGAACCGGCCATTGAAAACAACCGAGATCAGTCCCCTCTCCCTTGGGAGAGGGCTAGGGTGAGGGGTTGCTCCAACGGGCACCCCGCGCCCGCAAGAACCTCACAAATCTGCCCTGATGGAACCCCACAATGGACCTGACCCCACGCGAAAAAGACAAGCTGCTGATCTTCACCGCCGGCCTCGTCGCCGAGCGGCGTCTGGCCCGCGGCGTGAAACTCAATTACCCGGAAGCCATGGCCTACATCTCCGCCGCGCTGCTCGAAGGCGCGCGTGACGGCCAGACCGTGGCCGAGCTGATGCACTTCGGCACCACCCTGCTCAGCCGCGAACAAGTGATGGAAGGCATCCCGGAAATGATCCCGGAGATCCAGGTTGAAGCGACGTTTCCCGACGGCACCAAACTGGTCACCGTCCACCAGCCGATCGTCTGAGGCCGCGCCATGACTTACACCATTCGCGATGCGCTGCACGCCGACCTGCCGGCGATCCGTGACATCTACAACGACGCCGTGCTCAACACCACGGCGATCTGGAATGAACAAGCCGTCGATCTCGGCAACCGCCAGGCATGGTTCAGCGCGCGCCAGGCCCAGGCTTATCCGATTCTGCTGATCGTCGACGCCGACAACAGCGTGCTCGGCTACGCTTCCTTCGGTGACTGGCGACCGTTCGACGGCTTTCGCCACACCGTCGAGCACTCGGTTTATGTGCGCAGCGACCAGCGCGGCAATGGCCTCGGCCCACAATTGATGGCAGCGCTGATCGAGCGCGCCAGAACCTGCGGCAAACACGTCATGGTCGCCGCCATAGAAAGCGGCAACGCTGCCTCGATTCGTTTGCATGAGCGCGCCGGTTTCAAAATTACCGGGCAGATGCCGCAAGTCGGCACCAAATTCGGCCGCTGGCTCGACCTGACCTTCATGCAGCTGACCCTCAACCCTGGCGCGGAGCCGCCTGACGCCAACAAGGAGTGACACCGATGAACGCCGCCCAACTGCGCCGCGTCAATGCTGAAAGTTTTGCGCATTACCGTCAGGGTCTGATTGATCTGCTGCTCGATGCCGTGGGTTACGGCGCCAGCGTCGGTTTCATGGCCGACCTCGATGCGGCTCAGGCGCGCGCGTATTTCGATGAGGTGCAGGACAACGTCAACAAGGGCAGCGTGCTGCTCTGGGTGGTGGTCAAGGACGAGCAGGTACTGGCCAGTGTGCAACTGGGCCTGTGCCAGAAGGCCAACGGCCTCAATCGTGCCGAGGTGCAGAAACTGCTGGTGCGCGAACACGCACGACGTCGCGGCCTCGGCCAGCAACTGATGAGTGCGCTGGAACTCGAAGCGCCCAAGCACAAGCGCGGCATGCTTTACCTCGACACCGAGGCCGGCTCGCCCGCCGAAGATTTCTACAAGGCGTTGGGCTACAGCCGCGCAGGCGAAATCCCTGATTACGCTTGCGATCCGAACGGCACCTATCGGCCGACCGCCCTCTATTACAAGATTCTGCAAGGAGCCCAGTGATGATTCCTGGCGAGTACCAGATCCAGCCCGGCGACATCGAACTCAACGTCGGCCGCCGCACTATCAGCCTGAAAGTCGCCAACAGCGGCGACCGGCCAATTCAGGTCGGTTCGCACTATCACTTTTTTGAAACCAACGACGCGCTGACCTTCGATCGCGCCGCCAGCCGTGGCATGCGCCTGAATATTCCGGCGGGCACGGCGGTGCGCTTTGAGCCGGGGCAGAGCCGTGAGGTTGAGCTGGTCGATTACGCCGGGCATCGGCGGGTGTTCGGATTTGCCGGACGGATCATGGGCAACCTCGACTGACTGATCGTTCCCACGCTCTGCGTGGGAATGCATCCCGTGACGCTCCGCGTCACATAACGGCGGACGCAGAGCGTCCATGGCGGCATTCCCACGCAGAGCGTGGGAACGATCAACTAAGGCAGACACATGAAAATCTCCAGACAAGCCTACGCCGACATGTTCGGCCCCACCGTCGGCGACAAGGTGCGCCTGGCCGACACCGAGCTGTGGATCGAAGTCGAACACGACTTCACCACCTACGGCGAAGAAGTGAAATTCGGTGGCGGCAAAGTCATCCGCGACGGCCAGGGCCAAAGCCAGTTGCTGGCTGCCGAAGTGGTCGACACGCTGATCACCAACGCGCTGATCATCGACCACTGGGGCATCGTCAAAGCCGACGTCGGCCTCAAGGACGGGCGCATCGCCGCAATCGGCAAGGCCGGCAACCCCGACGTGCAGCCCAACGTGACCATCGCCATTGGCGCAGGCACCGAAGTAATCGCCGGCGAAGGCATGATCCTCACCGCTGGTGGCATCGACACACACATCCATTTCATCTGCCCGCAGCAGATCGAAGAAGCGCTGATGAGCGGCGTCACCACCATGATCGGCGGCGGCACCGGCCCAGCCACTGGCACCAACGCCACCACTTGCACCTCCGGCCCGTGGCACTTGGCGCGCATGCTTCAGGCCGCTGACGCGTTCCCGATGAACATTGGCCTCACCGGCAAAGGCAACGCCAGCCTGCCGGAGCCGCTGATCGAGCAGGTCAAGGCCGGCGCCATCGGGCTCAAGCTGCACGAAGACTGGGGCACCACGCCGGCGAGCATCGACAACTGCCTGAGCGTCGCCGATCAATTCGACGTGCAGGTGGCGATCCACACCGACACCCTCAACGAGTCCGGTTTCGTCGAAACCACCCTCGGCGCGTTCAAGGGCCGCACCATTCACACCTATCACACCGAAGGTGCCGGTGGCGGTCACGCACCGGACATCATCAAAGCTTGCGGCTTCCCTAACGTGCTGCCGAGCTCGACCAACCCGACCCGGCCGTTCACCCGCAACACCATCGATGAACATCTCGACATGCTGATGGTCTGCCACCACCTCGACCCGAGCATTGCCGAAGACGTTGCCTTCGCCGAAAGCCGGATCCGCCGCGAAACGATTGCCGCCGAAGACATCCTTCACGATCTCGGCGCGTTCTCGATGATCAGCTCCGACAGCCAGGCCATGGGCCGTGTCGGCGAAGTCATCACGCGCACCTGGCAGACCGCCGACAAGATGAAAAAGCAGCGCGGCCCGCTGCCGCAGGATGGCGCAGGCAACGACAACTTCCGCGCCAAACGCTACATCGCCAAGTACACGATCAACCCGGCGATCACCCATGGCATCAGCCATGAAGTCGGCTCGATCGAAGTCGGCAAGTGGGCGGATCTGGTGCTCTGGCGCCCGGCATTCTTCGGCGTAAAACCGACGTTGATCCTCAAGGGCGGCGCGATTGCCGCGAGCCTGATGGGCGATGCCAACGCCTCGATCCCGACGCCGCAACCGGTGCACTACCGCCCGATGTTCGCCAGCTACGGCGGCTCGCTGCATGCCACCAGCCTGACCTTTATCAGTCAGGCGGCGCAGGAAGCCGGGCTGCCTGAAGCACTGGGTTTGAAGAAGAAAATCGGCGTAGTCAAAGGCTGCCGTGATGTGCAGAAAACCGACCTGATCCACAACGACTATCTGCCGAATATCGATGTCGATCCGCAGACCTATCAGGTCAAGGCGGATGGCGTTCTGCTGTGGTGTGAACCGGCAGAAACCCTGCCAATGGCCCAGCGGTATTTCCTGTTCTGACGCAGCCGCCACGCTGTAGAAAGGCCTCGGGACCGCGCCTTGCGCACAGTCTCGGGGCCTTTTTCGTGCTGGTATGAAACCACCACGCAAACAGTCGTGTAATTCTCGCCAAAGGAACTACTATTCGATTCGCTCCACCTCTTTTCAGGAACTGCCCATGCGTCTATCCGAGTTCATCCAGGCGAATATCGAGCCTATCGTCGATGAGTGGGAACAGTTCGCCGCAACTATCACGCCGGCCGCCGACTACCTTGATTCCACGGCTCTGCGCGATCACGCCAGCGCCATTCTGCGGGCCGCGGCCCGCGACATGAGCAAGCCGCAGAGCCCTGCCGAACAGGCCGCCAAAGCCAAGGGCGAAGGCCCGGAAAAGACCCCGAGTCTGGACGAGGCCGGCGCCAGTCATGGCGAGTTGCGCCACACCGTGGGTTTTGACCTGGTGCAGATGACCTCCGAGTTCCGTCATCTGCGCGCTTGCGTGATCCGCCTGTGGGTCGACAGCCTCAAAGCCCCGGACATGGCCTATTTTCAGGACATGATCCGCTTCAACGAAGCCATCGACGAAGCACTGGCCGAATCGACTGCGGCCTACGCCGAACAGGTCAATCGCTCGCGGGACATCTTCCTCGCCATTCTCGGCCATGACCTGCGTGCGCCGCTGCAAGCGGTGAGCATGTCCATCGAGTTGCTGCTGCGCAAATCCAGCCTCGAGGGCGATGCGCTGGCCTGCGCCCTGCACATCAAGCGTGGCGCGCGGCACATGGCGGCGATGGTCAGCGACTTGCTGGAACTGGTGCGCAGTCGACTGGGCAGAAGCCTGCCGATCGAACCGACGCCGATGGACCTGGCCGATGCCGCACGGGCGGCGATTGCCGAGGCGTGCGCCGGCAATCCGGAGTGCGATCCGAAGCTCAATGTTAACGGCGACCCGCACGGTACCTGGGATGCCGGACGAATCGATCAGTTACTGCAGAACCTGATTGGCAATGCCTTGCAGCACGGAGCCAAAAAGCGCGATGTCACTCTCGATATCGATGGCATGGGCGAAAACGTCTGCCTATCGGTGCACAACTACGGCACGCCGATTCCCGAAGAGGCGCTCGGCACGATTTTCGACCCGCTGGTGCGCAGCGCCGACGAAGAACTCGGACAGCCGTCAACCAGCCTCGGGTTGGGCCTGTTTATCGTCAAGGAAGTGGTGAGTGCCCATGGCGGCACCATCGAAGTCAGCTCGAACGAGACTGACGGGACGCGGTTCAACGTGGTGTTGCCCAGAACGGTTTAAGCAGGATCACCGCGTTATCGTTCTTCGCGAGCAAGCTCGCTCCCACAGGAGACCGTGCTCACATGTGGGAGCGGGCTTGCTCGCGAAGAGGCGCGATCAAGCAAATGATAAACATCAGGCAGACTACTCGACCACCAGCCGCGCCAAACGCTGGCGCAACATGCGGTTCTCGGCCCGCAGCTCCTGCACTTCTTCAAGCAGATCGAGTGCCAGCGCGACGCCCTCCCACTCAAGCTCCAGCTCGCGCCGCAACTTGGCGGCGCGCTTGGCTAGACTCAGTTCGTAGTCGGTGAAACGCCATTCCCGGGGCTGCGCGCCCTGAGGTTCGAGGATGCCGTGTTCGACGATTTCGAACACGTAGACGTCCGACAGATCGGCCGCCTCACAGAATTCTGCCAGGTCCAGTTGAACGATCAGGGGGCTGCTCATGATGGGCTACTCCGTCGTCGGGTTCAGAAGTTCTCTCGCGGATTGAAGGCGGCTTTCTTCGCCAGTTCCTGCCACAGCGCCTTGACCTCGTCGTCAGCAGCTTTCGGCATCACGGCCTTGAGCTGGACGAACAGGTAACCACGTTCGCCTGCCTTGTTTTTCAGGCCATGACCTTTGGCGCGCATGCGTTGGCCGTTCTGGCTGCCGGCCGGCACCTTCAAGTTGATCTTGCCGGTCAGCGTCGGCACCGCCACTTCGGCACCCAGCGCCAATTCCCACGGTGCCAGCGGCAAGGTGATGATGAGGTTTTCGCCTTCAACATCGAATTTCGGGTGCGGCGCAAAACGAATGGTCAGGTACAGGTCGCCATTCGCCCCGCCACCGACGCCCGGTGCGCCCTGCCCCTTGAGGCGGATGCGCTCGCCGTCGGTCACGCCTGCCGGGATCTTCACGTTCAGGCTCTTGCTGGTGTTGCTGACGTGCTGGCCGTTGGCGTTGTATTGCGGCACCTGGAAGGTGACCTTCTTCGATTCGTTCGAAAGCGTTTCTTCGAGGAAGATTGGCAGTTCCATTTCCACGTCTTGTCCCCGGCGCCCTGCACTGCGTTGTTGCCGACCTTCGCCGCCACCGAAACCGGGGCCGCGATTGCCGAAAATCGAACTGAAGAAGTCCGAGAAGTCACCGGTGTCACCACCGCCACCGCCAAAGCCGCCGCGGCTCTGCCAGCCCGGTGGGCCCTGGAACGGTTGACCGTGCTGACCATAACGGCGCAGCTCGTCGTATTCAGCGCGTTTGTCGGCGCTTTTCAGCGCTTCATAGGCTTCCGAGGCGTCTTTGAATTTGGCCTCGGCGTCTTTTTCCTTGCTGACATCGGGGTGGTATTTGCGCGCCAGCTTACGATAGGCAGCCTTGATTGCCTTGTCGTCTGCTGTCGGCTCCACGCCGAGTATCTTGTAATAGTCTTTGAAGTCCATCGAAGGAGTCACCGTCCGTTATCGATTTCGCGCCGATGCCAGCATGCGCCGATTCGCGCGTGCCGGGTTGACCGATCTCAAGGTTGTGACCGGGTGGCGCAGCAGAAGTTTATCGGCAGTGGACGGCGGTTCTTGCGACCGCCGGTGGTTCTGCCGGCCCATGCCAGCAAGTTTGGGGCAAAGCTTGAGGTTTCAAGGCAGTTTAGTCGTGAAATAGCAGATGACCGGCCTTCGAATCTGGCGCGCACTGACATACACTGCGCGGCCGTTTTTTGACCGGAACCGAAAGACATGAAAGACGCCTCTCCAGCCCGTGCCTGCGGCATCGACTTCGGCACGTCCAACTCCACCGTCGGCTGGCTGCGCCCCGGCATGGAAACGATGATCGCGCTGGAAGACGACAAGATCACCCTGCCGTCGGTGGTCTTCTTCAACATCGAGGAACGCCGCCCGGTTTACGGTCGTCTGGCCCTGCACGAGTACCTGGAAGGCTACGAAGGCCGCCTGATGCGCTCGCTGAAAAGCCTGCTCGGTTCCAAGCTGATCAAGCACGACACCAGCGTGCTCGGCACGGCGATGCCGTTCAAGGACTTGCTCGGCCTGTTCATCGGCCAGTTGAAGAGCCGTGCGGAAACCGCCGCTGGTCGGGAATTCGAGCAAGTGGTACTTGGCCGTCCGGTGTTCTTCGTCGATGACGATCCGCTGGCTGACCAGGAAGCCGAAGACACCCTGGTCGAAGTGGCGCGCAAGATCGGCTTCAAAGAGGTCTCGTTCCAGTACGAACCGATTGCGGCGGCCTTCGACTACGAGTCGACCATCGAGAAAGAAGAGCTGGTACTGATCGTCGACATCGGCGGTGGTACCTCCGACTTCTCGCTGGTGCGCCTGTCGCCCGAGCGCCGTGGCCTGGATAACCGCCACGATGACATCCTCGCCACCGGCGGCGTGCACATCGGCGGGACCGACTTCGACAAACAGTTGAGCCTGCAAGGCCTGATGCCGCTATTCGGCTACGGCAGCCGCATGAAGAGCGGCGCCTACATGCCGACCAGCCACCACATGAACCTGGCGACCTGGCACACCATCAACTCGGTGTACTCGCAGAAATCCAGCCTGGCGCTGGGCAGCATGCGTTACGACATCGAAGACACTGGCGGCATTGATCGCCTGTTCAAGCTGATCGAACAACGCGCCGGGCACTGGCTGGCGATGGAAGTCGAAGAAACCAAGATTCAGCTGACTCATACCGACAGCCGCCATGTGCCGCTGGACCGCATCGAGGCCGGGCTGAGCGTGGAACTGACGCGCGCGCTGTTCGAGTCGGCGATCGACGCCTTGCTGGAGCGGGTACGCGGCAGCGTTACGCAACTGTTGAACGATGCCGGTGTGGCAGTGGAACAGGTCGACACGGTGTTCTTCACCGGTGGTTCGAGCGGCATTCCGGCACTGCGCAATAGCGTCTCGGCGATGCTGCCGAATGCGCGGCATGTCGAAGGGAATATCTTTGGCAGCATTGGTAGCGGTTTGGCGATTGACGCGATGAAACGCTACGGTTCGATGGCCTGATGATCGTTCCCACGCTCCGCGTGGGAATGCCGCCATGGACGCTCTGCGTCCGCTGTTGAGGCTGTGACGCGGAGCGTCACGGGATGCTTTCCCACGCAGAGCGTGGGAACGATCACCGGGTGGTTACACCATCCCGCCCAGCTTCAACTCACTCTTCAGGTACGCATAATAAATCGGCCCCGCCACCACCCCCGGCAGGCCGAACGCGGCCTCGAACACCAGCATCGCCAGCAGCAACTCCCACGACTTGGCACTGATCTGCCCGCCGACAATCCGCGCGTTGAGGAAGTACTCGAGCTTGTGGATAAAAATCAGATAGCCCAGCGCGGCAATCGCCACCCAGATCGATAGCGACAGGCCGACGATGGTGATCAGCGTGTTCGACATCAGGTTGCCGATCACCGGCAGCAGGCCGAGCAGGAAGGTCAGCACGATCAGGGTTTTGGTCAGCGGCAACTTGATGCCGAACATCGGCAGGATCACCGCGAGGAAGATCCCGGTGAAGAAAGTGTTGAGCAGGGAAATCTTGATTTGCGCGAAGACGATGTTGCGGAAGGCCTGCACCAGCAAGTGCAAGCGATCAAACAGGGCCGCCGCCAGCGGTTTGCGTTTGGTCACGTCGGGGATGCGCTGCAAGGCAATGATCGCGCCGAGCACCATGCCGATCAGCAGCGTCACGAACATGTGCGCGGCGTCTTTGCCGACCAGTTGCAGGTCGGACAGGTGCTTGCCCATCCACTCGCCAATCGCTACGCGAAATTCCGCAGCACTGGCCGGCAGATAGGCGTCGATGAACGGCGGCAATTGCCCCCGCGCGCGGTCGACCACGCCCATGAACTTGTCCAGTGAGGCGCCGGGGTTTTCCGCTTCATGCAATAAGAAGCTGATGGCGCCGGCGAAGATCAACGCCAGCACACTCACCACCAACGTGCCCAGCAACGCCACCGCCAGCCAACGCGCGCGGCGACCTTCGATCAGCCGTTGCAGTTGCGGGGTGAGCATGTTGACCAGTTCAAATACCAGCAGCCCGGCCAGCAGGCTCGGCAACAAGCGCAGCGGCAGCACCAGCAGCAAACCGCCGAAAATGATGATGCAACTGACCCAGAACACTACATGACGCTCAGAAAACGTTGGCATACAGCCTCAAAACGAACGGCGTAAAAGGATTGGCAGTCTGCCAGCGTTCCGGGGTGAGCACTAGAAATATGCGGAGCTTCAGCTTTTGGTGCCCGGCTTCAGATCCAGCCCTCACCCTAGCCCTCTCCCAGAAGGAGAGGGAACCGATTGGGGGATGCTCTGGATATCCAGTGACCTGAGACAGCGCCATGGAATCCATAATCGCCCGTTTTTTTCAGGTCGACGAATGTCTTGAAACACCGCGGTCAGTCCCTCGCCCTCCGGGAGAGGGAACCGATCGAGGAATGGCGAAGAAATCCGGCGACCTGCCAGTCCTGTATTGAATCCAGAATCGGCCAGATAGTTCAGGTCGATGGATATCTGAAAACAACACGGTCAGCCCCCTCTCCCTCTGGGTGTATGTACCGGAGACATGGTGGACACATGTTCGGAGACATGGTGGACGGTTTTAGATCTTCTTACCTGCCGTCACGATCTGCAAGTTCAAGTCGATTCGGGCGATACGATGTCTACTCCAGTAGACATCGTGGATGCCGTCCTCCGTCGTTTCCCGGATAGCTACTGATCTTCCGTAAAAAGCCTTTCCGACCGTGTATTCACGATTCCCCCAGTAAATCTCGCCTTTCACCTGAACCTTTCTGACCACATCACCCTCGTCGTACTCCGGGGCCGCAGGTTGCTCCTGATATTCCCGTGGGCTGCTGCTGTAACGAGTAGCAGGAACCTGCATGTCCAGCGCTTGATGCGGGCGCTTCTGGTTATAGATATCACGCCAGATATCAAACGCCCGTTGCGCGTCGTTGAGATCGATAAAATGCCGGTCTCGCAGGACTTCATTTTTCAGGCTGCGGTGGAAGCGCTCCAGCTTTCCTTGGGTTTGCGGGTGATAAGGTCGGGAGTGGCCGACCTTGATGCCCTGGCTCATCAGCCAGACCTCCAGTGCGGTATAAACACCTGTCTGATCACCCCATGGCGAACCGTTGTCCATCGTCATGCGTAAAGGCAGGCCGAAACGCCGAAAGGTCCTGATTAGATGCTCCTGAACGGTTTGGCGCTGCTCATTAATGCATGCCGCGATGCACAGCGAAAACCGTGAATGATCGTCCAATATCGTCAACGGATGGCAACGCCCCTGAGCCAGGCTGATATGTCCCTTGAAGTCCATCTGCCAAAGATCGTTGGGCGCTTCATGCTCGAACCGGATAAACGGTTTGATCTCAGCGGCCTTTGGATCAACGCGCGAATGACGCTGTAAAACCGCATGCACGGTACTGACCGAAGGCATCACTTTGCCGTCGTCTTCCAGCACACGCTTGAGCTTGCGAGCGCCCCAAGCGGCGTACTCCTGACTCACGGTCAGAATCTGCTGCTCAACATCGTCAGCGCAACGTTTGGGTGATGTCTTTGGTTGTCGAGACTGATCGATCAATCCCTCTGCACCTGAGGTCTCAAACCTGTTGAGCCATTTGTAGGCAGTGCTTGGGCTGATATTGAATCGACGGCAAAGCTGCCGAACATTGGCCCCTTCTTGCCGAGCCAACAGCACGAATTCTGAACGAAGCTGCACGGTGGACACCTCTTCCCAAGACACAGGCCATCTCCTTCGCGATGAGCAATGTGTCTATTAAAATGTGTCCACCATGTCTCCGAACACCTGTCCACCATGTCTCCGGTACATACACTGGGAGAGGGTCAGGGTGAGGGCGGCCCCCCACAGAACCGGGTTATTTTTTCTTCAGGCAATCACTCATGAACGTCTTGCGCGCATCGCCGGTCAGGGCTTTGGTGGCGGCATCGGCGTTGCAGGTTTTCATTTTCTGCTGCTGCGGCGTCAGGGCCTTGGCATCGTTGGCCGCTGGCGCTGCCTTGAGGCAAGTGCTCATGAATGTTTTGCGCTCATCGCCTTTCAGACTCTTGGCGGTCGCATCGGCATTGCAGGTGGTCATCTTGTTCTGTTGCGCCGTGGCGGCAAAACCTTGGGAACACAGGAGCAAACCAATCATCAACAAAGGGACACGCAACATCTTCATGGAGTTTTCTCCTTGTCGCCGCACCGATGGGAACGGCCTCTGCTGGAGTGTAGCCAAATCTTGTTACACCTTCCTGCCTTCCAGATGGCTACGGCGATACTGCTCTGGCGTACACCCGGCCTGCCGCGCGAACATGGCGATGAACGCCGAGCCACTGCTATAACCGAGATCGAAGGCGATTTCCTGCACGCTGCGGTTAGTTTCCAGCGCCTCGATCGCGGCGAGATAGCGCAAGCGCTGACGCCACTCGCCAAAACTCATCCCCAGCTCCCGAACGAATTGCCGGGCCAGCGTGCGTTCGCTGACATGCACCTGCAGCGCCCAATGCGCCAGCGGCTGATTGTTGCCCGGCTCGGCCTGCAAGGTTTCGAGAATCGCCAGCAGCCCCGGACTGCTCGCGTACGGCAGATAGCATTCATGCACTGGTGCCTGTTGCAGTTGATCGACGAGAACCTGAGCCAGACGCTGATCGGCATCGAGTTCAGGAATCTTCACGTCACGGGCGGCGAAGTCTTTGAGAATCGCCTTGAGAATGTCGCTGATCGCCAGGGTACAGGCGCGCTTGGGCAGTTCGGCGCAGACCTTGGGGTCGAGGCACACCGCGCGATAGTTGACCGGTTGATGGCTGTAGAAACTGTGCTCGACCTGCGGCGGCACCCACACCGCGTACTGCGGCGGCGACATGAAACGGCTGCCGTCGACGTCCATGTGCAGCACGCCATGAGCGGCGTACTCCAGCGTGCCCCACGGATGCCGATGCGGCGCGGCGAATTCATGGGCATTGAAGTCGGCGTAGCGGAAGTACACCGCTGACGGCAGTTCGCTGAAATCCAGCAGATCGATGTGTTTGCTGTTCATGCTGTCCGGTTTCAGAGGCAGGTTGTCCGGTTCGCAGTATAGGCCTGCATCCAGACAAGGGATAATTGCCCTTCATCAATGTACTGGTTTCGACTCATGCAATACGCGTTTCCGCTGCTGGCGATTTTTATCTGGGCCGGCAATACCGTGATCAACAAACTGGCGGTCGGGGCGATTTTCCCCGCCGAGATCGGTTTCTACCGCTGGCTGCTCGCCGGTTTGCTGTTCACCCCGTTCATGCTCAAAGCCGTAATCGCGCACTGGCCGCAGATCCGTCCGAATCTGAGCAGGATTTTCGTTCTTGGCGTACTCGGCATGGCGGTCTATCAGAGCCTCGCCTACTTCGCCGCAACCCTGACCACGGCGACCAACATGGGCATCATCCTCTCGCTGATGCCGTTGATGTCGCTGGCCATGGCGATCATCAGTCTCGGCCAACGCCTGACCGCCGGTGCGCTGGTCGGTGCGGTTCTGTCGTTTGCCGGCGTATTGGTCGTGGTCTCGTCCGGCAGCCTCGGCGCGTTGCTGCAGCACGGCGTGAACATGGGTGATGCGATGATGCTGATCGCCACACTGGCCTATGCGATCTACAGCACTTTGCTGAAAAAATGGCAGCTGCGCCTGCCGCCGCTGGTGTTGCTGTATTTGCAGGTGCTGGTGGCGATTGTCGTGTTGTTTCCGCTGTATGCCGCTTCGCCGAAGACTGGTTTGACCCTGCAGAACATTCCGCTGGTGCTATATGCGTGCCTGCTCGCGTCAATGCTCGCGCCACTGGCGTGGATGCAGGCGGTGCAGCGCCTGGGGCCGAGTCGCACGACGTTGTTTTTTAACTTGCTGCCGTTGATTACCGCGCTGATTGCAGCAGGGGTGTTGAAGGAGCAGTTGGCGATGTATCACCTGGTGGGTGGCTTGTTGACCTTGGGCGGGGTGATTCTGTCCGAGCGTTGGACCACCGTGTTGGGCCGCCGGGCCAGCGTTGCCTGATGGAAAAGATCGCAGCCTGCGGCAGCTCCTACATGAGCTCGAGGCGTTCACAAAATTTGTGTGCGACACCGAACCTGTAGGAGCTGCCGCAGGCTGCGATCTTTTGATCCTAAAGGCCGGCAGCCTTTAGCCGCGCCGCATGCTCGACAAACAGCCGCACCGGATCCGCGCCCTTGCCGACCAGCCCCAGCGACTGATTGACGATGTCGAAGTGATCCAGCGGATAGTCATCGCCAATCACCGTGCCCAGATGCGAGCTGTAGCGCCCGACCATCCCATCACACTGCCCCGGCTCACGCACGAAGGTTTTCGCAAACAAGCGACAGCTGCGATTGGTGCCGTCGAACAGATTACCGCCACGATCAGTCTTGCCCGGTTGCAACGTCCCTGACCATGAGTAATAACGCACACCATTGACCTCCTCCGGCCCGTGCCCACCCCAAGTTTCAGGCAAGCCCTGTGGATAACGCTGATTGAACAGCGCAACACCCTCAGTCGTCAGCGATTGGTGCGAGGCATGAATATCCACCGGCAGTTTCGGCCCGTGGTAACCGGTCTCCAGCAGCGCCATCAGCCAGCCGACAAAACGCAGCAATGCTTCAAGCAGACGGCCCTTGGCGCTGTCCGCCGGGTAGTGTTTTTGCAGATAGTCGGCCAGTTCCGAGCCATGATTCGGCCCGGCCACCGACGTCACCGAGGCCACCAGATCCGGCCGTTTCGCCGCCGCATAGCGCGCCGTCAGCGAACCCTGACTGTGGCCGAACAGGTTGACCTTGTGCGCCCCGGTCTCGCGCAAGATCTCGTCAATCCGCGCCAGCAACTGCTCGCCGCGCACCTCCGTCGAATGCAGCGGCGACACCTGTACAGCAATCACCGTCGCCCCACCACGGCGCAGCGCCTTGATGATGCCGTACCAGTACGGATAGAGAACCAGCCGGATAAACCCGAGCATGCCGGGCACCAGCACCAGTGGATAACGCGTCGACATGGGCAAACATCCTTGTGGTCGGTGAGTGGATGCCAAGCGTGCAAAACGCCCGCCAAGCATCCTCCTTGATGATGACAACTCGACGACCAGCCTACTTCAGGCCCACCACCCCCGCCACAATCAGCCCGACTGACAGCAGTTTGACCAGCGTCAGGCTCTCGCCCAACAGGGCGAAACCGAGGAACACCGTGCCGAGTGAGCCAATCGCGGTCCAGATCGGGTAGGCGATGCTCACCGGCAACTCGCGCATTGCCAGTGTCAGGAAGTAGATCCCGCCGACCGCCGCAATCACCGTGATCAACGACGGCCAGAGCCGGGTGAAGCCTTCGGCGTATTTCATGCCCATGGCGAACGTCACTTCAAATCCGGCGGCGATCAGCAGGAACAGCCAGGCCATTTAGAACTCCCGGGCAAGGCTGAGCAAACGCTGCTCGGCCTCGGCCAACGACACCGCGAAGGTGCGTTCGGCGGACTCTTCGCCCTCGGCCGCGACAACGCTGACGTCGTTGATGCCGATGAACCCCAGCGCCGTGCGCAACCACGGATCGGCGTGGTTCAAGGCTTCCAGTTCACCACCCGGGCCGAAACCGAAACCGCCGCGACTGGTGACGATCAGCGCCTTCTTGCCCTGCAACAGCGGGGTGTATTGGGCGACACCGTTGTCCAGTGTGTGGTCGAAGGTCAGGCCCAGCCGCACGATCTGATCGACCCAGGCCTTAAGGCCGCTGGGTACGCTGAAGTTGTACATCGGCGTAGAAATCAACAGCAGGTCGTGGTCGAACAACTCGCCAACCAGTTGATCGCTCAGGGCCAGATCGGCCTGCATCGACAGTGGGCGTGCTTCAGGCTGTGGATAAAACGCGGCGGCGACAAAGGCTTCGTTAACCGCCGGAATCAACGCCCGACCGACCTCCCGGCGAGTCACTTGCGCCTGCGGATGACGCACCTGCCAGGCACTGAGAAAACTTTCCGCCAGACGCCGCGAGTGGGAACGGTCGCCGCGTGGGCTGGCATGAATCGCAAGAATTCTACTCATCTGTAAATCCTCCGGACTAGAATCAAACTGCTTGTGGCTTGCAGCTTGAAGCTCGCCACTGCTTCTTCTCAAATGAGCAAAAATCACTCGGGATGAATTGATTTCATCCGTGGAGCTTTCAATGTTTGCCTCGTTGCCTCTCACCGCTCTGCGCGCCTTTGAATCGGCATCACGCCTGCTGAGCTTCAAGGCTGCCGCCGAAGAGCTGTCAGTCACACCCACGGCGATTTCCCACCAGATTCGCTCGCTGGAAGACTGGCTCGGCGTCGCGTTGTTCGAGCGTCTGCCGCGCCAGGTACGTCTGACCGAGGGCGGTGAACGCCTGTTTCGCAGCCTGCACGGCGCATTGCTGGAGGTGGCGCAAAGCGTCGACACCCTGCGCCCGCAACGCAACGCCAGCACGCTGACGCTGTCGACCACCGCCGCGTTTGCTGCGCTGTGGCTGGTGCCGCGCCTCGGGCGCTTTTATGCCCAGCATCCGAACATCAACGTGCGCCTCGATACTCACTGTGAAGTCATCGATCTGCATCAGGACGCCAGCGTCGATCTGGTGTTGCGCTACAGCCTCGACGACTACCCGAACCTTTATGGCCTGTGCCTGTTCGATGAATCATTCGGTGTTTACGGCTCGCCCGAGCAAGTGGCGCTGGCCGCGCGGCGCACACCGACGTTGATCAGCGTGCGCTGGCACAACTCCAAGCTTTACGCCCATGGCTGGGAAGCGTGGTGTGCGAAGGCCGGCGAAAACTGGTTGAACCCGCAGCCGGCCATCCGCGAATACGATGAAGAGCATTACGCCCTGCAAGCGGCGATTGCCGGGCAAGGACTGGTGCTGGCGAGCAATATTCTGGTGTCGGAGAGTGTCGCCAGCGGTTTGCTGGTGCCGTTCATGGGCCAGGTTCAGGTCGATGGCGCCGGGTACAGTGCGTTGTGTGTGCCAGGGCGCGAGCGGCATCCGCCGGTGCGGGCGTTTTTTGCCTGGTTGCGCGAGGAGGCAGTTTTGTCCGGGCTGGCGCCAAGATCGCAGCCTTCGGCAGCTCCTACTGGGGTTGCGTAAACCGATAAAACTTTTTGCAACGCTCACGACTCACAGCTTAGGTAGCGACCGCGTCCGCAGAACGTGGCGACAATCGGATTAGCCTCCAGGAGATCGAAATGAGCGACGACCTGCATCTGTCAGATGTTCAAACCTTGCGCGAACGTGCGCGCCAACACGTCGAGAACGGCGCCGTCACCGAGGGCTACAGCGCCGACCGTGAAGAGGTGCTGCGCTTGCTCAATGAATCGCTGGCCACCGAACTGGTCTGCGTGTTGCGCTACAAGCGCCACTACTTCATGGCCAATGGTGTGAAAGCCCATGTGGCCGCCGAAGAGTTTCTCGAACACGCCACCCAGGAAGCCCAGCACGCTGACCGTCTGGCCGAGCGCATTGTGCAATTGGGTGGCGAGCCCGAGTTCAACCCCGACATGCTGTCGAAGATGTCCCACGCGCAATACGTGGCCGGCAACACCCTCAAAGAGATGGTCTACGAAGACCTCGTTGCCGAGCGGATCGCCATCGACAGCTATCGCGAAATCATCCAGTACATCGGCGAAAAAGACCCGACTACGCGGCGTATCTTCGAAGATATCCTGGCGCAGGAAGAAGAGCATGCCGATGACATGGCTGACATCCTGAACGACCTGTAACCCTTCAAAACCGCCTTCGCGAGCAGGCTCGCTCCCACATTGGAATGCATTTCAAAGTGGGAGCGAACCTGCTCGCGAAGGGGCCCTTTTGGGCACCGACTATTTAGTGGGTTTGACGGTAACCGGCGCCTTGCCCGCCTTCATCTGCTCCAACAACGGCGCACACTGATTCGGCTCACCGCCACTCGGTGCCACCAGCGCCAACAGCCCCGCCGCCGGCGCAGCTATCACACCCAGCGCAACCATCCCCGCCCCGCGCAACATCAGCGGCACGGCCTTCACGCCGGCATCCGGCTTGATGAATTTGCCGCGTACATACAGCGGCGAACGCAAGGAAATCAACCGCCAGCCCTTGGATTCCGGGGTCACCGTCAGGTCGAGTTGCTCGGTGGCCATGTTCGCCGTGCCGTCGATATAGATGATCGCGTTCTCGGTATCGAAGACAAACAGCTGCGTGGTCGCCAGACCGGTCTTGATGTCGAAGTCTGCCGCTGCGCAGTTGATCTTCACTTCCTTGTCGCCAAAGATCTTGCCGACCACATAGTTGCCGACGTTGAGCCCGGCCAGTTCCATCAGCTCACGGCTGATCGCGCCGTCGTTGATCACCATCTTCAATTTGCCGTTGGCGCCGCCCAGTAGCTTGGCCACCGAGTTGCCGCGACCAGTGATATCGGCGTCGCCGTTGAGTTCACCGAAACTGGTCTTCATTGGCTCGAACGTCGGGAACAGTTCCTTGAGTTTGAACCTGCGAGCGGTCAATTTGGCGCGACCTTCCAGCGGTTCGGTGCGGCCGTTGAGGCGGATCTGTGCATCGAGATTACCGCCAGCGACGCCGAAGCGCAGTGGCTCCAGGCTGAGTTCACCGTCATTGAGTTTCAGGTGGGTATAGAGGTCGTTGAACGGCAGTTTCTCGCTGTGGACGATGCGCTTGCCGGTGAACTCGACGTCGGCATCCATCGCGCGCCAGCGATCAGTCTTGAACTCTTCCACCGGCAGCACTTTATCGGCTGGCTGTTTGCTTTCGCCGCCGCGCGCCTTCTGCTTGTCATTGGAGTCAGCGCCGATCAGCGGTGCGAGGTCAGCGAACAACAGTTGATTGGAAAGCAACGAGCCGCTGAGTTTCGGCCGTGGCTGGCTGGCGACGTAGGTAAGGTCGCCATGGATGTCGCTGCTGCCGATCTTGCCGTTGAACTGCTCGTAGGTAAATTTCGCCCCGGCCTCATCGTGCAGTTTGGCGATCAAGTGACCGTCGGTGGAATACGGTGGGGTGTCCGGCAGGGTCACGCCAGTCAGCGGATAAAGATTGCCGAGGCTCGCGCCGGCCAGTTTCAAGCGCAGATCGAGGGCGCCGAGGTTGAGCGGATCAGTCAGCGTGCCGGCCAGGTCGATGCGAGTGTCGCCGATCTTCGCTTGGGCCTGCAGCGGGAATGGCTTGCGCGCATCCTGCAAGGCGAGCAGCCCGCCGATCTTGCCTTGGCCGGAGAGGTTCTGACCGTGGTATTGGCCTTTGACCTTCAAGGCAAATGCATAATCCTGCGGCGCACCACCCTTGTCCTGCGCAGTCTTCGCCGCTTTGGCTCCGACGATGTCGCTGTAGGGGATGGGTTTGCCCAGCGGATCGATCAGCACATCAAGATTGGTTTTGAGCGTTTGATCGTCGAGGGTGACATGGCCCTTGTCAAAACCGATGGCGCCGATGTCGACCACCCAGCTCGAGGGTTCAGCGTTCGGATCTTTCGGGTCAAACTTGAACGTCCAGTTGGCGCGGCCATCGGCCAGACGCTGCAACTCGGCATTGGGTTCGGTCAGGTCGATGCGCGGAATCACCACGCGTTGCGCCAGCAATGCCAGCGGCGAGATACGCAGCTCAACGCGTTTGAGCGTGACCATCTGCTGCTTTTTCGACCAGTCCGGGTTGCCCAGGCTCAAATCCTCAGCGACCACGTGCGGCCACGGCACCCAGGCGCGCCAGCCGCCCTCGTCCGGCTCGCGCTGCCAGATCACCGCGAGGTTGCCGTTAATAGCAAACGGTCGGTGCAGTTCTTCCGAGACTTTGGCGTTGAGCGGCGGTTTGATCCGGTTCCAGTCGAAGAACACGATGATCAATACCAGCACAGCCAGTAGCAGCACGAGGATGGCGAAGGTCCAGCTGAAGATTTTTCCAGTGCGCGTCATGCACAAAGCTCCTGATCACGACCGCACGCAAAGACTGCGGCGTACGGCTGAAACGGCGGGCCAAAGCGGCCCTCATGAAGTCTACGACTGGCAAACCAGCCGCAGGTTTAATCGAAAGGCCGATTGGCGCGTAAAAAGTCGCGCGAAATCTGACCAATCAGTCGAACAGTGTTACCGCGACCCGCACGTTTGCGAGGCGCGAGTGAGTCGGAAATACCCACCTCGGTGCAAAACCGTCGCCCGGAAAGCCGCGATCTAGAGCCTCCCGGCAGAACAATCAATTCTGTTGATTATTACCATTGCGTTTATGAACTTTTATATCGACTTATCGAGAGTAGCATTGCCCTCGTACCCACTTTATCGCCCTCCCAAGGAGCAACCCATCATGAAACGCCAATTACTGCTCAGCCTTACCCTGTCGATGCTAGCCAGCACTGCTTTCGCCCTGCCCGCTGCCGATCAGGCTACCCCGCAAGTGAAATCCAGCCACTCGGTATTCAGCCAGACCGTAGCAGCTGATGGTTCGGACCGTACCCCACAAGGCCAGACCCTGGCTGAAGGCGGCCGTGATCGCCTGGAAGAGAAAGGCCTGGTTCAGGACGGCTACGACAAGACCCCACAAGGCCAGACCCTGGCTTCCGACGGCAGCGACCGCACTCCACAAGGCCAAACTCTGGCTTCCGACGGCAGCGACCGCACCCCACAAGGCCAGACTCTGGCTTCCGACGGCAGCGACCGCACCCCACAAGGCCAGACTCTGGCTTCCGACGGTAGCGACCGCACCCCACAAGGTCAGACCCTGGCTGACGACGGTTTCGATAAAACCCCACTGGGTCAAGCACTCGCCGAAGGTGGTGGTGACCGTGTGATCGAACGCAACAGTGCCTTGAGCTAAGCCCATGGCGGCCTCGAAAAAAAGCCCAATCACCGGATTGGGCTTTTGACTTTTCTGGCCGGTGAAATCTTCTGCTCCATGTCCTCTCGTTCGACGCCGACAAAGCCGATTTGCTAGAGTGCGGCGCTTGTCCTGCCAAAGAACACACCCTGCGATGCTGCCCCGCGCCGAACAGAAACAACAGACCCGCAACGCCTTGATGGACGCTGCCCGCCACCTCATGGAAAGCGGCCGAGGATTCGGCAGCCTGAGCCTGCGCGAAGTGACCAAAACCGCCGGGATTGTGCCCACCGGTTTCTACCGGCATTTTGCCGATATGGATGAGCTCGGCCTGGTGCTGGTCAGTGAAGTCGGCCAGACCTTCCGCGAAACCATCCGTCTGGTGCGCCACAACGAATTCGTCATGGGCGGCATCATCGATGCCTCGGTGCGGATCTTCCTCGACGTGGTCAGCGCCAATCGCTCGCAATTCCTGTTTCTCGCCCGTGAACAGTACGGCGGTTCGCTGCCGGTGCGTCAGGCAATCGGCCGGTTGCGCGAGAACATCAGCTCCGACCTGGCGGCCGACCTGACGATGATGCCCAAGCTTCAGCACCTGGACGCCGCCGGTTTGAGCGTGATGGCTGACCTGATCGTCAAATCGGTCTTCGCTACCCTCCCCGACATCATCGATCCGCCGGCCGAAGCCCTGCCGGAGCATCTGACGCCGCAGGCGAAGATCACCCAGCAACTGCGCTTTATCTTTATTGGGCTCAAGCACTGGCAAGGGCTGGGCAGTACCGAATAACTCCCCTCTTCCCGCCACACCACAAATCCCCTGTAGGAGTGAGCCTGCTCGCGATAGCGGTCTACCAGTCAAATAGTTGCTGACTGACACACTGCTATCGCGAGCAGGCTCACTCCTACAAAGGTGCGCCGCGTCAGCCTCCATTTGGTGCATAAAAAAATCTTCACGCACCAAAACCTTCCATATTCCCGCAACATCTTGAAACATCCACTACGCTCCGACAGGGATTTCCTACATCTCGTCCGATTGGCAAGGCCCTTGCTCTAGCCTGAGTATTGTCCATAGTTGGAAGCTTTCCGATGCTGGTGATTCACCGCAGAATCGACCCTCAACCCGTCTGGGCCGCCGAGTTGCACCTGACCTTCGAAGCGCGGAGCAAAAGCCGTTTGCGCTGTTTCAGTGCCGAGGGCGAAGACGTCGGGTTGTTTTTGGAGCGCGGTCAGCCGCCGCTATATGACGGCGAATGCCTACAAGCTGAAGACGGCCGCATCGTCCGCGTCTGCGCCCGCCCCGAGCAATTGCTGCACGTCACCTGCGCCAACGCCTTCGAACTGACCCGCGCCGCCTATCACCTGGGTAACCGCCACGTCGCCCTGCAAGTCGGCGATGGCTGGCTGCGTCTGCTCGACGATTACGTGCTCAAGGCGATGCTCGAACAGCTTGGTGCGCAGGTAGAAGCAATCGAAGCGCCATTCCAGCCCGAGCACGGCGCTTATGGCGGCGGCCATCACCATTCTCGACACGGCGACGAAGACTTCAACTACGCGCCGAAACTCCATCAGTTCGGCGTACGCCTGTGAATCCGGCCTGGGCGCTGCTGCGCCTGGCCAGTCCGCAATTGCCGATTGGCGGCTACAGCTACTCGCAAGGCCTGGAAATGGCCGTGGATAACGGCCGCGTGAACAACCCGGACAGTGCCCGGCGCTGGATCAGCGATCAGTTACTGCTCAACCTCGCCCGGTTCGAGGCGCCACTGCTGCTCGCCCATTGCCAGGCAGCCGCCGATGAACAATGGGCGGAGTTGCTGGGCCTCTGCGAAAGCCATCGGGCCAGCCGCGAGACACGCGAGTTGCATCTGGAGAGCCGGCAGATGGGCTATTCGTTACAGCAACTGCTCAATGGTTTGCCGGAACTCGACACGCACGCCCGCGACTTTCTCGATCAATGTCCCGAACCGCATCTGGCCCTGTGCTGGGCGCTGGCCGCGCGCGCTTGGGGCATCAGCCCGCAAGACGCCCTCGCCGCGTGGTTGTGGAGCTGGCTGGAAAACCAGCTCGCCGTATTGATGAAAACCCTGCCGCTGGGCCAGCAAGCCGCGCAACGCCTGACCAGCGAACTGCTGCCGCTGCTGCAACAAGCGCAGCAGGACGCCAGCCGAATCAATCCCGACCACATGGGCAGCGCCGCGTTCGGCCTGTCCTTGGCGTGCATGGCCCACGAGCGCCAGTACAGCCGCCTCTTCCGCTCTTAGGAGAAACAACCATGAACACACAACCCCTGCGCGTCGGCATCGGCGGCCCGGTCGGTTCCGGTAAAACCGCGTTGACCCTGGCTCTGTGCCTGGCCCTGCGCGAGCGCTACAACCTCGCCGTGGTCACCAACGATATCTACACCCGCGAAGACGCCGATTTTCTCGTGCGCAACGAAGCCCTCGCACCGGAGCGGATCATCGGCGTGGAAACCGGTGGCTGTCCGCACACTGCGATCCGCGAAGACGCCTCGATCAACCTTGAAGCAGTGGATCAACTGAACCGGCGCTTTCCGGGACTGGATCTGATTCTGGTGGAATCCGGCGGCGACAACCTGTCGGCGACCTTCAGCCCGGAACTGTCCGACCTGACCATCTACGTGATCGACGTCTCAGCGGGCGACAAATTGCCGCGCAAGGGCGGGCCGGGGATCTGCAAATCCGATCTGCTGGTCATCAACAAGATCGACCTCGCACCGCTGGTGGGCGCCTCGCTGGAGATGATGGACAGCGACACAAAACGCATGCGCAACGGCAAGCCGTTCGTCTTCAGCAACCAGAAAACCGGTCAGGGCCTTGAGCAAATCATCGCCTTCATCGAACGCCAGGGCCTGCTGACTGCAGCCTGATTCACTTATCAACAAGGAAGCTTATTCATGACACTCAAACGCATTCTTGGCGCTGTGGCGCTGCTGCTGACTCCGGCATTAGCCTTCGCTCACCCGGGGCATGGCGACAGCGGCCTGGTCGCCGGTATCAGCCACCCGATTGGCGGCCTCGACCATTTGCTGGCGATGCTGGCTGTCGGTTTGTGGGCCGCGCAGCAGCGGGGCGCCGCGCGCTGGGCGCTGCCGTGCACGTTTGTCGGCACCATGCTGATCGGCGGCATGCTCGGTTTTGAAGGGCTGGAATTGCCAGCGCTGGAAAGCGGGATTGCCGCGTCGGTGCTGGCGCTGGGTCTGGCAGTAGCCTTGGCGGTGCGTCCGCCGTTGGTCATGGCGGTGGTGGCGACGGCGGTGTTTGCGTTGTTCCATGGCGTGGCGCATGGTTTGGAACTGCCGGACATGAGCAGTCCTTGGGCGTATGCGGCGGGTTTCGTCGCCGCGACGGCTGCACTGCATGCGGCGGGTTATGGCGTGGCGCGTTTCCTGCCTCAGGCTGCTGCACCGTTGGTGCGCCTTGCAGGTGCTGCCTCAGCAATAACAGGCGCCTGGCTGCTGGCAGGCTAATCTCCATCGCCTGTACCGGCCTCATCGCTGGCAAGCCAGCTCCCACAAGGATATTTGGTGTTCACACAATTGTGGACTTACCCAATCACCTGTGGGAGCTGGCTTGCCAGCGATGACGGCCGATCAGACACCAAGACTCTAACGGCCGCCGCTCTGCTACCATGTCGCGCAATCGCCCCAGCCGTGACGACGTCCGCCCATGCCCCACGCTTCTTGCTCCACCTCCCTGCCCGAATTGACCGCCCTGTTCGGCGCTGTGCAGCAGCATTTCGTCAACGTGATCGTGCCGCTCTGGCAAGGCCCGGGCTGGAACGCCGACATGGCGTTGCCCTACGAGGCGCTGGACGCCGCGCATCAGCCGCTGCCACCGCAGCGCTATCGGGCGATGGCCTGTGCACGGCAGCTGTATCTGTTTTCCAGTCTGATCGGGGTTGTGGATAACGCTGAAGTGCGTGCAGCGGCACTGTTCCGCTCCTTGCAACGGCACTTTCATGATGCCGAGCATGGCGGCTGGTTCTACAGCATCGACGCCCAAGGCAAACCGCTGGACCAGCGCAAGGATCTCTACACCCACGCTTTTATCCTGTTTGCCTGCGCGCATTACTGGGCAAAATCCGGCGATCCGCTGGTCGAGTCGACGTTGAATGCGGCGCTGGAAATCATCGGCCGGCGCTTCGCCACCGGCGATGGCCTGTACGAAGCCTGCCTGGAACGCGACTGGATCACCCTGCAAACCGGTCCACTGCAAAACCCGTTGATGCACCTGGCCGAAGCATTCCTCGCCACCCTTGCCGTGCGCGAAGATGCCCAGACGCAGAAAGCGTTGCTGGAGTTATGCACAGCCATGCACAAGCAGTTCGTCGATCCGCAATATGGCGTGTTGATGGAAAAACCGCTCGGGGCTGTGGATAACTGGTATGAGCCGGGGCATCAGTTCGAATGGTATTTCCTGCTCGAATCGTCGCCGTTATTGCGTGGTTCGAAACTGCATGCGGCGCTTGACCGGGCGTTTGCCTTCACCGAGCAATACGGTGTGGTGCAGCCATCCGGCGCAGTACGGGCGATGCTCGATCTGGAAACGGACGGACGCCCGCGAGACTCGACCCAGCGGATCTGGGCGCAGGCGGAATATCTGCGCGCACTGACCTTGCGTCAGGGCAGTGAAGCGGTGGTGCTGCGCCAGTTACAGGCGTTGCAGCAGCGGTTTCTGCATGCCGGTGGCTGGCATGAGTGCCGGGATGAGTTGGGCGAGGTGAGCCGTAAGGACATGCCTTCAACTACGCCGTATCACTTGGCGACTTGCTATAGCGGCCTGGCTGAATATCTGCGCTGACGGATAAATGGCTGTCGCGAGCAGGCTCACTCCTACAGAGGAACGCATTCCAAATGTAGGAGCGAGCCTGTTCGCGAATGGCCGTTATAAGGTCGCTATGCGATCCACTTCTTGTCACCGGTAAAGCTGATGGTCAACCAGCGCGCCGCATCCGGCTTGCCCAGCTTCGCCGATATCTCTTCGCGTAACGCGTCCAGCTGTCCGACATTGCTCAACGCATAATCCGCCGGCAACACCACATGAATCTCGATAAACCGCGCCCGCCCGTGCTTCTGCACGTACGACACGTAATCGTCGAAACCATGCTCGATTTTCGCCGCGTCCATCACCTGTCGCACCTGATCATCCAGCGTGTCCGGCGCGATCCCCAGCACATCGCGTAAGGCCGGGCCAAGGATCTTGAACGCCGGCGGCAACATGGTCAGGGCCAGCACGATCAGGATCAGCGGGTCGACATACACCGCCCACTGCCCATAGCCTTGGGACTTGAGCAGCAGCGCCGCGAGGAAACTGATCAAAAGGCCCACGGACAGCATCGCGTCCACCAGCCAACTGATGTTATCGAACTGGATCAGGCTGGATTTGAGCTTGCGGTTACGGTGCCGGACGTAGAAAAAGTAGGCGAACTCGACAACGGTAAACACCGCGGCATAAATGATCACCAGTCCTAACTCGATGTCGCGGCCACCGTTGATGATGCCGAACACGCCGTTGAGAAACGCGTAGATCGCGATCAGCATCAGGAAACTGCCTTCGATCAGCAGCACCATCGGCTCCAGATGCCAGAAACCGAACTGGAAACGGTGGTTGCTTTGCTTGGCGATCAGCTTGGCAGTGATCAGCATCAGGACTTTGATGAAGGTTGCGATCAGCGAGAAAAAACCATCAAACAGGATGGATTGGGAACCTGAAACAAAACCGGTGACGATCCCGGCAATCGCCACAGCCAACATCAGAATGGTCGATTGTTTGAGCAGTGCCTGCTCACCTCGGTTACTCACTTTGACTCCTCGAAAAACCTTGAAAACCGCGGGGTGCGGTTGGGTTGTTGCGAGAGGAGTTTACCTTATCGGGATTTATTGCCTGTGCTGGCCTCATCGCTGGCAAGCCAGCTCCCACAAGTACCGAGTCGCTCACAAGATTCGTGTGCACCGATAACCCTGTGGGAGCTGGCTTGCCAGCGATTGGCCGTGACGCGGTGTCAGGCCTTGTTACGCTCAATGGCAAAACCCGCCCAGGTCTGGCTCACCGGCATCAATTCCAGACTGTTGATGTTGATGTGCGCCGGCGCGTTCATCACCCAGAAAATCGTCTCGGCAATGTCCTGCGGCTGGATCGGCTCGGCACCAGCGTAGGTCGCGTTGTAACGCTCCTGATCGCCGGCAAAACGCACCAGCGAGAACTCGCTCTCGCACAGCCCCGGCTCAATGTTACTGACCCGCACGCCCGTGCCTTGCAAGTCGCAACGCAGGTTCAGCGAGAACTGTTTAACGAACGCCTTGGTCGCGCCATACACGTGGCTGCCCGGATACGGATAGTTGCCAGCAATGGAGCCAAGGTTGACGATGCCGGCGCCACGGCCATGGGCGATCAGGCGCGGCAGCAGCAAGCGGGTGGCGTACATCAGGCCTTTGACGTTGGTGTCGACCATGGTGTCCCAATCGTCGAGATCGCACTTCGGCGCCGGATCCACGCCCAGCGCCAAACCTGCGTTGTTGATCAACCCGCGAAGCTTTGCGAACGACGGCGGTAGATTGGCAATCGCCTCCTCCATGGCCTTGCGGTCACGCACATCAAGCACCAGACCGTGCACTTCGGTCTGTTTCGACAATTCGGCGCACAACGCATTGAGGCGTTCTTCACGACGGCCGGTCAGCACCAGTTTCCAGCCAGCCTCGGCAAAACGGCGGGCACAGGCTTCACCAAATCCGGACGTCGCGCCGGTGATAAACAGGGTGTTGGACATCGTGTTCTCCTTGCTTCGGCCGCCGGGGCAGCCCTTGGAATAGAAAATCAGCAGGCAGCATGCCCGCCCGCGCATTCACGGGCAACACCCACAAGCTGTACAAAAAACAACCAGACATGCCAACGCCATAGCGACCGTGGCCTGTAGCCATGTGCACGCATGTTATCCACAGTCCCTTCCACAGTTTCCGGGGGCAACTGGAAACGCGCAAAGCCGCGCCACACAAGGCTTTGCGGGCGAAATAGAAAGTTTTTTGCTTGACCCTGAAGTGGCGGATGTGCGGGAGATGGCATTTTGCACGAACGGACGTTTAGCACAGTGATTGCGCGAGGCCAGTAATTACGGCGCTCAGCGCGGTCTTTCCAGAGTTTAATCACAGACTTATCCACAGCCTTGTTCACCTGGAACCGGCCGATTGGCAATGTCTAGAAAAAGATTGACAACGACGTCTTCAGCCCTCTCAAAAACGCCTGATCAAAAAACAACCACACACTTGCAAGCCACGGTTTACAAGGCGTCCAGCCAGATACACCCACGTTATTCACAGCCAGCTCCACAGTAACCGGGGACAAGTCAAAACTGTGGAAAAACAGCCATTTGCAGCGTCTATATGTCGCGCTTTGGCAGCTTGGGGAATTTGTTTTCCACAATTCCACGCAACACTTGAAATCACTGATCAATTCCCTGTAGGAGCTGCCGAAGGCTGCGATCTCCTGATCTTTAAAGACAACATCAAAAGATCGCAGCCTTCGGCAGCTCCTACACAGGCGTGCGGTATGTTTGAGGAATGAAAAAGCCCCGGGACTTGCGTCGCCGGGGCTGTGCATAACGTCGAGGAATCAGTGCCCGCCCAGATAGGCGTTACGCACTTCCTCATTCACCAGCAACTCTTTACCCGTGCCCGTCAGGCGAATCTCGCCGTTGACCATCACATATGCGCGGTCCGAAAGCTTCAGCGCATGGTTGGCGTTCTGCTCAACCAGGAAAATGGTCATGCCGGTTTTCGCCAATTCCCGCAGGGTCGCGAAAATCTGCTTCACCACAATCGGCGCCAGGCCCAGGCTCGGCTCATCGAGCAGCAACAACTTTGGTCGGCTCATCAAGGCACGGGCAATGGCGAGCATTTGCTGTTCACCACCAGACATGGTCATCGCCCGTTGGTTACGTCGCTCTTCCAGCCGTGGAAACAGCGTAAACATACGCTGCATGTCCTCTTTGGCGTACTTGTCGCCAATCGGGATGGTGCCCATCAGCAGGTTTTCCTCGACGGTCATGTCGGGGAACACTCGCCGCCCTTCCGGCGATTGCGCGATGCCGTTGGAGGCGATGTAGTGCGAGGACTTGTGGGTAATGTCGACGCCTTGATAAAGGATCTGCCCGCCTGCCGCCCGTGGCTGGCCGAAGATCGACATCAGCAACGTCGATTTGCCGGCACCGTTGGAGCCGATCAGGCTGACGGTTTCCCCTTCGTTGATCTGCAGCGAAACACCTTTGAGGGCCTGGATCGGGCCATAGAAGACGTCGAGGTCTTTGAGTTCGAGGATCGGTTGCGTCATACCAGCTCCTCTTCGTCGGCGCCCAAATAGGCTGCGATCACCTTCGGGTCGTTGCGGATCGCTTCAGGCCCGCCTTCGGCGATGACGATGCCGTGGTCCAGCACCACGATGTGGTCGGAAATGCTCATAACCATGCCCATGTCGTGTTCGATCAGCACCACGGTCAGATCGTGCTCGTCGCGCAGCAGCCGGATCATCGCGCTGAGCGCTTCGGTTTCCTGAGGGTTGAGGCCGGCGGCCGGTTCGTCGAGGCAGATGATCTGCGGCCGCGTGCACATGGCCCGGGCAATTTCCAGACGACGCTGTTGGCCGTAGGAAAGCTCACCGGCGAGCCGGTTGGCGCAGTCCACCAGATCGACCACTTCCAGCCAATAGAACGCGCAATCCAGCGCGTCACTTTCGGCCTTGCGGTAGCCCTTGGTGTTGAGGATGCCGGCAAGCATGTTGCGGTTGACCCACATGTGCTGGGCCACCAGCAGGTTTTCCAGTACCGACATTTCCTTGAACAGGCGAATGTTCTGGAACGTCCGCGCCAGGCCTGCCCGGTTCACCAAGTGCGTACCGCCGAACATTTTGTAGTACATGCGGCTGAGGAAAGATTTCGGCGAAACGAAGTCGGTCGGTTTGAACGACTCGCCGAGCAACTGGATGACGTTGGTCTGCTGGCCGCGCACGTTGAGTTCGATCTTGCCACCCGAGGCCTTGTAGAACCCGGTCAGGCAGTTGAACACCGTGGTCTTGCCAGCACCGTTGGGGCCGATCAGGGCGAAGATCGAGTTGCGTTTGACCTTCAGGCTGACATCGCTCAAGGCCTTGATGCCACCGAAATGCATCATCAGTTTTTCAACAGAGAGTACGACTTCACTCATGGCGCAGTCCTCTCATAGTGAATGGCACCTTTGCGTGGAGTGACCCCGGTCCGGCTGATGCGGATCAGCCCGCGTGGTCGCCAGATCATCATCAACACCATCAGGATGCCGAACAGCAGCACGCGGTATTCTGCGAAGCCGCGCAGCAATTCCGGAGCAACCGTCAGCACGAACGCGGCGATCACCACACCGATGGTCGAGCCCATACCGCCGAGCACGACGATAGCGAGGATCAGCGCCGATTCGAAGAAGGTGAACGAGGTCGGGTTGACGAAGCCTTGATAGGTCGCGAAGAACACACCGGCAAGACCGGCGGTCGATGCACCGATGGTGAACGCCGAGAGCTTGACCAACACGTGGTTGAGGCCCATCGAGCGGCAGGCGATTTCATCTTCACGCAAGGCTTCCCAGGCGCGACCGACCGGCATTTTCACCAGACGATGCTTGATGTACAACACGGCCAACACCACGAGGAACAGCACCGCGTAGATGAAGTAGTACTTCACATCCGGGTTGTAGGCGATGCCGAAGAACTCGTGAAACGGCACCCCGCCATCCTTCGCCCGCTTACCGAACTCCAGACCGAAGAACGTCGGCAATGGCGCCGGCATGCCGTTCGGGCCGCCGGTCAGTGACAACCAGTTGTTGAGGACCAGGCGAATGATTTCACCGAAGCCCAGGGTCACGATTGCCAGGTAGTCGCCGTGCAGGCGCAGCACCGGGAAACCGAGGATGCAGCCGGCCAGCCCGGCCGTGATCGCCGCCAATGGCAACACCGTCCAGAAGCCCAGGCCGAGGTACTGATAACCCAGCGCCAGACCGTAGGCGCCGATGGCGTAGAACGCCACGTAACCGAGGTCGAGCAGACCGGCCAGACCGACCACGATGTTCAGCCCCAGCCCCAGCAGCACGTAGATCAAGCCGAGGATGACCACGCCGAGCAGATAGGAGTTGGAGACAAACGGCACGATGACGGCCAGCACAATCAGCAGCGGGATGATCCAGCGCAGCGAGGATTTGTGATCGGCAGGCAGCACGTGCACCCCAGAGCCAGTACTCTCGAATCCGTCGAGAATTTTCAGGCCCTTGGGCGTTTGCAGGAACAGGCTGAGGGCAAAGCGGCCGATCATGACAATGCCGATGATCCAGGCCACCCGGGTCGGTTCGAGGTTGAAGCTGTAACCCTCGAGCACGACGCCGACAATCGGACCGAAAACGATCAGGGCAATCAGGCCGGCAAGAATCGCCTCAACCAGGCTTTTTTTGATATCGATGGATTTTTGAGTGGTTGAAGACATCGCTTACACCTTCGACACAAGAGGACGGCCCAACAGGCCCTGCGGCCGGAAGACCAGAACAAGTACGAGCAGCGAGAAGCTGAACACGTCTTTGTAGTCGGAGTTGACCAGGCCGGAGAACAGCGACTCGGAGATGCCGAGGATGATCCCGCCGAGCATTGCCCCAGGCAGTGAACCGATCCCGCCAAGCACCGCAGCGGTGAACGCCTTGATGCCGATAATGAAGCCGGCATAGAAGTCGAAAGTGCCGTAGTTCATGGTGATCAGTACGCCGGCCAGCGCCGCCATGGCTGCACCGATGATGAACACATAGGAAATGACCCGATCGGTATTGATGCCGAGGATCGAAGCCATCTTGCGGTCTTGCTGGGTCGCACGGCACATGCGTCCGAGCTTGGTGTACTTGATGACGTAGGTCAGCAGGCCCATGCCGACGAATGCGGCCACCAGAATGAAGACTTTGGTGTAGGTGAGTTGCACGAAGCCGGTACCGATTTCAACACGCCACGCACCGCTCAGCAGGGTAGGTACGCCCTGTTGTTTGGCGCCCTGGGCGATCTGTGCATAGTTTTGCAGGATCAGCGAGATACCGATGGCGCTGATCAACGGTGCCAGGCGGGTGGAGTTGCGCAGGGGTTTGTAAGCGACACGCTCGATGACCCAGCCATACACCGCCGTGACGACGATGGTGAAGATCAGCGTGCCGAGCATCAGCAGTGGGAAAGATTCGATACCGAAGTACGCCAGCAGAGCCAGACTGATTGCCGCCAGGTAAGCAGAAATCATGTAAACCTCGCCGTGGGCGAAGTTGATCATGCCGATGATGCCGTAGACCATTGTGTAGCCGATGGCGATCAGGCCATAGACCGACCCGAGGGTCAGGCCGTTGACCAGTTGCTGCAGGAAAATACCATCCATAACGCAATCTCACGCAGTGAGAACCTGCACACCTGTGGAGTGCGGTTCTTCTAGGAAAAATACAGATTTACGTCGGAGCAATGTCAGAGCGCGAACGGTTCGATCACCACAGGACCTTGTGGGAGCTGGCTTGCCAGCGATAGCGGTAGAACATTCAACACAGTTGTCGACTGTCAGGCCGTCATCGCGGGCAAGCCCGCTCCCACAGGGCTTTGCGGAGTTCAAAGGGTCGCGTCAGCCCTTACTTCTGTTTTTCCAGCTGGTGATATTTGCCGTCCTTGTCCCACTGGTAAACCACGTAGTCGGAGACTTTCAGGTCGCCCTTGGAGTCCCAGGTTTTTTCACCCATCACGGTTTTCACCGGATTTTTCTTCAGCCAAGCCGCAGCCTCTTCGCCCTTGTTGGACTTGGCGCCGTTGAACGCGGCAGCCAGGGTTTGCACCGAAGCGTAGGCGTACAGGGTGTAGCCTTCAGGCTCGGTACCGGCCTTGCGGAAAGCGTCCACTACGGTCTTGCTCTCTGGCAACAGACGCGGGTCGGCGCCGAAGGTCATTAGCACGCCATCGGTGAATTGCGGGCCACCGGCGGTGGTCACCAGCTCGTCAGTCACGATGCCGTCATCGGACATGAACTTGACGTCTTTCAGGCCTTGTTCACGCAGTTGGCGAACCAGCGGGCCGGCTTCCGGGTGCAGACCGCCGAAGTAGACGACGTCGGCGCCAGCGCCACGGATCTTGGTAACGATGGTGCTGAAGTCTTTTTCGCCACGGGTCAGGCCTTCGTACAACACAGGCGTCACGCCGCGCTTGACCAGTTGGGCTTTGGTGGCATCCGCCAGGCCTTGGCCGTAGGTGTCTTTGTCGTGCAGTACGACGACTTTCTTGCCCTTGAGCACGTCGACGATGTAGTCGCCGGCCACAATGCCTTGCTGGTCGTCACGCCCGCACATACGGAACATGGCGCTGAGGCCACGCTCGGTGACTTGTGGGTTGGTCGAACCCGGGGTGATCGCGATGATCCCGGCTTCGTCGTAGATTTCCGACGCTGGAATGGTCGAAGAGGAGCAGAAATGACCGACCACGCCGGCGACTTTCTGGTTGGTGAGGTCCTTGGCGACCGTCACGGCCTGCTTCGGTTCGCAGGCGTCATCGCCTTTGACCAGTACGATTTTCTCCCCGTTGACGCCGCCTGCCGCGTTGACTGCGTCAGCCGCTGCCTGTGCACCCTTCATGTACTGCTCGCCAAATGCCGCGTTGGCGCCCGTCATTGGACCCGCTACACCGATTTTCACATCAGCTTGAGCAAACGCAGAAACACCCAACGCAGTAGCCACTGCGAGGGCCAGAAAGCCTTTCTTGTAAAACGTCTGGGACATGAGGTGGTGCTCCAAGGTTTTTTTTAGTTGGCACTGCGACTTCACTTCACTGATTGCTCTGAGCAAGGGCCGTGCCATCGGTTTTTTATTCTTCAAAAAGTCGCTGCTTTCTTGTTATTTCGACTGTTTCGTTCCCATTTTCATTGGGCGTGCAACCGTCTAAACCGCGGAAGGTGAAACCATTTATTTTTTCAGGCGCAACCCGCACGCGCCATCATTGCAACCGCGGCGCCAAACGACGTGCAACCAGCCTGTAACAACCCGCGTCACCGAACTGCACACTGCTGGTGCGGGACTGCTACAACCCGCACCATTACAGGCTAGTCGCTACGTGAAAAAGCGCCGCGCCCGGCAACATATTTCAACACTCAAATCACAATGCGCAGGCACTGGCCCGCGTGATACAGCGAGAACCCGGCCTCGTACAGGCAACTGCGCAAGCCCACACCGGTCAGGGGCTGCATCGGTGCGAAGGGAATCGGCAGCGCTTGAGGATTTCCGTTACACAGGTAATCAGCGAAAGCCTTGCCGACCACGGTGCCGGTGGTGACGCCACGGCCGTTGTAACCGGTGACGGCCACCAGCCCCGGCGCCGGCTCGAACAGGCGCATGAGGTGATCTGGCGTAAAAGCTATACGCCCGGTCCAGGTGCATTCCCACTCGACCGGTTTCAGATTGGGGAAATAATGCTGCTGCACGCGATCGGCCCAGGCCTTGAGAAACCAGGTCGGTTTTTGATTGCCGTTGCCCAGGCTGCCGAGCAACAACCGCCCTTCTTTGTCACGGCGGATGCTGCTCAGCACCTGCCGCGTATCCCATGAACCCTGCCCGCCCGGGAGAATTTCCTGCGCGGCGTCCTCGGTCAGCGGCACCGAAGCGACCTGATAGTAGTAACCGGGGAAGAAGTTGCGCTTGAGTTCGGTCCAGTCGCCCTCGGTGTAGGCGTTGGAGGCGATGACCACTTGCTCGGCCAGCACTGAACCGTGTTCGGTCTGCACCGACCACTTCGCGCCCTGACGCTCAAGGCGAGTGACCGGCGAATGATCAAACATTTGCCCGCCGAGACCGCTCACCGCGTTGGCCAGCCCGGTGACATAAGCCATCGGGTTGAGCGTGCCGGCGCGGCGATCGAGCAAAGCCGCGGCAATCTTTTGCGTGCCGGTGGCTTGCTCGCAGGCCTTGCCGGTCAGCAGTTCAACCGGTGCGCCGCGACGTTTCCATTGTTGCTCGCGGCTGCGCAAATCCGCCTCGCCCTTGGCGTTGTGCGCCATGTGCAACGTGCCTTCGCGGCGCAACTGGCAATCGATGTTGTACTTGTCCACAAGGCTGAACACCAGCGCCGGTGCGCCCCCGAGCATGCGATTGAGCTGGCTGCCCACCGCTTCGCCGAAACCGGCTTCGATCTCGTCCGGCGGGATCCACATGCCGGCGTTGACCAGTCCGACGTTACGCCCGGAACCACCGTGCCCCGCGCGATGAGCCTCCAGCACGCAGACGCTTTTGCCTTTTTCCAACAGATGCAGCGCCGCCGACAACCCGGTGAACCCGGCGCCGATCACGCAGACATCGACTTTGACTTCGACTTTGAGCGCGGTTTTATCCGGCCTTTGTGGCGTGAGCTTTTCCCACAGACATTCTTCGCGTAACGGCATTGCCAGACTCCAACAGAAACCTGCCAAACACAGTGCTGATCCTGTGGGAGCGAGCCTGCTCGCGAAAGGGGCGTATCAGCCAACATCAATGTCGACTGACCCACCGTATTCGCGAGCAGGCTCGCTCCCACAAGGAGGGATCTCCACCTGTCAGTCGAATGTGATGCCCTGCGCCAGCGGCAACTCCAGCGAGTAGTTCACGGTGTTGGTCTGCCGGCGCATATAGGCGCGCCACGCGTCCGAGCCGGACTCACGCCCGCCACCGGTCTCTTTCTCGCCACCAAACGCGCCGCCAATTTCGGCACCGCTCGGGCCGATGTTGACGTTGGCGATGCCGCAGTCGCTACCGACTGCCGACATGAACTGCTCGGCCTCGCGCACATCGGTGGTGAAGATGCACGACGACAAACCTTGTGGCACCGCGTTGTTCAGGCGCAGCGCTTCCTGGAAATCGCTGTAGCCGACTACATAAAGAATCGGTGCGAAGGTCTCACTGCAAACCACATCACTTTGCTCGGGCATTTCAACGATCGCCGGCGAAACGTAGTAGGCGTTGGGGAATTGATCCTCAAGCTGACGCTTGCCGCCGAACACACGACCGCCCTCGCTCAACGCCTGCTCCAGCGCGTCCTGCATGTTTTCGAAGCTGTGCTTGTCGATCAGCGGGCCGACCAGATTGCCTTCCAGCGGATTGCCGATGCGCACTTTCGAGTACGCAGCTTTGAGGCGAGTAACGATTTCTTCTTTCACAGATTCGTGGGCAATCAGTCGACGCAGGGTGGTGCAACGCTGCCCGGCAGTACCGACGGCGCTGAACAGAATCGCCCGTACCGCCATGTCCAGATCGGCGCTCGGGCCGAGGATCATCGCGTTGTTACCGCCCAGTTCCAGAATGCTGCGGGCGAAACGCGCGGCGACTTTCGGCGCGACTTCACGGCCCATGCGCGTGCTGCCGGTGGCGCTGATCAGTGCGACACGCGGGTCATCGACCAGCGCTTCGCCGGCATCGCGACCACCGATGATCACTTGGCAAAGGTTCGCTGGCGCATCGGTAAAATTCTTCACCACGCGGTCGAACAATGCCTGGCAGGCCAGTGCGGTCAGCGGGGTTTTCTCCGATGGTTTCCACACCACCGGGTTGCCGCAAACCAGTGCCAGCGTGGTGTTCCATGCCCACACCGCAACCGGGAAGTTGAACGCGCTGATCACCCCGACCACGCCCAGCGGATGCCAGGTTTCACGCATATGGTGGCCCGGACGCTCGGAGGCAATGGTCAAACCGTACAGCTGGCGGGACAGGCCGACGGCAAAATCGCAGATGTCGATCATCTCCTGCACTTCACCCAAGCCTTCCTGAGTGATCTTGCCCGCCTCCCAGGAAACCAGTTCGCCGAGATCAGCCTTGTATTCGCGCAGTACTTCACCGAATTGACGCACCAGCTCGCCACGACGCGGAGCCGGCACCTTGCGCCACTGCTCGAACGCATGATCTGCGCGACTGATGTGCTGCTCGACTTCGGCCGGGCCTTCCCAGTTCACGGCGGCAATGCGGCTGCCGTCGATCGGCGAATGCACCGGCACTTTGCCGTTCTGATAAAGGGCCGGGTTCACACCAAGACGATCAAGCAATGCGGCAACCATGGGTCACTCCTCAAGCAAAAAACTGAATGTGTGCGGACGCTTTTTCGCGACCGGGCAGGCCTTTAGTTGTAGCGTCACAATGGCAAGGCAACAAACGACCTTTACGCGAGATATCATTCCGTTTATTCATGCTGCGCTAGAAAGACAAGAAAAGGATCGGCCATGCTGAACAAACGCCACTTGCCCTCGATCACCGCCCTGCAGTGTTTCGAGGCCGTGACCCGGCACCTCAGTTTCACTCGCGCCGCTGAGGAACTGAATCTGACCCAGAGTGCGGTGAGCAAACAGGTCGCGCAGCTTGAAGAGCTGTTGCAGCATTTATTGTTTCGCCGCGTGCGTCGACGTTTGCAGATGACCCCGGCAGGGGATTTGTACTTGGTTGAAGTACGAAAAATCCTCACACAAGTGGAGATGTCGACGCATTACCTGCGTTCCTACGGCGGCGAGACCGAAGTCCTGCGCGTCTCGACGCCCTCGACCTTCGGCGCGCGCTGGCTGGTGCCGCGCCTGAAAGGCTGGCGGCTACGCCATCCGTCGATTCATCTGGACTTGTGCAACGAGCAGGAAGCGGATGATCTGCTGCAAGGGCGCAGCGATCTGGCGTTCTACTTCGGCCAAGGTTCACGGCCCGGCACTGAATGCCTGAAGTTGTTCGGCGAAGAGTTGGTGCCGGTGTGCGCGCCGGGTAGCCTGCCTGATAAGCCGTTTACTGATCCGACGCAACTCACCGATCTGGTCCTGTTGCAAAATGCCTCGCGCCCGCAGGCCTGGCACGACTGGTTCGACAGTCAGGGTTACCAGACCGAACACAGCTATCACGGGCCGCGTTTCGAAACCTTTTATATGTGCATCCGTGCCGCGCAGGTTGGCTGCGGTGTGGCGTTGTTGCCGCGATTTCTGGTGGAAGAGGAATTAGCCGACGGCAAACTGGTCATTCCTTTTGAGCATGCCATGCCCAGCACCGATGCCTATTACCTGGCATACCCGGAGCATGCGGCAGAAGTGCCGAAGGTACGGGATTTCGTGAAATGGATGCTGGAGCAGATCGATAGCCCGAATGACTGATCCGATTGAAAAATGTGGGAGCGAGCCTGCTCGCGAAGAGGCCGGCACATTCAATACCCATTTCGACTGAAATGACGCCTTCGCGAGCAGGCTCGCTCCCACAAGGGTTCTGCGGTGATCTAAAAAATTGCTGGCAATCTTCGTCCCTGATATGCGCCACTAGCGCCATCGAATGAGACCGCGCACAGGCGCGGCGCACCTGGAGACCCAGTTATGAGCGAGAGCGTGTTTGCCGATCGCATCGTGCAGAACCTGCTCGACACCGACTTCTACAAATTGACGATGATGCAGGCGGTGCTGCACAACTATCCCAACGTCGAAGTCGAATGGGAGTTTCGTTGCCGTAATAGCGAAGATCTGCGCCCGTATCTGGCCGAGATCCGTTTTCAGATCGAGCGTCTGGCCGAACTGAGCCTGAGCGCCGATCAACTGAGCTTTCTCGAGCGCATCAGTTTCCTCAAGCCGGACTTCCTGCGCTTTCTCGGGCTGTTCCGCTTTAACCTGCGGTATCTGCACACCGGCATCGAAAACGGCGAGCTGTTCATCCGTCTGCGCGGGCCGTGGCTGCATGTGATTCTCTACGAAGTGCCGCTGCTGGCGATCGTCAGCGAAGTGCGCAACCGCTATCGCTACCGCGAAACCGTGCTGGAACAAGCGCGCGAACAGCTCTATCGCAAGTTCGACTGGCTGACCGCCAACGCCTCGGCCGACGAGTTGTCGCAACTGCAGGTCGCCGATTTCGGCACCCGCCGCCGCTTTTCGTATGGCGTGCAGGCTGAAGTGGTGAATGTACTCAAACACGACTTCCCCGGGCGTTTCGTCGGCACCAGCAACGTACACCTGTCCCGCGAGCTGGACATGAAACCGCTGGGCACCATGGCCCACGAGTGGATCATGGCGCACCAGCAACTCGGTCCACGGCTGATCGACAGCCAGATCGCCGCGCTTGATTGCTGGGTTCGCGAATACCGTGGCCTGCTCGGGATCGCGCTCACCGATTGCATCACCACCGATGCGTTCCTCGGCGACTTCGACCTGTTCTTCGCCAAGCTGTTTGACGGCCTGCGCCATGACTCCGGCGATCCTGTGGCGTGGGGCGAAAAATGCATCGCGCACTATCACAAACTCGGCATCGATCCGATGAGCAAGACCCTGGTGTTCTCCGACAGCCTGACCCTGCCCAAGTCGCTGGAGATCTTCCGTGCGCTGCACGGGCGGATCAACGTCAGCTTCGGCATCGGTACCAACCTCACCTGTGACATTCCGGGTGTCGAACCGATGAGCATCGTGCTTAAAATGACCGCCTGCAACGGCCAACCGGTGGCAAAGATCTCCGACGAGCCAGGCAAGACCCACTGTAAAGACCCGAATTTTGTCGCCTATTTGCGGCACGTTTTCCAGGTTCCTGCCGATTCCAGTCTATCTAGCAAGGAGTGAATTCATGCAAGCCGTACAGCGTGAGATTGCTGAACAGCTCAAGGTGCAACCGCCGTTCGCCGACCACAAGGCCCTGCAGGCCGAAGTCGCCCGGCGCATCACCTTTATTCAGGATTGCCTGGTCAATTCCGGGCTCAAGACGCTGGTGCTGGGCATCAGTGGCGGCGTCGATTCGTTGACCGCCGGCCTGCTGGCCCAACGGGCGATGCGCGAGTTGCGTGACCAGACCGGCGACAACAGCTACAAATTCATCGCCGTGCGTCTGCCTTACGAAACCCAGTTTGACGAACACGACGCCCAGGCCTCGGTGGATTTCATCGCGCCGGACGAGCGCCATACCGTAAATATCGGCCCGGCGGTGAAGTCGCTGGCCAGTGAAGTGGCGGCGTTTGAAGGCAAGCACGCGGTGTCGGTGGATTTCGTACTGGGCAACACCAAGGCGCGGATGCGCATGGTTGCTCAGTACACCATCGCCGGCGCGGCGCACGGTCTGGTGATCGGTACCGATCACGCAGCAGAAGCAGTGATGGGTTTCTTCACCAAGTTCGGTGACGGTGCCTGTGATCTGGCACCGCTCAGTGGTCTGGTGAAAAATCAGGTTCGTGCGATTGCGCGCAGCTTTGGTGCGCCGGAGTCGCTGGTCGAGAAAGTGCCCACGGCGGACCTTGAGGATTTGTCGCCGGGCAAACCTGATGAGGCTTCGCATGGCGTGACGTATGCCGAGATCGATGCGTTCCTGCACGGCGAACCGGTGCGTCAGGAAGCGTTCGACATCATCGTTGCGACCTACAACAAGACCCATCACAAGCGCGTGATGCCGTTTGCGCCGTAAGCGCTGATGGAATGAAAAAGCCCGCTGAGGAGTGATCCTCAGCGGGCTTTTCTTTGGCCCAGACATCAGTTGATGCAGATGGCCCCTTCGCGAGTAGGCTCGCTCCCACATTGACGGCGCAAACCTGTGGGAGCGAGCCTGCTGGCGAAGAACGATAACGCGGTGGTCCTGATTACTTGACAGTAATCGTGCCTTTCATCATCGAGATGTGGCCAGGGAACGAGCAGAAGAAGCCGTAGCCGCCATCAGCAATCTTCGCTACGTCAAAGGTCAGCGAATCGGTTTCCTTGGCGCCGATGATCTTGGTGTGAGCGATGATGCGTGCGTCACCTTCCGGCAGGTAGTTCTTGTCGATACCGGCGGCCAGGCCAGCGGTGGCGATTGGCTGCATGTCAGCTTCTTTGCTGATCACCAGGTTATGGCCCATGACGTTCTTCGGCAGGTTGCCGGAGTGAGTCAGTTCGATAGTGAAAGTCTTGCAGCTCTTGTCGATTTCGATGGCTTTGGTGCTGAAGGACATCTGATCGGTGGAGTCAACGGTGGTTTTGCACTCAGCAGCCATCAATTGGCTGCTGGCCAACGCCAGCAGGGATACCGCAACAACTTTGGAAAACATGGTGAATCTCCAAGGCAGGGTTAACAAAAACACGAATGATGGAAAGACTGCCTGAAATCTTCGCAAGTTCCTATGACTTGAGTCAAAAATTGTATACAACTTTCAGGCTATGACATTCATCGAAACAATCTAACGGCCAGATGCAACGGCCGGCCGTATGATCGGCGCATCTACTGAGACGGAGTGCCTATCATGTTCTTTAACGGTCTTTTGTGCAGTTTGCTCGCCGCCTACGCCTGTGGCGCCAGCGGTACCTTTGAATCGCCTGAACGCGAAGTTTAGGCCTTGGATCGAGGCTTGCCAGCCATTACCCTGTGACGGATTGACCCAGGAGGAAGGCATGTCTCTGAAATCCGTGTGTGTATTTTGCGGTGCCAACGCCGGCACTGTTCCGGCCTACACCGAAGCCGCCGTCGCCCTTGGCCGGGCCTTGGCCGAACGTAAATTGACCCTGGTCTACGGCGGTGGCGCCGTGGGTTTGATGGGAATTGTCGCCGATGCCGCGCTGGCTGCTGGCGGTGAAGTCATCGGGATCATCCCGCAGAGCCTGATGGACAAGGAAATCGGCCATAAAAGCCTGACGCGCCTGGAAGTGGTCGACGGCATGCACGCGCGCAAGGCACGCATGGCCGAGCTGAGCGACGCCTTCATCGCCCTGCCCGGCGGCCTCGGCACGCTGGAAGAACTATTCGAAGTCTGGACCTGGGGCCAGCTCGGCTACCACGGCAAGCCGTTGGGTTTGCTGGAAGTGAACGGTTTCTACAGCAAACTCACCGCATTTCTTGACCATATCGTCGGCGAAGGCTTCGTTCGCGCGCCACACCGTGACATGCTGCAAGTGAGTGAATCAGCGCAAACGCTGCTCGATGCCCTGGATAACTGGAAGCCGACCGTCACGCCAAAATGGGTCGACCAAAAACCCGGCTAACCACGAGGCACCGATACAAGGCAGAATATGCGCCGCTCAACCTCACCTTCGACCCAAGAGGATCGCCCATGGCCAAACCCAATTACTCCTTCGCCAAACGTCAACGAGACCTGGCAAAGGAACAGAAGAAAGAGGAAAAGCTTCAGCGCAAGAAACAAACCGCTGAGGAAGCGGCACTGAACCCTGACGGTGAAGTGGCGACGCAAGATGATGTTGATGCAACCGAAGCGACTGAAACACCGAAAGATCAGGCGCCCGACGCCTGAACCCCACCGGGTTTGATCATCGAATCAGACCCTGCGGATTTGTGACGGGGCTGGCGGTTCCACTGCCGGCCCTCACAGCCCTTCCCCTCCCCAATACACCAAAATCCCCTGTGGGAGCGAGCCTGCTCGCGAAAGCGGTGTATCAGTGTAAATATTTGCTGCTGACACACCGCTATCGCGAGCAGGCTCACTCCTACAGTTTCATCGTCGTTAATCCAGGGGCATCACGGTGACGCGCACTTCCGGGTCATGATTGCCGCCGCCCAGAATCACCCCGCGCAACGGTGACACATCGGAAAAATCCCTCCCCCACGCCAGCGTGATGTGTTCCTGCGCCGGCTGCACATTGTTGGTCGGATCGAAATCCACCCAGCCCAGCACCGGACAAAACACCGACACCCAGGCGTGCGACGCATCAGCGCCGATCAGGCGTGGTTGCCCCGGCGGTGGCTGGGTCAGCAGATAGCCGCTGATATAACGCGCTGCCAGCCCTCGCGAGCGCACGCACGCCAGCATCAGGTGAGCGAAGTCCTGACAGACCCCGCGCCGCCGTTCCAGCACTTCCACCAGCGGTGTCGCCACCTGGGTCGCCTCGGCATCAAAGGTGAATTCACTGAAGATCTTCTGCATCAAGTCCTGCACACCCAGCAGCAACGGCCTGCCCGGCGGAAAACAATTTTGCGAAAACTCGACGAAGCTGCTTTTCAAATGCACGTAAGGGGACTGGAACCGGTAGCGACAAGCTTCGAGCAACTCAGCGGAAAGCGGTTGACTGCTGTAGGTCAGCGCATCGCGGGTCAGCTCCCAGGCGGGCGACTGACTGAAGTCCAGCACCGGCCGCGCCAGCACCTCAACAGTCAGCCGAGCATTGACCTGCAATTCATCGTGAGGCCGTTCGAAGGCCAGCCGGGTCAGCGGATTGCCAAACACGTCGAGTTCATCACGGCGGGCTGTCGGGTCCGGGCTGATCAGCAATTGCTGTTCGGTGCAACGCTGCCAGGCACATTCACGCGGCCACAAGTGCGCCAGTTGCTGCGCCAGGGACACCGGACTGTCGTAGTGGTAACAGGTGTCGTGGAGGATCTGGTAGCGAGCATTCATCAAACGGACACCGTGCGCTGGCTGACATCATCGACATGGGCGAAATGGCGCAGGGCCAGACGATCCGACACCTGCCCGCTGGCCTCGGCAATGTCCTGCAGCAGATCCGCCAGACCATTCAGAGCGGCTCGTACGCTGGATTCCCCGAACAGCGGATTCTCCAGACATCCCAGATCAAACCGCGCCAGACGCTCGACCAGTTGCGACAATGCCGCTTCCCGCGGCGCCGCGAAATCATCGTTCAAACGTTTCAAGGTGCGGGTCACCAGTTTCAACTGAAACAACACCGCGTGCGGGTTCTGCTCGTCGAGCAACAACAGGTCGAGCACCGGAATCAATTGCGCCACGGCCAGATAACGCGAACGGTAGGTGATACTGCTGTTGCCCAGTTCCAGCAGCCATTCGAGGCCCGCTTGATCGAACGCCCCGGCGCCGCGCAGAAATGCCGCCAGACTGCTGCTGAGAAACTGCAGACGCTCAATGCGCCGGCCGATCATCAGAAAGCGCCAGCCTTCGTCGCGGGTCATGTCGTCGAGGGCAAACCCGGAAAGCGCCGCCAGCGACATCACCAGCCGGTTGAGGAAGTCCAGCAGTTCGCCAAAGTCGGGTTCGTCGGTATCCAGTTCCATCGCTTCGCGCTGCAACTCCACCAGCGCCTGCCAGTTCTCCCGCGAAAGCTTGCCACGCACCTGCGAGGCCGCCCACTGCAAACGCTGCAGGTTGGCGCGCAGGCTGAACGACCAGTCTTCACCGAGCAATGCAGCGAGCAAGCGCTCGGGAAGTTCTCCTTCATCCGGCAACAACGTCAACCGCTCACCGAGATCGACCGCCGCCTGCAACGCTTGCGGGTCGTCGCCGTCGACATACCGCGCGAGCATGATGCGCAGCAACCGCGCACTGTCATCACAGCGCTCGCAGTATCGGCCGAACCAGAACAGGTTCTCCACCACCCGTGAGGGCAGATACGGGTCGCGCCGTACCAGATCATGGACCCCAACGCTGCGCTGACTCTTCCACTGCTCGCCACTGGGCGGACGATCACCGAGTATCCAAGTGTCTTTGCTCGCCCCACCGCGCTGCATCGACACTACTTCGGCATCAGCCTCGGCGGCCACCCGGGTCAGACCACCGGGCAGCACGCGATAACCGTCAGCACCCGCCACGGCGTACATGCGCATGCCGATCGCCCGTGGTTGCAGTTGACCATTTTCCGCCTGCCAGATCGGTGCCTGGGACAGTTGAGCCAATTCTTGCGCCACATAAGCATAAGGACGCGCCTGCATGCGCTCGGCAAGCGCCTGACGCTGTTTTTCACTCAGATCACGGCCAAAGACCGGCGCGAAGCTCTGCGAAGGAAATGCTGGTTTGATCAGCAGTTCGGGCAGTTTTTCCAGGGCTTGGGCCAACACCGGCGCCTCACCGCACCACCACGTCGCGATCGACGGCAAAATCAGTTCTTCGCCAAACAGGTATTGGTTGATCTTCGGCAGAAAGCCCAGCAATCCCGGCGACTCCAGCACGCCGCTACCCAGCGCATTGGCGACCAGAACGCGCCCTTGGCGTACTGCCTCAAGCAACCCGGGAACGCCGAGTGCCGAGTCCGTGCGCAACTCCAGCGGATCGCAGAAATCATCATCGAGCCGGCGCATGATCGCATGCACCCGACGCAAACCACTGAGGGTTTTCAGGTAGACCGTGGCGTCGCGCACCGTCAGGTCACCGCCCTCGACCAGCGGATAACCAAGTTGCCGAGCCAGATACAAATGTTCGAAATAGCTTTCATTGAAGCGCCCCGGCGTGAGCAACACCACCAGCGGCGCGTCATCGTCACTGGGCGCTTGTCGCGCGAGGGTTTCCTGCAATGTGCGGAAGAAGCCGGCCAGATGCTGCACCTTCAGATCCCGGTACAACTCGGGAAAGGCGCGCGACACGATGGTGCGGTTTTCCAAGGCATAGCCGGCGCCGGATGGCGCTTGCGTACGATCGGCGGTGACCCACCAGCGCCCGTCCGGTGTACGCGCCAGATCCACGGCGTACAGGTGCAGAAACGTCTCTTCCGGCAGCGCGACATGCTGACACGGCCAGAGAAAATTGTTGTGGCCGAACACCAGCTCTGCCGGCAACAAGCCTTCGCAGATCAGCCGCTGCGGCCCATACAAATCGGCCAGCACCGCATTGAGCAGTCGCGCACGCTGGGCGATACCTGCCGACAGTTGCTGCCATTCATCCGCAGCAATCACGTGGGGCAGCAGATCCAGCTCCCACGGCCGATCAGCGCCCTTGGGATCGGCATAGACGTTATAGGTGACGCCGTTTTCCTGAATCTGCCGCGCCAGCAGTGCCTGACGCTGCACCAGTTGCGCCGGCGTGCTGCGCTGCAACTGATCGAACAAACGCCGCCAGTGCGGGCGCACCGCGCCACTGCCGTCGAGCAGTTCGTGATAAGTGCCCGCCGTAAGCGGGTAGCGGTCTAGCAGGTCAGGCATGGAAAGCTCGGCAGACAGCAAGGAACGGTCAGACTAACGCAGCCACATGACGCGCGGATATACGAAAAATCCGCGTGTCGCGTAGGCCTTAGAAACGTCGCAAATCGATTGTCATCGGTAGCTCGTCACTGATTTCTATATTCGGTACAGGAAGTTTCCCCGGCGTGTGTCCGACGCGGAAGAATCGCGCCATCCGCCGGCTCTCGGCTTCGTTGGCATTGACCGGCAACGTCTCGTAATTGCGCCCGCCCGGATGCGCGACGTGGTACTGACAACCGCCCAGCGAGCGGCCCATCCAGGTGTCGAGCAGGTCGAACACCAGCGGTGCGTGCACGGGGATGGTCGGTTGCAAGCAGTTGGCCGGCTGCCATGCGCGGTAACGCACACCCGCGACAAACTCGCCAACCCGTCCGGTCGGATGCAACGGCACGGCGATGCCGTTACAGGTCAGCATATAGCGCTGCGGCGGCAGGCCTTTGAGCTTGACCTGCAAACGCTCCAGCGATGAGTCGACATAACGCACCGTGCCGCCAGCCGCGCCCTCCTCGCCCAGGACATGCCACGGTTCCAGCGCCTGACGCAGCTCCAGTTCGATGCCGTTGACGGCGTAATCGCCGACCTTGGGAAAACGAAACTCCAGATGCGCTGCGAACCATTCCGCGCGCAGCGGATAACCGGCGTTGTTCAGTTCGACGATGACATCGGCGAAATCCTGTTCGATAAAGTGCGGCAGCAGGAAACGGTCGTGCAGTTCAGTGCCCCAGCGCGCCAGTTTCGGCGGCGCATAAGGTTCGCGCCAGAAACGCGCGACCAGCGCCCGCAGCAACAACTGCTGGGCCAGGCTCATGCGCGCATGGGGCGGCATTTCAAAGGCACGCAGCTCAAGCAAGCCGAGACGCCCGGTGGCGCCGTCCGGTGAATACAGTTTGTCGATGCAGAACTCGGCACGGTGCGTATTGCCGGTGACGTCGATCAGCAGGTTGCGCAGCAGTCGATCAACCAGCCACGGCGCGCATTCCTCGCCCGGCTCCGGCATCTGCGCAAAAGCGATTTCCAGTTCATATAAAGCATCATTACGCGCCTCATCGACACGCGGCGCCTGAGACGTCGGGCCAATGAACAAGCCGGAAAACAGATACGACAACGATGGATGGTTGTGCCAGTAACTGATCAGGCTGCGCAGCAGATCCGGGCGGCGCAGAAACGGTGAGTCCGCCGGCGTCGCCCCACCGAGAACGAAATGGTTACCACCGCCGGTGCCGGTGTGACGACCGTCGATCATGAATTTCTCGGTGGTCAGGCGGGTCTGGCGCGCCTCTTCATAGAGAAATTCGGTGCGTTCGACCAACTCGTCCCAAGTCGCCGACGGCTGCACATTGACCTCGATCACACCCGGGTCCGGGGTGATGCGGAAATTGCTCAGACGCGGATCGCTTGGCGGCTCATAGCCTTCCAGCAGCACCGGGCAATGCAGCTCTTCGGCGGTGGCTTCGATGGCGGCCACCAGTTCCAGATAATCCTCAACCCGCTCCAGCGGCGGCATGAACAGGTACAAACGCCCCTCGCGGGCCTCGGCGCAAAACGCGGTGCGGGTCAGCCAGTCGGCGGATTCGTCGATTTTCGGCACGCGTTCGTCTGTCGTGGCAGGTTCGCCATGACTGTTGAGCTGCGCGGTTTCCGGCAACTCAGGGAAGTCTTGATTCGGATCCTGAGGATGAATGAACGGATACTCGGCGGCCTTCACCCACGGCTGCGACCCCAACGGCAGGCGATAGCCCAACGGCGAATCCCCCGGCACCAGTCGGCAATGCTCGTCACGCAGGTACCAGCGCCCGCTCTGCCATTGATCACCCTTGGCGGTGCGCGCCAGCGGCAATACCTGGCCGATCACCTTGTTCAGGCCCTGACTGAACACCTTGCGCAAGCGTGCGCGCTCAAGCGGTTCCTCAAGACGTGAATCTTCGGCGCTGACATTGCTCGGCAACGTGCCCTCGCGCCAGAGGTAGTAGAAATTGTCTTCGTAGGCCGGGAAGACAAAACGTGTAGGCAATTTCAGGCGCTCGGCGACACTGGCGAGGAAGCGTCCGGCCAACTCGCCATCCGCTCCGTAGTCCTGCTGCTCATCGGCGATCAGTGCGTTGTTGTGCCAGATCGGCACACCGTCGCGACGCCAATAGCAATTGAGCGACCAGCGCGGCAGTTGCTCGCCGGGATACCACTTGCCCTGGCCGAAATGCACCAGACCCTGCGGCGCGTAATGCTTGCGCATGCGCTGGAACAGTTCAGCGGAAAGTCGCCGCTTGGCCGGCCCCAGCGCGGCGGTGTTCCACTCGGCGCCATCCGGGTCATCGATGGAAACGAAGGTCGGCTCGCCGCCCATGGTCAGGCGCACGTCATCCGCCAGCAGATCGGCATCGATCTGCCGTCCCAGCGCCTGAATCGCCAGCCACTGCTCGTCGGTGTAGGGCTTGGTGACGCGCGGCGCCTCCCATATCCGCTCCACCGACATTTCATGGCTGAATTCACATTCGCACGGCTCGACCAAGCCACTGATCGGTGCCGCCGAGGACGGATCGGGACTACACGCCAAGGGGATATGCCCTTCGCCGGCGAACAGCCCGGACGTGGCGTCCAGGCCGATCCAGCCAGCGCCAGGCAGATACACCTCGCACCAGGCGTGCAGGTCAGTGAAATCGACTTCAGTGCCGGACGGGCCATCGAGGCTTTTCACGTCGGCGGTCAGTTGAATCAGATAACCGGAGACAAACCGCGCGGCCAACCCGAGGTTGCGCAGCAGTTGCACCAGCAACCACGCCGAATCGCGGCAGGAACCGGAGGCGTGTTCAAGGGTGTGTTCCGGGGTCTGCACGCCCGGCTCCATGCGAATCAGGTAGCCGATGTCTTCGCTCAAGCGCTGGTTGAGCGCCACAAGGAAGTCCACCGCCGGCAGCGGCGTGCGGTCGATGGCGTCCAGATAGGCTTTGAATTTCGGCGTCAGCGGCAGGGTTTCGAGGTACGGCGCCAGTTCCTTGCGCTCATCGGCGGCGTAGGAGAAAGGGATTTTCTCGGCGTAGGGTTCGAGGAAGAAGTCGAACGGGTTGAACACCGCCATTTCGGCGAGCAGATCGACTTCGATGCGCAACTCATTGGTTTTCTCGGGAAACACCAATCGCGCGAGGTAGTTGCCCTGCGGGTCTTGCTGCCAGTTGATGAAATGCTGCTCGGGCGAGACTTTCAGGGCATACGACAGAATCCGCGTGCGGCTGTGGGCGGCCGGGCGCAGACGTACGATCTGCGGGCCGAGTTCGACAGCGCGGTCATAGCGGTAATGCGTGACGTGATGCAATGCGACATGAATCGACACGGCGTGCCTCCTGCGAGCCTAAGCGTATTCGAAAGCGCGCAAAACTTATGCCATGCAGAGGCTTGGGCGCTTTCCCGGAATGCTTAGGGCAGTACAGCACCAAAATCGGGCGATGCGGGGAAATGGTTTGGGCTGATTGCACGTAAATGTTGCGAAGAGCCCCTCACCCTAACCCTCTCCCAGAGGGAGAGGGGACTGACCGAGTTGACTAAGCGAGCTACACCGACCTGAAACTTCGAGTCGAACTTCGATTTTGAAAAGCACAGCGATCTGCTCCCCTCCCTACCCCTCTCCCGGGGGGGGGGGGTAGGGAGGGGTGGCTGTTGGAGATACGCCGACCTGAAAGTCCTGAGTCGAACTCAAGTTTTGAAAAGCATGGAGATCTGCTCCCTTCCCCCTCGCCCCCTTGGGGGAGAGGGTTGGGGTGAGGGGGATGGATCTTGCGACCTGCATAAATCCAACGGCAGAAACGCTAAACGCCAACCCGAAGGTTGGCGTTTTCTTTAGCGCGGTACGACCGGCTTACGGGTCGGCTTCGGCCCTTTGCCTTTCGCGGCGTCTTTACGCTCTTTCGCAGCCTGCTGGTTACGGGCAAACGCCGCCGCCTTGGCCTGCTCCCGCTTGTCCCAAGGGTTACCACCATCACTGGCACGTGGCGGCAAGCCAGTGTGCTGGGTGAGAATCTTGGTGGTCTTCTCTTTAGCGTCCTTCGCCACTTTATGGCTGCCGGCTGGCGTCGAGTTCTTACGACGGGCGCTCTGGTAGCTGTCGGTCGCCGGTTGATGGGTCGGGATCAACTGATCCTTGCCCGAACCGATCAGATCAGCGCGGCCCATGCGGATCAGCGCTTCACGCAGCATCGGCCAGCCTTTCGGGTCGTGATAACGCAAGAACGCCTTGTGCAGACGACGCTGCTCTTCGCTCTTGACGATGGTCACGCCGTCGCTCTTGTAGGTGACCTTGCGCAGCGGGTTCTTGCCCGAGTGGTACATCGCGGTGGCGGTGGCCATCGGCGACGGGTAGAACGCCTGCACCTGGTCGGCGCGGAAGCCGTTGCCCTTGAGCCACAGTGCCAGGTTCATCATGTCTTCGTCGGTGGTGCCTGGGTGGGCGGCGATGAAGTACGGAATCAGGTACTGCTCTTTGCCCGCTTCCTTGGTGTACTTCTCGAACATGCGCTTGAACTTGTCATAGCTGCCGATGCCCGGTTTCATCATCTGATTGAGCGGACCTTCCTCGGTGTGTTCCGGGGCGATCTTCAGGTAGCCACCGACGTGGTGGGTCACCAGCTCTTTGACGTACTCCGGCGATTCGACCGCGAGGTCGTAACGCAGGCCGGAGGCGATCAGGATTTTCTTCACACCCGGCAAAGCACGAGCACTGCGGTACAGCTGAATCAACGACGAGTGGTCGGTGTTCAAGTTCGGGCAGATGCCCGGGAACACGCAGGACGGCTTGCGGCACGCGGATTCGATTTCCGGTGTCTTGCAGGCGATGCGGTACATGTTCGCGGTCGGGCCGCCGAGGTCGGAAATGACGCCGGTGAAACCTGGCACCTTGTCGCGGATCTCTTCGATTTCGCGAATGATCGACTCTTCGGAACGGTTCTGGATGATCCGGCCTTCGTGTTCGGTGATCGAGCAGAAGGTGCAGCCACCGAAGCAGCCACGCATGATGTTCACCGAGAAACGGATCATGTCGTAGGCCGGGATCTTCTCCTTGCCGTACGCCGGGTGCGGGACACGGGCGTAAGGCATGCCGAACACGTAGTCCATTTCTTCAGTAGTCATCGGAATCGGCGGCGGGTTGAACCAGACGTCGACTTCACCGTGCTTCTGCACCAGCGCACGGGCGTTGCCCGGGTTGGTTTCGAGGTGCAGCACGCGGTTGGCGTGGGCATACAGAACGGCGTCGCCGCGCACCTTTTCTACCGATGGCAGGCGAATCACGGTCTTGTCACGGGTCATGCGCGGGCTGGCCAGGATCTGTACGACCTTGGCTTCCTGCGGATCGTCGACCGGACCTTTTTCCTGCTCGATGGCGCAGGCCTGGGTGTCCTGAGTGTTCACGTACGGGTTGATGATCTTGTCGACCTTGCCCGGACGGTCGATACGCGTCGAGTCGACTTCGTACCAGTCTTTCGGCGTATCGCGACGGATGAACGCGGTGCCGCGCACATCGGTGATGTCTTCGATCTTGTGCCCGTAGGACAGGCGCTGGGCGACTTCGACGATCGCGCGCTCGGCGTTGCCGTACAGCAGAATGTCGGCGCTGGCGTCGATCAGGATCGAGTTACGCACGCGATCCTGCCAGTAGTCGTAGTGGGCAATGCGGCGCAGGGACGCTTCGATGCCGCCGAGCACGATCGGCACGTGCTTGTAGGCTTCTTTGCAGCGCTGGCTGTAGACCAGGCTCGCGCGGTCCGGACGCTTGCCGGCCATGCCGCCGGGCGTATAGGCGTCGTCGGAACGGATTTTCTTGTCCGCGGTGTAGCGATTGATCATCGAGTCCATGTTGCCCGCCGCAACCCCGAAGAACAGGTTCGGCTCGCCGAGCTTCATGAAATCGTCTTTGGACTGCCAGTTCGGCTGGGCAATGATCCCGACACGGAAGCCCTGGGACTCCAGCAGCCGGCCAATGATCGCCATGCCAAACGACGGGTGATCGACGTAGGCATCACCGGTAACAATGATGATGTCGCACGAATCCCAGCCAAGCTGATCCATCTCCTCCCTGCTCATCGGCAGGAATGGCGCTGGCCCGAAACATTCGGCCCAATATTTTGGATAGTCAAATAACGGCTTGGCTGCTTGCATGTCGACGACCGGTGTTGAAGTGAAAATTCGCGGGCGCGGAATATAGCACAAAAAATAACCAATTCCGACGGCAATGGTCGGTTTCTCTTACAACCCGCGTCGAGCCTGCCCGATACCCCGTAACAGGCAAAAAAATCATCGTTCAAACTTAACATTCATCAGTCCGGTGCCTGCGCCGACTGATGTGGCAACCCTTCAAGGATGAAGCAATGTCACCCAAACAGCCCGCCAAGGGCAGCATCAAAGTCAAGACCCCAACCAGCCCGGATGCGCCGCAGCAAGGCAATACCGGGCGAGCGCCACGGACGGGGCCTGAACCGTCCCTGCCTGTCCCTCCTGTGACGCGTCCGGGCGGCACTCACGGCACTGCCAGCCCTGAGGTAACAAGACCGTCTCCCGTCGTCATCACGCACACAGCAACCGCCTCGGTGAAAACGGGCGCAACGGGAGCAAAATCGCTGGAGAGTTACCGTATCCCCGCACCTGACCGTTTGCCCCAGGCCAATACCGAGGGCTTGAGGATGTACAAGGGCCGCGAATACGTCGATGTCGCGCACGGCAGCATCGTGATGGTCGGCATCGATCCGCAGACCGGCCTCTACCGCGCCCAACTCGCAGCCGAGCGGGTTGCCACGGGTCCGCTACTGCTGCGCGACACCGACAGCGGTCTGTGGCATTCGCTCAAGGACGGTGACGCCGTGACCTTGATTGACCCTCACCTGCAGACGTTGCGCACGGATCTCGAAATCACACGCGCCAAGGCCGACAGCGACGGGTTATTGCGCCACGAGGGCCGACTGTACCTGTCCCTGCACACCCACGTTTATCAGGTCATGCACGATGTGAGTGCCTCCACGGCGACACAAAAAGCGTGGCGTATCGTCAACCCGAAAGACCCCGTGGCAACCGATATCGCAAATATCTACCGCGCCAGCCGCAGCGGCGAAACGCGGACTGTGCGGCGCGATGAGGGCAATCGCTGGGTTTATCATTTGCCAGAGCTGAAGGGAGGTATTCAGGACGCGGAGATTGCCCGCCTGAGTAAAGACACGTTGTTGCAGATGCATGAGCCTTTTCAAAAGGCCCACACGGAATTGACGAATTCGTCGGAGCGCCACAACACGCTCTGGGCAGAAACCCAGAAACTGCCGCAGGGCAGTGCAGAGCAAAACGCAAAACTGCTGAGCCTGGAAGTGCATTTGCTCAAGCATGTGCAAAAACAGGCGGATTTCGTAGAGTCGCTGGTGCTCAACAGAAAATGGCTGACCCTTGCGAAAGCCAGCGGGCTATTCAAGCAGGAACTGCAGACTTTCCGCATAGAACGCGCCGAATTTCTGAACCGCCTCATGGCGGCCATGGACCTGCGGGTCAAGCCTACCGTCTCCAGTCTGGATGCCGACAGTTGCAAGCGGATCATCCCTCACCTGAACAAGAAGATGAGGTTTATCGAAGAACGTGAAGTGGTGTTGGCAGAAATCAGAAAAGCCGACCCGGGAGCGGCACCGATACTCGAAGAAATCAGGCAGCAAGTGCCGTCGCCCGAGCGCATCAACTTCAACAAGCTGACCCTCTACGTGCACCTGTATGCGGGCACGCCCGACCATTCGCCCAATACCACCATGCCGTCGCTTTCCTGCGTCGATCTGGTCACCGGAGACCTGAAAAACATTCCGCAACACGAGCACCCCATGGCACTGCTTTTGAGCCTGGATCAGATCAGGGCGGACAAATCACGATTTGAAATGCAACTGGCCACCCACGCTGACAGCGATGCCTCTCGGGCCGGGTACCTCAAGGAAATCCTAAGTTTGATCGACCCACTCGAGAGGCGAATCGATAACAGGCTCAGCGACATTCTGGAGTCGATCGGGCGCGACCGCGAACTGCCCAACATCGACCACGATATCGATTTTGACTTCCTTCCAACGCTCCCCGACCCTTCCGAAAGCTCCCGCCCGTTAACGCCCAGGAAAGTTTTCCGGGTCCGCCAACACGGTACTTACCGGGTTCTGGTCGGTGAAACGGAAACGGCTCAGGACGGCAATGTCATCGTCAGGGTTCCGGACCCGTTGCGCCCCGGCTCTCCATCCGCTCGCTACGAAAAAAGACAAGGTGAATGGCTGCCAGTGCGCCCGCCCATCACCAGTACACCCAGACCACAGCTGGTCGTCGAGGCCAACCGGTTACTGGCCGACGTCGAACAACACGTTGCCAAGGCCAGGGTGGACGAGGCGAGAAAAACCAATCCGACCGATATTGTCGAAGACCTGAGTAAAGAGACTGAGCGACTGAACGAGCAGGCAAGGCGCCTGGAAAGCCATGAAGACGCGGACACCGAAATCCTCGACCTGGCTACGCGCTTGCGAAGCGCTGCCGAGTCACTGGACGCGCATGGCCAAAGTGTTCTGGTGCGCATGTACAAGAACAGGGACGTGCTCGACATCATGCGTTTGAACTATCTGATGGATGCCGACGAAGTCAGCGTGAGCAAAACCGTTGATCGCAAGCCATCGGGCAAAGGCAAGGGCAAGTCGTTTCTCGACGTTTATTCGATCACTGATCGCGCCGACGACGCCCCCTTGTGGGAGGCACATTTCCACTACGACCAACACGACGCCGCGCCGCTGAATTTCACCACAAGAGGCGGTCACCTCAAAACCCTCGAACAGAGCCGACGCGGCATCGAGTCTCAGCGCCGCGATGAACAGGCTGGCTTGCCGCACGTGGCCATCTGGCGCCAGACCTTCGATGGCAAGACCGCGAGCAAAATATTTGCACTGGCCAGCCCGGCTGGCGTGCCTTCCAGGCCTGAGTAAAGGACTCAGGGCCACACGATCAATCAGGCAATGACGCCGCCCCTGCCATCAGCTCCCGTTCAGGCGAACTGATGCGCAAACCTGCAAGGATAGAAAGACATGCCCGTTAAATCGCCCCCCAGAGGCAACAATTCCGGCAATCCCCCGGTTCGCCAAAACGCTGTGCCAGACGTGGACACCCCGCGCCTCGACCTGCCACCGCGCACAGATTTAGAGGTCTCGATACCCGGTGGGCAAACACCACGACCGGGCCGCTTACCAACGCCAGCCGATATCGACGCGATCGAGCCGGCTCCGAGCATCACCATTCATCGACCCGCGTTGCCGATTGAAAATCCGCGTGCGGCTAGCCAGTCCCTGGAACACTACTGGGTGCCTACGGCGAGCGGTTTGTCGGATCGCAACGCTGACGGCTTGAGAACGCACAAGGGCCGCCAATATGCCGATGTACCCGGCGGCATCGTGCTGCTCGGAAAAGATGCGCAAACAGGACTGTATCGGGCCAGGCTGCCCAGCGAATCCAGTCCCTCGGGGCCCGTGTTGCTGCGTGACTCCAGCGCGGGACTCTGGCATGAGCTGGAACACTTCGAGCCGATCGGTGTGCCATTGTCGAGCAGCCGCCTGGAAGCTTTCCGCACGCCACTGGATTTCAGCGGCATTCAAAGGGGCAGCGATGGCCTTCACCGGCTCAACGGTAAACTCTATGCGGTGATCGACAACCACAGTTATCAGGTTCTGCACGACACCGATGCCTCGACCCCGTCGACAGCGGTGATGCGTATCGTCCGTGCGCAAGATCCGGTGGCCAGCGACAGCACCAATACCTACATCGCTACACGCCCCGGGCGCTCGGAGCCGATCATTTACGATGCTCGCGAAGGCTGGCTGGGAACGGCGGTCGGGGGTGCCGGCGGCATGTTCCGCAGCGAGCCAGGCAGCCCCGCGCATCCTGGCCTGCTGCAACGGTTTGCCAGCGCGATCAATCATTTGCGCACGCCAGAGTCCCGCGCTCGAAAGCTCTTCCCGGCCCTCGACAGCGATGAGATCACCCGGCTTCTGCATTCGCACGGAGATGACGTCCGCGGCTATCTGTCCCAACGCGAGGCCAGTTACAGGGCGCTCAAGGCGGATCTCGCGTCCTGGATCAGGAAGACATCCTCGCAGGCCCCCAACGAAGCTGCACATCCCGCGGTGGAGCGTGCTGTCGAAGAAATAAAACGTTGCTGGAAGCGGCAGACGGGAACGACGCTGAAACTTGATTTGGGAGAGGCAATCCTTGCGCCGCTGACGGCTGATTTCAGCCATGTAAGAACTCTGGAGCTGAAAGCGGTCGCCTGGTCGGACACCGCCGATACCTTCCTTGGCAGTTTTCCCAACCTTGAGAAACTGTCGGTGACTCACTCCACCCTGGATAAGTTGCCGTCCGATATCGCGCCGATGACCGTTCTCAAGGCTCTGGAGCTGAGCTCGAACCGAATCCAGCTCAATGAGCAGGCAGCAGTAAAACTGGGCGCACTCAAGCAGCTTGAACACCTCGACCTGTCGAGCAACCCGCTTGGCAGAGTCCCGGACTTTCGCGGCATGTCGCAACTTCGGTCATTGAACCTGAGCAACACCGGACTGGATCACTGGCCCAGCGGTTTACGCGATCAGGTGGCACTGGACGTGGTCGACTTGCGCCATAACCAACTGCGCGAAATTCCACAGCCGATCCTTGACCCGTCAAACAATGAACTACTGGCGATCGCCCGTATCAACTCGGTCACCCTGATTGAAGGCAACCCCTTCCCGGCCGGTTACTGGCGAACGCTTGAGGTTTATTGGCGCCGCGTAGTGGCCGACTATCCGGCGATGCGCACGGGCTCCCGCGCAGACGCGTTCAGACTGGATGGCGACATTCCCGAAGTGGCGATGGTGCGGCGTATGTATCCAGACAAGAATCCGCAAGCCGCCAGGGAATATTTGCTCGCCCTGGGTGATGGCGCCGAAGAGCAGATCGCGCGACGCATTGCCGGTTTCGAGCTACTGGAAACGCAACTGCAGGCCTACATCGCCGACAGCCAACCCGGCCCGGCCCAAGCCATGGGCCCGGAAAGAGTCAACGCTACCCGCCTGGCAAGAATCATCAGAGGCTGCTGGCTGGGCGATTCGGACGGCGAACTGAAACTGCCAGCGCTGTACGGTCCATTACCCCTGCTGACCGTGGACTTCAGTCACATCAAATCCCTCAGTCTCGACTCGGTAATCTGGTCGGACACCGCCAATACGCTTCTGTCCAATTGCCCCAATCTGGAAAGCCTGACCATCGTTAACTCCGGCATCGATAAACTGCCGCAAAAAATCGCCGAGATGGACAAACTCAACTATCTGGATCTGAGTTCAAACCAGATAAAACTGGATGAGCAAAGCGCTTTGGCACTCGGTGCATTGCACCAGTTGAAACAGATCGATCTGTCCAACAATCAACTGCGGGCAGTGCCCGACTTTAGCGCCATGTCCGGGTTGCAGGCATTGAACCTGAAAAACACGGGCCTCAGTCAGTGGCCTGCCGGGCTGCTCGACAAAACCGCTTTGAACCACCTGGACCTGCGCGACAATCGCTTGAGCGAGGTTCCCCAGGCCAATTTCAACCCGACACCCGAGACGCTGGCTGTCGTCGCGCGGATCAACAATGTCACGCGCCTTGAAGGCAACGACTTCCCCTCCGTGTACTGGCGAAAATTCGACGGCTACTGGCGACGCCTTAAAGAGTCTCACCCCGAGCTGATGGAGCCGGCCCATCCCGCCGTATTCGATAGCGAAGACTCCAGGGCGCAGCGTTATCGAAACCTGTTCCCGAGCAAAACCATCAAGGAGTGCAGGGAGTTCATCTGGAATCATGACAAAGGCACCGTGGCACCACGCTTGCTCGCGCTGGAACAAGAATTCGATCTTCTGAAAACCCAGCTCGACGACTGGGTCTTTTCCGGGGGCGGCAACCGCCTGCGTTACGTGCGTGCCAATCAGCTGCAAATCAACGCCACCACCCGTAATGACCGCACTGCAGCGCGGGATCGGATCATCAGTTGCTGGCGCCGCGAGACGGCGCAAAAACATGCTTTCGACGGCACACCGATCGGTCTGGAACTGGACTTGAGCGGCCTGACCTTGCCGACCCTGCCGGATCTGAGCATCGACTTCAGCCATGTGGGTTCACTCAGATTGAGCGGCATGAACCTGACGGAGTCACCGGAAGGCTTCCTCACCCGTTTTCGTCATGTGCGCTGGCTGGACATGTCGAACAATCGCCTCAGGGACTTGCCCCCGGCAGTAGGAGAAATGCACGGGATGACGCGCCTGTTCCTGCAGCACAACCAACTTGAACTCAATGCAGAAACGGCGCGGATACTGGCCGGACGCACAACGCTCAGAGCACTCTGGATCGACAACAATCCCCAGCTCGGTGTGATCCCGGATTTCAGCCTGATCACCGATATGCGCGAGGTCACCCTGGCGAACACCGGCATCACGCAGTGGCCAACCGGGCTGTTTGATCAACCCCTGCTGGCCCGGATCGATCTGAGCAACAATCAGATCACCACGATTCCTGACTTTGTCACTGCTCCGCCCCCGGAGCGCTTGGCGCATTCGGTCCAGGTGAACAGTGGCACGTTATTGACGAATAATCCGATTACCGATGAGACGCGGATACAAATGGGCGTTTATCGCAGACAACTGGACGAAGCCCAAACCGGGCTTCACAACAGATTCAACCTGTTCACAACGTCATTCCCCTTGGCACAACGCCCCATTGCAAGGGCAGCCGCAGACCCCTCTCCGATCTGGACCAGTGGACTACCCGCTGATCAAGCGATCGCCAGAAACACTCAATGGCGCACGTTGCGCGAGCAGCAAGGCTCAGACGGCTTCTTCAACATCCTCGCGAGCCGTGCGCACCATGCCGACTTCCGGCGCCAGGTCTGGGACGTGATCGATGTCATCAGCCAGGACAATCCACAGTCGCGAACCTTGCGTCGAGAACTGTTCGATCGCGCGTGCGAAGCCGGCTGCACTGACCTTGCCGCAGCCACCTTCACCGATCTGCAGGTCCTGGCCATGACTCACAGGGCGCGCATACAGGCCAGGCTCGATATGAATGGCGCCCCCTTGGTGGCGCTGTCCAAAGGATTGTTCCGGCTCAAACAGGTCGACGACATCGCAGCGGCAGAGATCGCTTCAAGCAGGGCGATCATTGACGATCCGGCAACCTCCCGGGAGCTGCGAAACAGCCACAACCTGCGCATACGCGATCCCCATGAAATGACCATGGCCTACCGTTTTGGTCTCAGGGATCGGCTGCAATTGCCGTTTCAGCCACAGGCACTCACGTTTATCGGCATGGCCGGCGTTACCCCGGCAATGCTGGATGCGGCATATCGCAAAGTCTTGACGCTGAATGGTTCGCCTGAAGAGTTTCAGGCATTGGTGTCGATGAATTTCTGGCAGGACTTCATCATTCACAAATACCAGGCGCAATTCGATGCGAGTCGCCAGCCGTTTCAGGATCGGCAGGAAATTCTCGACAGCCAGTCATCACAAAGACTGCTGAGCGAAGCTCAATACAAATCGCAAACCGATGATGTGACGGCGCAGTTGGCGATCGTCGAAGCGACATTGATCCAGACGCTGACGCGGCAGGAATTGCAGCCTCGAACAACAATCGAGGCGGCTTCTGCCAACGTCACACCTGCGCAGGAAAACCCAGGGGCGAGTGGCGCAACGCTGTAATCGATACAGCGTCGCAGCAGGCCGATGAACTTCGGCCTGCTGTCACTCGTCGTCGTCGAAGTTGTAACTGCCCGGCGCGAGGTTTTCGAAGCGCGTGTATTTGCCGATAAAGGCCAGGCGGATAAAACCGATCGGGCCGTTACGCTGCTTGCCGATGATGATTTCGGCGATGCCTTTGTGTTCGGTTTCCGGGTGATAGACCTCGTCGCGGTACACGAACATGATCACGTCGGCGTCCTGCTCGATCGCTCCGGATTCGCGCAAGTCGGAGTTCACCGGGCGCTTGTTGGGACGCTGTTCGAGGGAACGGTTGAGCTGCGACAGCGCCACCACCGGGCAGTTGAATTCCTTGGCCAGCGCTTTCAGGGATCGCGAGATTTCGGAAATTTCGTTGGTGCGGTTGTCACCGCTGGAACCGGGGATCTGCATCAGTTGCAGGTAGTCGATCATGATAAGGCCGACATCACCGTGTTCACGCACCAGACGTCGGGTCCGCGCACGCATTTCCGACGGACTGATGCCGGCAGTGTCATCGATGAACAGCTTGCGGTCGTTGAGCAGGTTGACCGCCGAAGTCAGGCGCGGCCAGTCATCGTCTTCCAATTGGCCGGAACGCACTTTGGTCTGGTCGATGCGCCCAAGCGAGGAGAGCATACGCATGATCAGCGATTCGCCTGGCATCTCGAGGGAGTACACCAGAACCGCCTTCTCGCTGCGCAACACGGCGTTTTCCACCAGGTTCATCGCGAAGGTGGTTTTACCCATCGACGGACGGCCGGCGACGATGATCAAGTCGGACGGTTGCAGGCCACTGGTCTTCTCGTCGAGGTCGGTGTAGCCGGTGGACAGGCCTGTGATGGCGTTGTCGGTGTTGAACAGGGTGTCGATGCGATCAATGGCCTTGGTAAGCAAGTCATTCACACCTACCGGGCCGCCGGTTTTTGGCCGGGCCTCGGCAATCTGGAAGATCTGGCGTTCGGCTTCGTCGAGAATCTCGGCGGCGGTGCGGCCTTCGGGGTTGAAGGCGCTGTCGGCGATTTCGGTGCTGATGCCGATCAACTGGCGCAACGTCGCTCGCTCACGAACGATCTGCGCATAGGCCTTGATGTTGGCGACGGACGGCGTGTTTTTCGCCAGTTCACCGAGGTAACCGAGGCCACCGACCTGCGAGGTCTGGCCTTCCTTGTCCAGTTGCTCAGACAGGGTCACAACGTCGATCGGCATGTTCTGATCGGCCAGTTTGGCGATCGCACGGAAAATCAGACGGTGGTCATGTCGATAGAAATCGCCGTCGGAGACTTGATCGAGCACGCGTTCCCAGGCGTTGTTGTCCAGCATCAGACCACCGAGTACAGCCTGTTCGGCCTCGATGGAATGCGGCGGCACCTTCAGGGCAGCGGTTTGCAGATCGTATTGCTCGGGAGCGGAGATATCGTTCATGGCCACTTGTGTAATTTGGAAAAACAGGGAGTTCAGAAAGACAAAGGGCACGACCTGTAAACAGGATCGTGCCCGATGTTAACCGTCTGACGGACAAGCCGCCAGCCGATCAGGTGTTACTTAAGCTGCTACCACGACAACGCGTACGGTGGCTTCAACTTCGGCGTGCAGGTGCACAGCCACGTCGAATTCACCCACGTTGCGGATGGTGCCGTTCGGCAGACGAACTTCGCTTTTCGCAACTTCAACGCCGGAGGCGGTCAGTGCGTCAGCGATGTCGTGAGTACCGATCGAACCGAACAGCTTGCCTTCGTCGCCAGCGGTGGCAGTGATGGTCACTTCCAGCTCGGCCAGTTGGGCAGCACGGCTTTCAGCCGATGCTTTACGGTCTGCGGCAGCTTTTTCCAGCTCAGCACGACGCTCTTCAAACGCAGCCAGGTTGGCAGCAGTTGCAGCGGTAGCTTTGCCGAAAGGCAGCAGGTAGTTACGGCCGTAACCGGCCTTAACGTTTACTTTGTCGCCCAGGTTGCCCAGGTTGGCGATTTTTTCCAGAAGGATCAGTTGCATGTGGAAATCCTCTTAACTTTTAACCTTCACCGTTCGCGTTATCGGTGTCTTTCGACACGTGACGACCGCGAAAATCAATCAGGCTGTCGACAATGGCCAGGACCACGAGCAACGGATAGATCAGCTGCATGAACAACAGCAGCGTGACGTACAACCCCACCAGCCAGAAACCGGCCAGTCGCTTCTGCCCGACCAGCCCGTGAATCAGGGCGAGTCCGGCGAACACCAGCGGTACACTGCACAACGGCGTCAACATGGCCATCTGTGCACCGAGATTCGGGCCCAGAAGCATCAACGCCAGCAGCAACATCGCCGGCCCCAGCGGGATCCGGATGGCGCGAAACTCGCGACCAAAACCACCCGGGTTGTACAACAACGCCTGCCAATGCCGCCCGACAATCAGGCTCAGCACGCTGACGATCTGCAACAGCGCCGCAATCAGTCCGGTCAGGACCGGTGCAATCAGGGACGCGAAACGCGCTTGCTCATCGACCGACAATTGCTTGTAGGTTTCACCAAGAAGCGCCGGCATGACCTTTATCAAGGCCTGCGCGAGCATCTCGATCTGGGCCGCAAACGCTGCCCCGAGCACCACCGAAAACACCACTCCAATCACTACGCTGACCAGCAGCGTGCGGACCCAGGATTCACTTGCGCGCAAAACCAACGCAAGCCCCGAAGACCCCAGCAGCACCAGAAGTGCCCGTGGGTCATCGGCATACAGCCACCAGATCAACGCCGGCAGCAGCCCCAGAGACAGAACACCCAGGGCGTCCGTCAGTCCGCGCCGCAGCAGCACAAGGCTCCCCGCGGCAGCACCCAACCAATACAACAACGGCAGTGTTGCACATCCGGCCACCACGAGAGTGGCCTGCATACGGCCTCGCATGATGAACTCAGCTAAGGCACGCATGCATTCAATCCTTTGCTACTTGTCGACTGCCCGGTCTCAGCGGCCGTGGCTGTCGGTGTAGGCCAGCAGGGCCAGGAAGCGGGCGCGCTTGATAGCGGTGGCCAGCTGACGCTGATAACGAGCTTTGGTACCGGTGATGCGGCTTGGAACGATTTTGCCGGTCTCGGATACGTAGGCTTTCAGAGTGTTGAGATCTTTGTAATCGATCTCTTTCACGTCTTCAGCGGTGAAGCGGCAGAATTTACGACGACGGAAGAAACGTGCCATTTGATAGGCTCCTTAATAAGGTCCGTGGATTACTCGTCAGCGTTATCGCTGTTGTCGCTGTCATCACTATCGGTGCCTTCGGCGCCTTCGTGCTCAGGACGGTCGCGACGCTCACGGCGCTCACTGCGGTTTTCTTCAGCCTTGAGCATCTCGGACTGGCCGGTAACGGCTTCGTCGCGACGGATGACCAGGTTACGGATCACTGCATCGTTGTAGCGGAAGTTGTCTTCCAGCTCGGCCAGGGCCTTGCCAGTGCACTCAACGTTCAGCATCACGTAGTGAGCCTTGTGAACATTGTTGATTGCGTAGGCCAGTTGACGACGGCCCCAATCTTCCAGACGGTGGATTTTGCCGCCGTCTTCTTCGATCAGCTTGGTGTAACGCTCAACCATGCCGCCGACTTGCTCGCTTTGATCCGGGTGGACCAAAAAGATGATTTCGTAATGACGCATGAATGCTCCTTACGGGTTGTAGCCTGCCGCTCAAAAACGGTCAGACAAGGAGTGAATGACACTTATGGACTTGCTGGCGCGGGGCACATGCGTGCCTGCCGTCACAGCAAGGGGCGCAATTGTAGAGAAGGGACAGAAGAGGTGCAAGGCAATTGGTGATTATTTGAACAATCACCGATCTTCGCCTTCCCACAAAACAATGTAGGAGTGAGCCTGCTCGCGATGATGGGGCAACATTCAACTTTGATGCTGAATGTTGCACCGCTATCGCGAGCAGGCTCACTCCTACGAGGGATTTGCAGCAGATCAGGATTTCTTGGCAGTAGTCTTGGCTTTTGCACCGCGCTGACGCTGCGCTTCGAACAGGCACACGCCCGTCGCAACCGAAACGTTGAGGCTGCTGACGCTACCGGCCATCGGCAGCTTCACCAGATAGTCGCAGTGCTCGCGGGTCAGGCGACGCATGCCTTTGCCTTCAGCGCCCATGATCAGAATGGTCGGGCCAGTCAGGTCCTGGTCATAAATGCTGACCTCAGCCTCCCCCGCAGTACCGACAATCCACAGACCGCGCTGCTGAAGTTTTTCCAGGGTGCGAGCGAGGTTGGTCACGGCAACCAATGGAATCACTTCCGCCGCGCCGCAAGCGACTTTACGCACGACCGGCGTCAGGGTCGCCGACTTGTCTTTCGGCACGATCACCGCGAGCGCACCGGCCGCATCCGCCGAACGCAGGCAAGCACCAAGGTTGTGCGGATCGGTCACGCCGTCGAGCACCAGTAACAGCGGCGCGCCTTCAGTGCGATCGAGCAGCTCGTCGAGCATGGCTTCGCCCCAGACCTGGCTCGGGCTTACTTCCGCGACCACACCCTGGTGCACGCCTTCAACCCAGGCGTCCATTTCGCGACGCTCGGCTTGGCCGACCTGAACACGGTTTTCGTTGGCCAGCTCAACCAGGGTCTGCACGCGCGGATCGTTGCGGCTTTCCGCCAGCCAGATCTGCTTGACGCGTTTCGGGTGGTGACGCAGCAACGCTTCTACCGCGTGAACGCCGTAGATTTTTTCCAACTGACTCATGACTTCGCCTTCGGTTTACGTGCCCCGCCACTTTTGGCTGGAGCGGAGCCCGCTTTTGGCGGCCCCTTACGGTGTTTGCTCGGTTTCGCTGGCTTGCCGCCGGAGGCCTTTTCAGGCGCCGACCGTCCGGTCTTTCCCCCGGACGCCGCTTTACCACCGTTTTTAGCGTCGGAAAGCAGAGCCTTCTTCATTTCACGGCTTTTGCGCAGCTCGGCGTTTTTCGCCACGGCGTCGCTTGGGCGATAGGCTTCTGCCGCTTTTTCCTTGGCCGGACGACGGCTGGCGGATTTAGCCGGAGCCTTTTCTTCCGAAGCCTTGGCAGCAGGCGCAGCGGTTTCAGCACCACGCTTTTTGCGACCGATCGGCGCGCTGATGGTTTTTTCGGCCATCTCGAAGTCGATCTTGCGTTCGTCGAGGTCAACGCGCATCACGCGTACTTCAACGGTATCGCCGAGGCGGAAGCTGCGACCGGTGCGCTCGCCCGCCAGGCGGTGATGCACAGGATCGAAGTGGTAGTAATCGCCCGGCAGCGCGGTGACGTGCACCAGGCCTTCAACGTAGATATCGGTCAGCTCAACGAACAGGCCAAAACCGGTGACCGCTGTGATCACACCCGGGAACGACTCGCCCACGCGGTCTTTCATGAACTCGCACTTGAGCCAGTTCACCACATCCCGGGTGGCTTCATCGGCACGGCGCTCGCTCATCGAGCACTGCTCGCCGAGCTGCTCCAGCGCCGCCTCGTCGTACGGATAGATGCGCGCCTTCGGAATGGTCATCGCCCCGGCACGGCGAACGTGCGGAGTGTCCTGTTTCGAATGGATCACGCTGCGGATCGCGCGGTGCGTCAGCAGGTCCGGGTAACGACGGATCGGCGAAGTGAAGTGGGTATAGGCTTCATAATTCAGGCCGAAGTGGCCCTGATTATCAGCACTGTACACCGCCTGACTCAGCGAACGCAGCATCACGGTCTGGATCAGGTGGAAATCCGGACGATCCTTGATGCTTGCCAGCAACGCCTGATAATCCTTCGGCGACGGACCGTCCTTGCCTTTGTGCAGGGACAGACCGAGTTCGCCAAGGAAGGCACGGAGTTTTTCCAGACGCTCCGGTGGCGGACCATCGTGGACGCGGTACAGCGCAGGAATTTCGTGCTTCTTGAGGAATTCGGCGGTGGCCACGTTGGCCGCCAGCATGCATTCCTCGATCAGCTTGTGCGCGTCGTTACGGGTGGTCGGACGGATTTCGGCAATCTTGCGCTCGGTACCGAAGATGATTCGGGTTTCCTGCGTTTCGAAATCGATCGCGCCACGTACGTGACGAGCAGCCAGCAGCACCTTGTACAGCGCATAAAGCTGTTTGAGGTGCGGCAGAACGTCGTTGTACTCACCGCGAAGCTGACGCGCTTCGGTGATTTTCGGTGTTTCCAGCATCGCACTGACTTTGTTGTAGGTCAGACGCGCGTGGGAATGGATCACCGCTTCATAGAAGCAGTAGTCGGTCATTTCGCCGGACTTGGAGATGGTCATCTCGCAAACCATGGCCAGACGATCAACATGCGGATTCAGCGAGCACAGGCCGTTGGACAGCTGCTCAGGCAGCATTGGCACCACGCGCTCAGGGAAGTACACCGAGTTGCCGCGTACCTGGGCTTCGTTGTCCAGCGCCGAGCCGATCTTCACGTAGCTGGAAACGTCAGCAATCGCCACGTACAACTTCCAGCCGCCGGAGAACAGGCGCAGCTTGCCCGGCTTGGCTTCGCAATAAACAGCATCGTCGAAGTCGCGGGCGTCTTCGCCGTCAATGGTGACGAACGGCAAATGGCGCAGGTCGACGCGTTTCTCTTTGTCTTTTTCTTCGACTTCCGGCTTGAGCTTGGCCGCTTCTTTCAGAACGGCTTCGGGCCAGACGTGCGGAATGTCGTAGGTGCGCAGGGCGACATCGATTTCCATGCCCGGCGCCATATAGTTGCCGACCACTTCAACCACGTCGCCTTGCGGCTGGAAGCGCGGCGTCGGCCAGTGGGTGATTTTCACCTCGACGAACTGACCGATCTGCGCGTTGGCGTTGCGGCCCGGGGTGACCAGCACTTCCTGCTGGATCTTCGGGTTGTCCGCGACGACGAAGCCGATGCCGCCCTCTTCGAAGTAGCGGCCGACGATGGTTTCGTGAGCACGGGACACCACTTCAACGATCACGCCTTCACGGCGACCGCGACGGTCGAGACCGGACACACGCGCCAGCGCACGGTCGCCATCGAACACCAGACGCATTTGCGCGGGGCTCATGAACAGGTCGTCGCTGCCGTCATCCGGCACCAGGAAGCCAAAACCGTCACGGTGACCGCTGATGCGGCCGAGGATCAGGTCGAGCTTGTCGACCGGCGCGTAAGTGCCACGGCGGGTGTAGATCAGTTGGGCGTCGCGCTCCATGGCGCGAAGGCGGCGGCGCAGGGCTTCGATCTGGTCTTCTGTGGTCAGACCAAACTCTTCGACCAGTTGCTCGCGGGCAGCAGGCGAACCCCGATCGGCGAGGTGCGCCAGGATCAGTTCGCGGCTAGGAATAGGGTTTTCATATTTTTCCGCTTCACGAGCGGCCTCGGGATCGAGGGACTGCCAATCGGCCATTAGAGAGTTTTCACCTTGTCTATATGCGGGTTAGTTTGGCATAGGCGCCATGAAACGGGAAATTTCCGACTATATAAGGCCCTTATGAGGGTCTGTATCGTCGCTTGAAAGCCGTTTTGAACACCGCCGGTAAAAAAAATCATATTTTTTGCTGACAGGGGTTTACAGTTAAAAAGACGCTCCGTATAGTGCGCGCCATCGACGACGCACAAGCGTTAACGATACTGCCCAGATGGTGAAATTGGTAGACACGCCAGCTTCAGGTGCTGGTGACCTTACGGTCGTGGAAGTTCGAGTCTTCTTCTGGGCACCAATTTCGAGTTTGAGACTAGATCAGTTTCAAGGCTCACACAAAACCCGCGAAAGCGGGTTTTTTGCATTCTAAGCCCGGCTTTTCTTAAAACTGATTTATTAAAATTAAATCAGGGGTTTACAGATCAAAACGCGCTCCGTATAGTGCGCCACATCAACAGCGGCAACGCTAGCGATGATTGCCCAGATGGTGAAATTGGTAGACACGCCAGCTTCAGGTGCTGGTGACCTTACGGTCGTGGAAGTTCGAGTCTTCTTCTGGGCACCAATTCAAATTCAAGGTTACGACCTTGGATTTCACAAAAACCCGCGAAAGCGGGTTTTTGCGTTTCTGGCTTCCCGAAACCCCATCACCATCGCACCTATCAAAACGCCAGTCCCACCGCAAGGCGCACTTGAGAAACAATATCGTTTATCATTGTTGCAAGTTTTTGCAATGCGACAGTGAGGAACCCCGCGAATGACGTTTCGAAATACCCTGCGCCGAGGCCTGACCTTCACCCTCCTCGGCCTGGCGCTCGCCACTCCCCTCACCCAGGCTGCCGATGCGGTTTCCCTGACTCTCTATAACGGCCAGCACAAGGAAGTCGGCGACGCGATCGCCAAAGCCTTCGAAGCCAAGACCGGCATTCACGTCAACGTGCGCAAAGGCAGCAGCAATCAGCTCGCCAGCCAGATCATCGAAGAAGGCGACCGCTCCCCTGCCGACGTGATCTACACCGAAGAGTCACCACCACTGAACAATCTCGGCGAACTGGGCTTGCTGGCCAAAACCGATGACGCCACTCTGGCCGTACTACCAGAAAAATATGTCGCCGGTAACGGCACCTGGATCGGCGTGACAGCGCGGGTTCGCGTTGTCGCCTACAACCCGAAACTGGTCGACGAAAAAGACCTGCCAAAATCAGTCCTGGATTTCGCCGATCCACAGTGGCAAGGCAAAGTCGGCTTCGTACCGACCAGCGGCGCGTTTCAGGAACAAGCCGTGGCCATCATCAAGATGCACGGTCGTGACGCCGCCGAAGAGTGGCTGACCGGCCTGCGCGCGTTCGGCAAGACCTACAGCAACAACATGGTCGCCCTCAAAGCCGTGGAAAACGGCGAAGTCGCCACCGTGCTGGTGAACAACTACTACTGGTTCGCCCTGCAACGCGAGAAAGGCAAACTGGATTCGAAACTGCATTACTTCACCGGTGGCGACGTCGGCGGCTTGATCACCGTGTCCAGCGCTGCCGTGCTGAAATCCAGCAAACATCCAAAAGAAGCCCAGCAATTCCTCGCCTATATGGCCAGCGAAGAAGGTCAGCGCGTGATCACTCAGACCACCGCCGAGTATCCGCTGCATAAAGGCATGGAATCGGATCGCGGGCTCAAGCCGTTCAGCGAACTGGAAGCGCCAAACGTCACTCCTGCCGATCTGGGCAATGCCGAAGAAGCGTTGGAACTGGAACGTGAAGTTGGCTTGAACTGATGACCGCATCGTTATCCGCCCCCGCCGCGCGCGGGGGTTACGTACCAAAGCGCAAGCGGCCATCAATCTGGCTGGTGCTGCCGGTGTTGTTACTGGTAGTGATGAGCCTGTTGCCGCTGGCCTATGTCGGGCTCAAGGCCTGGCAGGCCGGCTGGGCCGAGGCGTTGCACTTGTTGTGGCGCCCGTATGTGTTCGGCCTGTTGCGCAACACGTTGGCGTTGATGGTTGGCGTAACCCTCACCTGCGGCGTGATTGGTCTGTCGCTGGCCTGGCTGCTGGAACGCAGCAATTTGCCAGGGCGTCGCCTATGGGGCGTGATCCTGTGCCTGCCGTTCGCGGTGCCGGCGTTTGTCAGCAGCTTCACCTGGGTTTCGCTGAGCCCGCAGTTCGAAGGCCTTGGCGGGGCGATTCTGGTGATGAGCCTGTCGAAGTATCCGTTGATCTTCCTGCCGGTGGCGGCAACTCTGCGCAATCTCGATCCCTCCCTTGAAGAGTCGGCACGCACCCTTGGGCAGAATCGCTGGGGCGTATTTTTCCGCGTGACCCTGCCGCTGCTCTGGCCTTCGCTATTGGCCGGCTCGCTATTGATTGCCTTGCACATGCTGGTGGAGTTCGGCGCACTGTCGATCATCGGCCTGCAAACCTTCACCACGGCGATCTATCAGCAATTCGAACTGGAGTTCAGTAACGCCAACGCGGCGATGCTTTCCGCCGTGCTGCTGGCGCTGTGTCTGGTGTTGTTGTGGCTGGAGCTGCGCGTACGCGGCAAAGGCCGGCATGTGCGCACCGGACAAGGTGCCGCGCGCCAAGCTGAACAGGTTCGGCTAGGATCATGGGCCACGGTCGGTCAGCTGTATTGCCTGATGCTGGCAATTGTCGGCAGCGGGATTCCGTTGGGGATGTTGGCGTATTGGCTGGCGGTCGGTTCATCCGCAGCATTCCCGGTGGCAGCGATCACTGAAGCCCTGCTTTCTTCTCTGGCACTTTCTCTTGGCGGAGCTGCGCTGTGTCTAGTGCTGGCCGTGCCGGTCGGCTTGTTGGTGGTGCGTTACAAAGGCCAACTGGCAATCTGGGCCGAGCGCTTGCCGTATCTGCTGCATGCGCTGCCGGGCCTGGTGATTGCGCTGACGCTGGTGTATTTCGCCCTGCACTACGTGCCGGCGCTGTACCAGACTTCGGGGTTGCTGCTGATCGCTTATGCGCTGCTGTTTCTGCCATTGGCGCAGGCGCCGATTCGCACGGCACTGAACAAGGCGGCACCGCAACTGGAAGAGGCTGCGCGCACACTGGGCGCTTCGTCGTTCACGGCGTTTTGTCGGGTGACGCTGCCGATTATCTTCCCGGCATTGGGCGCAGCGTTTGCGCTGGTGTTTCTGGATGCGATGAAGGAATTGACGGCGACGTTGCTGCTGAGTCCGACCGGACTGAACACTTTGGCGACCGAGGTCTGGGCGCATACTGCGAATGTCGAGTTTGCGGCGGCGGCGCCTTATGCGGCGTTGTTGATTTTGGTGTCGGGGCTGCCGGTTTATTTACTGACGACCCGGATGTATCTGAGCCGCTGATAGCGCTTTCGCGAGCAGGCTCGCTCCCACATGTTGACCGAGCTCCATCAGAGGAACGCGATCTAATGTGGGAGCGAGCCTGCTCGCGAAGAGGCCCGCCCAGACAACCTCAAGCTCTGAACTGCCCCAGACTAGCCTTGAGCTGCGCTGCCAAACCATCCAGCACCTTGCCACTCGCGGTGGTCTCCACCACCGCCTGCGCCGCTTTCTCGGCTTGCGCATGAATTGTCTCGACGCGGCCACGTACAGCCTGCGCTCCCTGCGCCTGATGCGCAGCCGCCTGCGTTGCCAAGCCAATCGCCGCATGCACCTGCTCGACCGAGACCTGTACCGACTGCTGCAAGCGCGCACTGTCACGCAGCACCAGTAAACCTTCGCTGGCCTGACGCCCGGCCTGGCCGATCGCCTCGACCGCCTCACGCGCGCCCTGCTGCAACGCGACGATGTGCGCCTGAATATCGCCGGTAGAGCTTTGTGTCTTGCTCGCCAACGCACGCACTTCGTCGGCAACAACGGCAAACCCACGCCCGGTCTCGCCAGCACGTGCCGCTTCAATCGCCGCGTTGAGCGCCAGCAGATTGGTCTGCTCGGCAATCCCGTGAATCACCGTCAGCACCACCTCAATCTGCTCACTCTGCTGAGCCAGCCGCTCGATGACTTTCGCTCCGGTATCGACCTGCCCCGCCAGCGCCTCGATCAGGCTGCCGACCTTGGCGGACGTCCGGGTGTTTTCGTCGGTGGCCTGGCGAATATCCACAACCTGCTTCAAAGCCGCTTGCATCGCATGGCTTTCCGACTGCGCCTCATCAGCCATTTGCGACAGTGCGCGCAGGCTTTCCGCTACCTCATCACGCTGCATGCCGGCAGCCGCATCGGCACCGGCATTGCGCAGGGTCATCGCGCCAATCTCGACGCCAGTACGCTGCGCGACATCGCCCGCTTCGCGCACGATTGGCTGCAACTTATCCACAAAGCGGTTGACCGCCGAGGCCATGTCGCCGATTTCGTCTTTGCTGTTGATCTGTACACGCTTGGTCAGGTCGCCCTCGCCCGCAGCCAGGTCATCCATCGCAGCGTTGAGCATCTTCAGGCGATTGACCACGCGATGGCCGAGCACGACGGCCAATAACAGAAGCACGCCAAAACCGACCAACGCCAGGCCCATGCCGATCCGCCAGCGCAGGGTAGCTGCCGCCTCTTGAACAGTATTGGCGGTGTTGGCTTTCATCTCGACGGCGGTTGACTGCGCCGATTGCAGGCGCGCCTGCATGGCTTTGGCACTGTCCGCTGCAGCGCCCTTGAGGCTGTCGCCGACCAGTTGATCACTGCTCGCGATCAACGCCGAGAAGCGCTTGTCCAGTGCCGCCAGATCGGTTTCCACCGACGCCGTGGAAACACCCATCAACACCTTGCCGATTTCCACACCATTGGGATTGATCGAGGCTTCAAGGTAGTAAACCGATGAATCGTTTTTCGCCGCATCCAGCACTTTATCCAATGCACGCTCGCCCTGGCCCTTTTCCAGCAAGGCCTTGTTGATCGGGTTTTCGCGATTGAGATAGCGGGTCAGGTGCTGGCCGGTGGCGTCGTCGTAGACCACGAATAGAACGTTGGGATTGCGCTGGGCACGGCGGGCGAACTCGGACAGGGTCGGTACGTCGCTGTCCCACATGGCACGCGGGGCTACGGAGGCCAGTAACTGCGCCATGTCATTGGCCGAATCTTTCAGATCCTTTTCCAGCGTCGCACGCAGTTGCGCCTGCTCTTCTTTCAGGCGCGAGGACAGGCCGGCGGTAAGCCGCTGACGAGTACTGGCGGACAAGGCATCGAGGCTCGAGGTGACTTCACGCCCGGCCTGCTCCAGTTCACCGGAGAGCTTCTGGCTGTCGGCGCCGAGGCGCACCGCCAAGTCAGCTTCCAGCGCCGTGACGGTGCTCCGCGTCAGGGCAACGGCCACCAACACCTGCACCAAAAGGGCGATACCAAGGGTAACGAACACGGGGCGCAACAAACGGCTTTGTAACAGTGAGAGAACGGCCGACACTGTGAATACCTCTACTTCTGACGCCATTAATTTGATGGCACTCTTGTAGACAGATTCACAGCAAAGGTCATGCCGTCCAACAGGCATAAACGACAAAGGCCCCGAAGAAGGGGCCTTTGTGTTTTTACATCAACGACTTATCAAGCAAACGGATGACGCAGAACGATGGTTTCGTTGCGGTCCGGGCCCGTCGAAATAATGTCGATCGGCGCGCCGATCAGCTCTTCAACGCGTTTGATGTAGGCGCGAGCGTTAGCCGGCAGCTCTTCCAGGGTTTTTGCACCCACGGTCGATTCGGTCCAGCCCGGCACTTCTTCGTACACAGGCTGCAGGCCTACGTAGCTGTCAGCGTCGGTCGGAGCAACGGCGTTGCCTTCGGCGTCTTTGTAGCCAACGCAGATGTTGATGGTTTCCAGACCGTCGAGTACGTCCAGCTTGGTCAGGCAGATGCCCGAAATGCTGTTCACATCGATAGCGCGACGCAGGATAACGGCGTCGAACCAGCCACAACGACGGGCACGGCCGGTGGTCGCACCGAACTCGTGACCTTGTTTAGCCAGATGCGCGCCGACGTCGTCGAACAGCTCAGTCGGGAATGGACCCGAACCGACGCGAGTGGTGTAAGCCTTGGTGATGCCCAGGATGTAGTCGAGGAACATCGGGCCAACGCCGGAACCGGTCGCTACGCCACCGGCAGTGGTGTTGGAACTGGTCACGTACGGGTAGGTACCGTGGTCGATGTCGAGCAACGAACCCTGAGCGCCTTCGAACATGATGTCTTTGCCGGCGCGACGCAGGTCGTGTAGCTCAGCGGTGACGTCGAGCATCAGCGGCTTGAGCAGCTCAGCGTATTCCTTGCACTCGGCCAGGGTTTTCTCGAACTCGATGGCCGGCTCTTTGTAGTAACCGACCAGCATGAAGTTGTGGTAATCCACCAGTTCACGCAGCTTGTCTTCGAAGCGCGGCATGTTCAGCAGGTCGCCAACACGCAGGCCACGACGAGCAACCTTGTCTTCGTAAGCCGGGCCGATGCCGCGACCGGTAGTACCGATCTTCAGCTCGCCACGGGCCTTTTCACGGGCCTGGTCCAGCGCCACGTGGAAGGACAGGATCAGCGGGCAGGACGGGCTGATACGCAGACGCTCACGCACCGGTACGCCTTTCTCTTCCAGCTTGGTGATCTCGCGCAGCAGGGCGTCAGGTGCAACCACCACGCCGTTGCCGATCAGGCACTGCACGCCTTCGCGCAGCACGCCCGACGGGATCAGGTGCAGGACGGTTTTCTCGCCGTCGATCACCAGTGTGTGGCCAGCGTTGTGGCCACCTTGGTAGCGCACTACGGCTGCAGCATGTTCGGTCAGCAGATCAACGATCTTGCCTTTGCCCTCATCACCCCATTGGGTGCCCAGGACTACGACATTCTTACCCATAACACTTGTCCTCATTCGCGCAAACTTGGTGCCGGCGATGGCCGGCAGGAAAACTCAAGAAGCCAGTGGCGATACTTGCCAAAGCCCGTTCTGCTGAATCAATTGCCGGTCGCAGTCCGCATCACGGGCGGCGGCCAAAGGTTGCCCAGGCAAAGCCTGAACGACACGCTGACCCTCACTGCGCAACTGGCAAACCTGCTGCCAGAGTGCCGCATCCGTACTGTCAGGCATCCAGATACCGCCAGACGGTAGCTCGATCTCAGCACGCCCCAGGGTCACCAGGGTTTTCAAATCGGTGGAAAAACCAGTCGCCGGACGCGCGCGACCAAAATCCGCGCCGATGTCGTCGTAGCGACCGCCCTGAGCGATGGACTGGCCAACGCCCGGAACGAACACCGCGAACACCACACCGGTGTGGTAGTGGTAGCCACGCAGCTCGCCCAGATCGAAGTACAACGGCAGGTCCGGGAAACGCGCCGATAGGCGCTCGGCGATTGCCAGCAAATCTTCGAGTGCTGCCAAAACCGGCGCCGGTGCATTGGCCAGTCGTTCGCGGGCAGCGCTCAACACTTCACGCCCGCCACACAGGTCGACCAGCGCCCGCAGCATGCCGGACAAGTCGGCCGGCAAGCCTTCGGTCAAGGTAATGACCTCGTCGATGGCCTTGCGTTGCAGCGCATCGAACAACTGCTGTTCGACTTCACCGGACAGACCGGCGGCACGCGCCAGACCACGGTAGATGCCAACATGACCAAGGTCCATGTGCACATCCGGCACATCGGCCAGTTGCAGCATGGCCAGCATCAGGCTGATCACTTCAACGTCGCTGCTCGGGCTGGCGTCGCCGTACAGCTCGGCGCCCAACTGGATCGGGCTGCGCGAGGACGACAATGCACGCGGCTGAGCATGCAGCACGCTGCCGGCGTAGCACAGACGGCTCGGACCTTCGCGACGCAGGGTGTGCGCATCGATACGCGCCACTTGCGGCGTGATGTCGGCACGGAAACCCATCTGCCGGCCCGATTGCGGGTCAATGACCTTGAAGGTACGCAGATCCAGGTCCTGGCCCGCGCCGGTCAGCAGGGATTCCAGGTACTCGATATGGGGAGTCACGACAAACTCGTAACCCCAGCTCTGGAACAGATCCAACACCTGACGACGCGCGACTTCAATGCGCGCCGCTTCCGGTGGCAGTACTTCTTCGATGCCATCTGGCAGCAGCCAGCGGTCTACCGTTGCCATTACGCCATTCCCCTTTGATCCGGGCGGCCAGCCTGCGGGCGAGCCTTGAGTGAAGCAGAAAATGACCGAACCGTTCAAAACGCACGCGCATGAACGACGCGGCGAAAGGCCTGTTAGCGGCTTCGCCCATCACTTTCCTCGAAATACTCTCGGGCCATTCAACCCGATGCCTGCAACAAAAAACAGCAATCAAACGTGCAGACGCAAAAAAGCCGGGAATTTCCCGGCTGCCGCATCATACACACGTTTTCCCAAAGGATCACCCCGCCCGAGGTTTTAGCCGCCGGGCGGAATGATTCAGGTCAACGGCGTATCAAGGCTTGGCCTTTTCCAGGTAGTGGAAAAAGTCGCTGCTTGGGTCAAGGACCAATACGTCGGATTTGTTCGCGAAGCTTTCACGGTAGGCGCGCAGGCTACGATAGAAACTGTAGAACTCCTGATCCTGACCGTAGGCCTTGGAGTAGATCGCAGCGGCCTGGGCATCACCATCACCGCGAACCTCTTCGGATTCACGATAGGCTTCAGCCAGCAGCACGCGGCGTTGACGATCGGCGTCGGCACGGATGCCTTCCGCTAGCTCGTTACCCTTGGCGCGGTGCTCGCGAGCTTCACGCTCGCGCTCGGTGCTCATACGCTCGAACACACTGCGGTTCACTTCTTTCGGCAGGTCGATGGTCTTGACCCGGACATCGACAACTTCGATACCCAGCTCCTTTTCCGCCATTTTGTTCAGCGATGCGGTGATGTCAGCCATCAACGCGTCACGCTCACCCGACACTACTTCGTGCAGAGTGCGCTTACCGAACTGGTCACGCAGACCGGATTCAAGACGACGGGAAAGACGCTCGTCGGCGATTTGCTTGAGGCCGGAAGTTGCGGTGTAGAAGCGCTCGGCATCTTTCACGCGCCACTTGGCGTAGGCATCGACCATCACGGCTTTCTTTTCCAGGGTCAGGAAACGCTGTGTCGGTGCATCCAGCGTCATCAGACGTGCGTCGAATTTACGCACCTGGTTAACGTAAGGCACTTTCACATGCAGGCCTGGCTGAACATCGGCCTGAACCACGCGGCCGAATTGCAGCAGCACCGCACGCTCGGTCTGAGCGACGATGTAGAAGCAGTTCCAGCCCACCAGTACCACAACAACGCCAACGATCAGGGCGATCAGCGATTTATTGCTCATCAGCGGGTCTCCCTTGTGCGCGACTGCGGCAGGTCAGTGACATGCGGCGTGACGTCCGTGTTGTTGCTGGCGGCAGCCGAACCGGTGACCGGTGCATTGCTGCCCGAACTGTTCTGAATCATTTTGTCCAACGGCAGGTAAAGCAGGTTGCTCTGGCCGTTCTTGTTGCCGGTCACGAGTACCTTGCTGGTATTGCTGAAGACTTCCTGCATGGTGTCCAGGTACAGACGCTGGCGGGTAACCTCAGGTGCCTTGCGGTACTCGGCGACCAGCTTGGTAAAGCGATCGGCTTCACCCTTGGCGCGCGAGACCGTTTCGTCACGGTAACCGTTGGCATCCTCGAGGATGCGCTGGGCCTGACCACGGGCTTCCGGCACGACGCCGTTGGCGTAGGTTTCAGCCTGGTTGCGCGAACGCTGCTCGTCTTCACGGGCGCGGATCACGTCATCGAAGGCTTCCTGCACTTCACGCGGTGCCGCTGCGCTCTGTACGTTGACCTGAGTGACGGTGATACCGGTGCGATAGGTATCGAGGAAGCGTTGCAGACGCTCCTTGATTTCGCTGGCCATCAATTCACGACCTTCGGTCAGCACCTGGTCCATGGCGGTGGAACCCACCACGTGGCGCAGGGCACTGTCAGTCGCATGCTGCAGACTGATTTCCGGCTGATCGACGTTCAGCACGAAGTCCTGCAGGTTGCTGATCTTGTACTGCACGGTCAGCGGCACTTCGACGATGTTCTCGTCTTCGGTCAGCATCTGGCCTTGCTTGGTGTACGCACGCTCACGCGTGACGTTTTCCATGTACTTTTTATCGATCGGCGGGAAGTAGATATTCAGGCCTGGGCCAACAGTCTCGTAGTACTTGCCGAAGCGCAGCACCACGGCTTGCTCCTGCTCGTCCACCACGTAGACCGCGCTGTACAGCCAGACAGCCGCCAGCACGACGAGGCCGATGCCGAGCAGACCGCCGAAGCCGCCACCGCTCCTGCCCGAACCACCGCCGTCATCACCACCGCGTTTCTTACCACCACCGAACAACCCGTTCAGGCTTTCCTGCAGCTTTCGGAAGGCCTCGTCGAGATCCGGTGGCCCCTTGCGGTCGCCGTTATTGCGGCGTTTGCCACCCCAAGGATCCTGATTATTCGAGTTGCCACCCGGCTCATTCCAAGCCATAGCGCTCTCCATCTGATAAAGCAAAGACGCACCCACGGCGCGCCGACCAATGCTACAGAATGCCTGCCGTTACGGCACAACCGCTTCTTCAGGCTTTTATTGCAAAGTGTGTTGCTCGATGAATTCCATCGGCTGCAATCCTTCGCGGCTTACCAGTCGATTCAGCTCGACCCGGGGCAAACGAACGGCCAGCAGGCTGATGCCTTCTTCGTCATGCTCTTCTTTCTGCACCGCACCGAGTTCGAAAAACTGCGCACGCAGTCGGGCGAATCGTTGCGGCAAGCGCAATGTGCCGATGAACAAATCACTGCCGAGTAATTCGGCAATGGCTTGTTCAAGCAATTCCAGACCACTGCCATCACGTGCCGAAAGCCAGACCCGCTGGGGCTTGCCGTTTTCGTCGCGCTGGATTTGTGGCTCAACGCCTTCAAGCAAATCGAGTTTGTTATAGACCTCGAGTATCGGCAAGTCCTGGGCACCAATCTCGCCCAGCACCACCATCACCTGCTCGATCTGCAACATGCGATCCGGCTCGGCCGCATCGATCACGTGCAACAACAGGTCGGAGTTGGCCGACTCTTCGAGGGTAGACCGAAATGCTTCGACCAGCTTGTGCGGCAGGTGACGAATGAAGCCTACCGTGTCCGCCAGAACAATCGGCCCCAAGTCGTCCAGATCCAGACGGCGCAGGGTCGGGTCCAGCGTGGCGAACAACTGGTCGGCCGCGTACACGTCGGATTTCGTCACATTGTTGAAGAGTGTCGATTTGCCGGCGTTGGTATACCCCACCAGAGACACGGTCGGAATATCGGCACGGGAACGGCCACGTCGCGACTGCTCGCGCTGGCTGCGCACCTTCTCCAACCGGCCCTTGATCTGGCGCAGGCGGACCCGCAGCAAACGCCGGTCGGTTTCCAGTTGGGTCTCACCTGGACCGCGCATGCCGATGCCGCCACCCTGACGCTCAAGGTGAGTCCAGCCGCGAACCAGGCGCGTGCTCATGTGGTCAAGCTGGGCCAGTTCGACCTGGAGCTTGCCTTCATGGGTACGGGCGCGTTGGGCGAAAATATCGAGAATCAGACCGGTACGGTCGATCACGCGACACTCGAAAACACGTTCGAGGTTACGTTCCTGACTGGGCGTGAGGATGTGATTGAAAATCACCAGATCGGCTTCTTCAGCCTTGACCAGGTCGCGCAGTTCCTCGACCTTGCCGCTGCCGATCAGAAATTTGGCGGTTGGCCGATGACGCGGTACGTTAAAAAACGCAACGGTCTCGGCGCCCGCCGAATTAGCCAATTCCTGAAACTCCTGCGGATCTTCGCGCGCCTCAGGGTCCTGTCCATCCAAGTGAACGAGGATCACTCGCTCACCACCACCGTGGCGCTCAAAGAACAAAGGAGACTCCTATCAGGCGTTACCTGGCTCAGCGTCACCTGCTTCGGATTCGGTTGCGCTAGGCAGACGAATTGGACGAACCGGCACTACTGTCGAGATAGCGTGTTTGTAAACCATCTGGCTTACGGTGTTTTTCAGCAGGATCACGAACTGGTCGAACGACTCGATCGTGCCTTGCAGTTTGATACCGTTGACCAGGTAGATGGAAACCCCAACTTTCTCTTTACGTAAAGTATTCAAGTAAGGGTCTTGTAGCGAATGCCCTTTTGACATGTGCCGCACTCCTTTAAGGATTCAATAATAAAAAATAGGTAATTCAGATGGCTTTGGCCGTCACACCCCCAAGGATAGACGGCAATTGCAAGGACTCAGCTCAATATGGAGATGGTCCCAAGGTATTTCAAGGCGCGTGGCAGATTGTCGCAATCAAGACTGTCCAGCCAGTGTATATCTTCCCAGCTGCGCAGCCAGGTGAACTGGCGTTTGGCCAATTGGCGCGTGGCGATGATGCCGCGCTCCTGCATTTCGGCCAACGTCAGCTTGCCATCCAGGTAGTCCCAGACTTGGCGGTAGCCTACCGCACGTATAGACGGCAACCCCGAATGCAGGTCACTTCTTTTACGCAGGGCTACGACCTCGTCGAGGAACCCCTGTTCCAACATATTTGTGAATCTTTGTTTAATGCGCTCGTGCAGTACCTGACGATTCGCCGGGGCAATGGCCAAGTTCGCGACAGTATAGGGCAATTGTTGCAGTCCCGAAGCGGCTGCTTCAGTACTTTGCGCAGATTGTTGCTGACGCAGCTCGGTCATGCTCTGACCACTGACTCGATAAACTTCCAGCGCGCGACTCAAGCGCTGCGGATCGTTCGGGTGAATCCGCGCCGCTGACACCGGGTCAATGAGCGCCAATTGATCGTGCAAGGCTTGCCAACCGAGGCGTGCAGCCTCTTCTTCGATCTGCGCGCGGACATCGGCATCGGCCGCTGGCATATCCGCCAGACCTTCGACCAAAGCCTTGTAATAGAGCATCGTACCGCCGACCAGCAGCGGAATTTTTCCGCGCGCGGTGATCTCGGCCATGGCTTGCAAGGCATCGCGACGGAAATCCGCAGCCGAATAAGCCTCAGCCGGGTCGAGAATATCGATCAAGCGGTGCGGATATTCGGCCAGCAGTTCTTTCGAAGGCTTGGCAGTGCCAATGTCCATGCCGCGATAGACCAGCGCTGAATCGACACTGATCAACTCGCACGGCAGCACCTTGGTCAGCTCGATGGCTAGATCGGTCTTGCCCGCAGCGGTCGGGCCCATCAGGAAAATCGCTGGAGGAAGCTGGCTCATCAACGACCGCGCAGGAACAGTTTGTCCAGATCGTCCAGGCCCAATTGGGTCCAGGTCGGTCGGCCATGGTTGCATTGACCGCTGCGCTCGGTGTTTTCCATGTCACGCAGCAGGCCGTTCATTTCCGGCAGGGCCAGGCGCCGATTGGCGCGGATCGCGCCGTGGCAGGCCATGGTGCCGAGGAGTTCGTTGAGGTGCGCCTGAATCCGGTCGCTGGTGCCGTACTCCATCAAGTCCGACAGGACATCGCCGACCAGGCGATTGGCTTCAGCCTGCTTCAGCAAGGCCGGGATCTGCCGAATCGCCAGGGTTTCCGGGCCCAGACGCTGCAGCTCGAACCCCAGACGCTGGAACCATGCCGCGTGCTCTTCAGCGCAATCGGCCTCGCGCTGGCTAACGGCCAAGGATTCCGGCACCAACAATGGCTGCCCACTGAGACCCTCGCTGGCCATGGCGATTTTCAGGCGTTCGTACATGATCCGCTCGTGAGCAGCGTGCATGTCCACCAGCACCAGCCCTTGGGCGTTTTCGGAAAGAATGTAGATACCTTTCAACTGCGCCAAGGCATAACCAAGCGGAGGAATATCTTCCTGCCCGGCCGGCAGTGCGTTGGCATTAGCCTCAGGCAGCGGCGCGAAAAACTCGCGATACGCAGCCTGAGCCTCGGCCGCCGGCGGTACCGCTGATTGTGGGCGTGGCGTGTATTGATACTGGTAAGCCCCGCCAGCGCTGGCACCGGACGAGGTATTGAACGCCGGCTGCGCCTGCGGTTGCTCCAGCAGCGCATTGGCCGCCAGACGCATTTCGCCCTGCGGGCCGAACTCACCGGCATCGAGGCCCGTTGGCCGCACGACAGCTGTGGTCACGGAACCGGCAAGCTGATCTTCCGGACGCACGTCGCCCAAAGCGCGGTGCAACGTGCCATAAAGGAAGTCATGCACCATGCGCCCGTCACGGAAGCGCACTTCGTGTTTGGTCGGGTGCACGTTGACGTCGACCGCCGCCGGATCGACTTCAAAAAACAGCGCAAACGTCGGGTGACGACCGTTGAACAGCACGTCGCGATAGGCCTGACGCACTGCGTGGGCCACAAGCTTGTCGCGCACCGCCCGGCCATTCACAAAGAAATATTGCAGATCCGCCTGACTGCGGTTAAAGGTCGGCAAACCAACCCAGCCCCAAAGGTGCAAGCCGTTGCGCTCGATCTCGATCGGCAGCGCCTGCTCGAGGAAACCCGAACCACAGATCGCCGCCACACGCCGGGCGCGGGCCGCGTCATCGTGGGCTTCGTGCAGGCTGAGAATGGTCTTGCCGTTATGCCGCAGATGGAAAGCCACGTCGAAACGCGCCAGCGCCAGACGCTTGATCACTTCTTGCAGGTGATCGAACTCGGTTTTTTCGGTCTTGAGGAATTTTCGTCGCGCCGGGGTGTTGAAAAACAGGTCGCGAACTTCCACGGAAGTGCCGACCGGATGCGCCGCCGGTTGCACCCGAGGCGCCATGTCGCGGCCTTCGGTTTCGACTTGCCAGGCTTGATCGGCATCGCGAGTACGCGAGGTCAGCGTCAGGCGCGCCACGGAACTGATCGACGCCAGCGCCTCACCCCGGAAACCGAGGCTCATCACCTGTTCAAGGTCTTCCAGGTTGCGAATCTTGCTGGTGGCGTGACGGGCCAGCGCCAGCGGCAGATCATCGGCAGAGATGCCGCTGCCATCGTCACGCACCCGCAGCAACTTGACCCCGCCCTGCTCGACATCAACATCGATTCGCTTGGCGCCGGAGTCGAGGCTGTTTTCCAGCAGTTCCTTGATCACCGAGGCCGGACGTTCAACCACCTCACCGGCGGCGATCTGGTTCGCCAGCCGTGGGCTGAGCAGTTCGATACGGGCAGCAGCGTTCAGCACTTCGTTCATTCTTTGGACGCCAGTTCGGTGCCAGGAATGGTCAAGTGCTGACCGACTTTCAGTTCATCGCTTTTCAGATTGTTGGCAGCGCGCAGCGTGGCCGGCGACACCTGATAGCGCACGCCGATCATCGCCAGCGTTTCACCCGGACCGACGCGATGATCGCGCGGGCCTTGAGCGATCTTGCCGGAATCACGCAGCCAGGCGATGTAAGTGCCCGGTGGCGGGTTCTGCTGGAAGAACTGGCGCACGCCGCTGCTGATCGAGCGGGCCAACGCTTGCTGATGGCTCGATGCCGAGAGCTTGTTGGCTTCGTTGGCATTGGAGATAAACCCGGTTTCGACCAGAATCGACGGGATGTCCGGCGACTTCAACACCATGAACCCGGCCTGTTCCACACGCTGTTTGTGCAACGGCGTGACGCGGCCGATGTTGGTCAGGACTTTCTGACCGACGTTGAGGCTGGAAGTCAGCGAGGCAGTCATCGACAGGTCGAGCAACACGCCGGCGAGCATGCGGTCCTTGTCATCCAGGCTGACGTTGCCAGCACCACCGATCAAGTCGGAACGGTTTTCACTGTCGGCCAGCCAACGGGCGGTTTCCGAGGTTGCGCCGCGGTCGGACAGGGCAAACACCGATGCACCGAAAGCGGCGGCAGATGGCGCCGCATCGGCGTGGATCGACACAAACAGGTCGGCGCCCTTCTTGCGGGCAATCTCGGTACGACCGCGCAACGGGATGAAATAGTCGCCGGTTCGGGTCAGTTCGGCGCGGAAGCCTTTCATGCCGTTGACCTGACGCTGCAGTTCGCGAGCGATCTGCAGCACTACGTCTTTCTCACGCTGACCGCGCGAACCGGATGCGCCCGGGTCTTCGCCACCGTGGCCGGCGTCGATCACCACAATAATGTCGCGCTTGCCGGCCGGGGCTGGCGGCAACTTGATTGCCGGTTCGGTCGGGGTTACCGGCACCGCTGGCACAGTCGCGACCTGCGGCGTCGGCGCAGGTGGCGGTGCGGCGTCGGCCGGGTTATCGAACAGGTCGACCACCAGGCGGTTGCCGTACTGCGCGTTCGGCGCCAGCGAGAAGCTTTTCGGGGTGACGGCTTTTTTCAGGTCGATGACCACGCGCAGGTCGGTCGGCGTGCGCTGGGCCGAACGCATTGCGGTGATCGGCGTGTTCGCGGTCTGCACATTCAGCGGTGCACCGAGGGTGGCACCGTTGATGTCGATCACCAGCCGGTCCGGTGCGGTCAGGGTAAACACGCTGTGCTGCACCGGGCCGCTCAGGTCGAAGACCAGTCGCGTGTTGTCCGGCGCCCGCCACAGGCGCACGCTGTTGACCTTTGAATCGGCCACAGCGTTGACGGTTACTGCCATCAACAACAGTCCAGCGGCAGCCACCAACGCGCGAAAGCGCATACCTAACCCCATCATTTAATTGGATTCCAATGCCAAAGCGGCACACCAGGCCTCGCCACGCGAGCCCTGGGATAAAATTTTCAGCGAACGCCCGCTGTCTTGCGGGCTAATGGTAATGGTCAGGTCAGGCTTTGGCAAAAAGCCTGCACCTTTATCGGGCCATTCGATCAGGCACAGGGCATCGTCTTCGAAGTAGTCGCGGATGCCGAGAAACTCCAGCTCTTCCGGATCGACCAGGCGATACAGGTCAAAGTGGAAGGCGCGGATGTCACCGATCTCGTAGGGTTCGACCAAGGTGAAGGTCGGACTTTTTACCGCGCCGACATGGCCCAAGCCGCGAATGATGCCCCGCGACAGGGTGGTTTTGCCCATGCCCAGGTTGCCTTCGAGAAAAATCAGGCCATGGCCCTGGGTCACGCGGGCGATCCGTGCGCCAAAGTCGCTCATGGCCTGTTCATCGGCCAGGTACAGGGTTACTTCAGACACGGTGCTTGCTCCTCCAACAACTGACGAATGGCTGGAATCAGATCACTGGCCGCCAGCCCACGGCCGAATTTTCCTTGTTGCTGACCGGCATTGGCGTGCAGCCAGACCGCCAGACACGCCGCATCAAAACCGGCCATGCCCTGCGCCAGCAGCGCACCGGTCAAACCGGCCAGTACGTCGCCGAGTCCTGCAGTGGCCATGGCCGGATGACCTTGGTGACAAAGCGCCAAACGGCCATCGGGATGCGCAATCAGGCTGCCTGCGCCTTTCAACACCACCACTGCTGTATATTTTTTGCTCAGCGCCAACGCTGCCGCGGGACGATCCGCCTGCACGTCGGCGGTGCTGATGCCCAGCAAACGCGCTGCTTCGCCCGGATGCGGGGTGATCACGCAATCCTTGGGCAATTGAACGAAATCACTCGCCAGCAAGTTCAGTGCGTCGGCATCCCACACTTGCGGCAATGCCGCGTTGGCCGCCGCCGACAGTAATGCGCGGCCCCAACTGGCCTGGCCGAGGCCAGGACCGACGACCAGCGTCGAGACTTTTTCCAGCAAACCCATCAACTGATTGGCCGATGAGGTGCCAAGAACCATAGCTTCCGGCACACGGGTCAGGGCTGCTGGCACATGCTCGGGACGGGTCGCCAGCGAAACTATGCCCGCGCCGCTGCGCAACGCCGTTTCGGTACTGAGCAGGATCGCCCCGCCAAATCCGTGATCGCCACCGATCAGCAACACATGGCCAAAACGCCCCTTGTGCGACGCCGGCGCGCGCGGCGCCAATCGAGGAAGATTAGCGGCATTGAGTCGCTGGGCGCGGACAGGAATGTCACGGTAAGTTTCCGCTGGCGCCTGCAAATCGTTGAACAGCAGCGCGCCGACATGATCCGCCGCGTCACCGGTGAAAAGCCCAAGCTTCAGACCAATAAAGGTCACCGTGAGATCGGCACAGACCGCGACACCCAGCGCTCGCCCAGTGTCGGCACACAATCCGGAAGGGATATCGACCGCAGCAACCGGCAAACCACTGACGTTGATCGCATTGATCGCGGTGGCATACGGCTCACGCACGTCGCCGCTCAGGCCGGTGCCGAGCAGGGCATCGAGGATGACCCCGCGCAACTCACTGTCAGCGCTCCAGCCCTGAATCGCCACACCGTGCGTCGAGGCCTCGGCATGGGCTGACGCCGCGTCGCCCTGCAATTGCCGGGGATCACCGACCGCCAACACCCGCACAAGCAACCCGGCTCGCTGGGCCATGGCCGCGACCAGATAACCGTCTCCCGCATTGTTGCCATGCCCGGCCAGCACCGTCAGTTCAGTCGCCGAAGGCCACTGTCGCACCAATGCGCGCCACGTCGCATGGGCCGCGCGCTGCATCAATTCGAAGCCCGGCGTACCGGCAGCAATCAGCCGTGCATCGAGTTCGCGCACCTGTGCGGCGCCATACAGCGCGTCGGGTAATTCATCTTTCGTATGCGGCATGCGTCTTCGGGCTCCGATGTCTGGCAGAATTATACGCACCTCAGCTCCGGTTTCTCTCGCCTCATGTCCGCCATCACCACAGACCTGCCCGCCCTCGCCCAATCGATCAAGGATTGGGGCCGCGAGCTGGGCTTCCAGCAAGTCGGCATCAGCGGCCTGGATCTGGCCGAGCATGAGCAGCACCTCGCGCGCTGGCTCGAGGCCGGCTACCACGGCGAAATGGACTACATGGGCGCCCATGGCAGCAAACGCTCGCACCCCGAAGAACTGGTGCCGGGCACGTTGCGCGTGGTCTCGCTGCGCATGGACTACCTGCCCGGCGACACGCAAATGGCGCAAATGCTCGCGCAACCGGAAAAAGCCTACGTGTCGCGTTATGCCTTGGGCCGCGATTACCACAAATTGATCCGTAAACGTGTGCAGCAATTGGCCGACAAGATTCAGGCGCAGATCGGCCCGTTCGGTTTCCGCGCGTTTGTCGACAGCGCCCCGGTGTTGGAAAAAGCCATCGCCGAACAGGCCGGGCTGGGCTGGATCGGCAAAAACACTCTGGTGCTGAATCGCAAGGCCGGCAGTTATTTCTTCCTGAGCGAGTTGTTTGTCGATCTGCCCCTTCCGGTGGATGAACCACACAGCACTGAACATTGCGGCCGCTGCACCGCGTGCCTCGACATTTGCCCGACCAATGCTTTCGTCGGTCCCTACGTGCTGGACGCGCGGCGCTGCATTTCCTATCTGACCATCGAGCTGAAAACCGCAATCCCCGAGGATCTGCGGCCGCTGATTGGCAATCGCGTGTTCGGCTGCGATGACTGCCAGATCGTCTGCCCGTGGAACCGCTTCGCCAAGCCCTCAGGGGAAAGCGATTTCAAGCCACGGCACAACCTCGATAATGCCGAGTTGGCTGAGCTGTTTTTGTGGGACGAAGAGAAGTTTTTGAGCAGCACTGAAGGTTCGCCGTTGCGGCGGGCGGGGTATGAGCGCTGGTTGCGGAATCTGGCGGTAGGATTGGGCAATGCGCCTTCAACGATTCCGGTGCTGGAAGCGTTGAAGGCTCGACGGGATTATCCGTCAGAGTTGGTCAGGGAGCATGTGGAGTGGGCGCTGGAACGGCACTCCAGACTTTCGAATGCATAAAGGGCAAGCAAAATACTCAAGCCGCTCACATGCGCGTTGTATCAATGCTTTTAGCCGTTTTCATCATTGTGTTGGTCTGCCCGTCGGACAAATGGCCGCCCGCCTGCAAGACTTTGCAAACTCGCTGTTTACTGTCCTCTAGAAGGTAAATACGCTCCCCACGTCCTTTCGTCTTCGCAAAAAAAACATGCGTTACTTTTCTTCCAGCGCCGACGGGGCCGAACTCCTCGTACAGCATCTCGGACTCCGCCGCTGCTTGGCTGGCGGACTTATTGCCTTCCACGAGCTTGTAGAAACCTTTAGCCCTCTCCTCATTAATTTCAGACACGAAATTGTCTTTTTTGGCCCTATGCAATTGCCAAGGTTCGTCCGGCACTGTCTCCACGGGCGCATTGGCTTTTTTGGCCGCAGCCTTGGCGCCTTTTCCACCCTTCTTTAAATATTGCCCCGCTTTGCCTGCCCCCTTGCCACTGAGCCCTTGGCTAAAGGCTGAAGCCATCTTCCTGCCAGCATTCACAGCAGCTTTTGCACCTGCCGCCATACCTGCACCCAGCGAAGCCAGCCCAAGACCAAAACTGATCCAGCCCAATATCTCGCCTGCTTGAGAACCCGGTGCCAGCTCATTGGCCAGCTCGCTGGCGATACCCGCCAAACCTGAAGCAACCGCCAGCCCCAATGCCGCCACTGCCCATGGCGTCGCCGCGCCCATCGTTAGTACGCTGGCCACAACCCCGAGAATACTGAGTCCGATGCCCAGGATCGTTTGCCAGGATATATGTCCGGTAGGGTCAACACGATTGACAGGGTCGCCCAGGCAATAACTGTAGGCATTCAATCCGCCCGCGCCGAACGGGCTCATGCTGTCGGGGGCGAGAAAACGCATCAGTGTCGGACTATAGGCTCTGTAACCGTTACCCAGCAGATACAACCCGGTCACCGGATCCAGCTGCTCGCCGTTGAACCCTGCCAGGCTGAACAGTCCACCTTCGGCAGGGCGATGCCCGTAAGGGCTGTAGGCGCAATCGGTGAGCTGTTCCTTGCCCAGCGTTGCCAGCACGCTTTGCTGATGGTCGGTACAAAACAGCTGCGCGCCGGCGTTCGAACCGAGTTGCTGTTGCCCCACAAGCGCTCCACCGTGACGCACAAAACTGGACGAATTTTCACCACTCACCTCATTGGCGACCCGGCCCGCATGGTAGTAACGCTGCGTAATCACCTTGTCGGGTTGCGACAGTTCGACCAGATCGTCGAAGCCGTCGTAATGGTAGCCACGAATGACTGATCCCCCTGCGCTGGACAATTGCTCAAGACGTCCGAATGCGTCATAGGCCAGGGTTCGCGCCTGGTCGTCCTTGATCATCCTGCCGTTGGCGTCGTATTCCAGTGTCACTGCCGGTGGATAGTCGGCATGGGAATGTTTGACTGCACTGAGCTGTACAGGATCAGGATTGTCATAACTGAAGGTGGTCAGATTCATGCCCAGCGGGAACTTCGTCTGCACGGTCAGAATGTTATCCAGCGCATCGAAGGTGAACGTCTGCCGGACAATTTCCTTGCCATACGGATCGCGGGGCTTTTGGGTGCCAGCACAGTCGTACTGGATCAGTCGCCCGCGCACATCGTAGGTGAATTGTTCGTCGCGCAATAGTTGCGTGCCGCGCCTGGAGACTTTCTGCGCCAGTTTGCCGGCAAGCGTGTAAGTCGATTCCAGCGTCTGGTCGGGCTGGCCCTGAATCTCGAACGTACGACGGGTTTCACGACCGATATCGTCATAGGCAAACCGGGTGATCATCTGCCGCTTGGTCGACGTTTCTTCGGTTTTCGTCCAGTCCAGCATCCCCGTCTGGATGGCGTAGTGGAATTCGGTTTTCAACGAGCCCTGTGAGGTGGATAGCAGGCGGCCGTGCTTGTCGTATTCGGATCGGCTTTCGGCTCCGAGTACATCGACATGGGTGATCGGTCGTCCCTGCAGGGACCAGGTACTGGACGTTGATTTTGTGATAGCGCCGAAGGTCGTCGTTTCGGATTTGAGGCGTCCGGAAGGGTAATAGGTAAAGCTGCGCTCCCTGCCGTTTTCGGTACAGGCCAAGGGATTGCCACTGGCGGGGTCGTAAGTCAGGTTCGTGAGCAATGCACCTGACTTGCGCTCCGTCAGCACACCGCCCAGATCGCGCAAATAAGTGAATTCGGTTTTTGTGCCATCAGCACTCTTGTACCACTGCGGCTGAGTGAAGCCCGCTTCATAACCCGCCTCGGACTTTCGTCCGCCTACGGTACTTTGTATCAAACGATCCAAACCATCATAAGTTTGCTGCCCCAACACCGTGTCACCGACCTTGATGCCGATCGGTAGCCCGGCATCGCTATGTTCGGCGTAGTCGGTCACCACCGTATTGGAATCAGGCAGGACAATGCGGATTATCCGGTCAAAAACGTCGTATTCATATCGAGTGATATTGCCGACAGGATCTGTCTCGCTGGTTGTGCGCCCCAACCCATCATAGGTGTAAACGATTTTGCCGAGACTCTTGCTCTTCAGATTGAAGCTCTCGACACTCAGCGGTTTACCGAAGTCATTGACGAGGGTGAGTGTCTTGCCCATCCCCTGGAGCCAATGGGTTTGCTGGCGAAGAACCGGATTCGCCTCGCTGTGTTCGATACGCCCGTCGGCATGCAGCGTCTTGCTGACCTGGCCCCAGGAATCGAATTCGTAGCGGGTACTGAGCGGATAAGGCTTGCCGTCACGCCAATCGGTCAGCGTCACTTTCACCGTGTGACCGACCGAATCATGCAGGGCAGAATAAATCGTGCGAGCCTGAATAAGCCCGTCCTTGTCAGGATGGTCGCAGTCCTTTTCCTGAACGGTGATCACCCGCTCCAGGCCGTCATAATTCACACGTTGCTCACCACCGACGGGATCCGTGGTCACCATGGTCGCCGGTTGCTGTTTACTGGCGGCCAGATAGGCAAACTGGGTAGCGGCCGCATAAGGGCTCCCGGAAGCAACCGTTTTGCGCACTGCCCGGCCGATGGCGTCGTATTCATGTTCGACGTGCTCGCCATCGACACCGACCTCTGACATCAGTAATCCGGTCAGCGTCGAAAGCACTTTCTCACTGGTCTGTAGCGCACCGTCGAATCCACATGTGCTGGACTTGACTCGCAACCTGTCACCCTCGAGTTCATAGGAAAACCCGGTAGAGGTTTTTTTCTCATTGAGGGTGATACTTTGCTGTTTCGTGGCACCGTGCTTGAGTGGGTCCTTGGGCGTATCCAGATAGCTGCGTTCGGTTTTCGAGCGTAAGACTTCAACATCTGCCACAACTTCGTAAAAACGTTCCGCAACCGGCAACACGAATGCCAGCTCCGCCCCCTCCAGTGCAGTATGCAGCGCATAGTCGTAGTACGTGACAGTCGAAGCCCCACCCGACGCGGCAGCGGTAACCGTTCTCTTTTTCGGGAACCTTGAGAAACCCAGCGGATCCTCTGGGCAATTGTCTCCACCACCTACCGGATAAAATTCCGTCGAAGTCGTCACCCCACTTGGCTCAATGTGTTTGAGCAAGTTGCCTTCGCCATCGAACTCGGTGACGGTGGTTTCCACACGCTGCTGTTGGGTGCGTCGATCGAGGTGAGTCACCGTATGGACTTTCGGCATACGAAACTGAGCAGCCTGCTCATTGAAAGGCTTGGTGACGGAGCAGTGATACTCGGTGGCGGTGGCGATCTGGGCGTCACCGCAGGTTGTAACCTCAGCCACCAACAGATGGAACTTGTTGTAGGTGCGTTTAATGCGCGTATGCACTTTGCCGCTCAGTAACAACTGCTCGTCCGAGGTATAGACATAGTGGCCGGGCGCCAGATAGAGCGGGTCCAGGTCATTATCCTTGGCGGGGAGGAGGCCCTGCCCAAGGAAGTTATGGTCGGAGTACGTGTATGTCTTGCAGAGTCTGGGTTGGCCGCGCCCTGGGTAGATATCGTGCGCGATAACAAACGGCAGTGTCTGTTCCGCGCCATTTACGAAGCTATGACCTTGCCGCTTGTAGCGAATGATTTCTACGCCGCGCAGCGGATTGACGACTCGGTGCAAATAGCTGCCCTCGTCGATGACTTCATATTCCAGCTCCCAACCTTTACCTACCGGAAGCTCGATTGCCGTTACCCGAGCGTTTTTCAAGATCAACTTGTAGTCGGAACTGGAAGAGGTATCGGGATACCGGGTCAACGTTACCTGACCTGCATTGCGGGTGATTTTCAGCAGGCATTGTTTGGCGTCACGAACTTCGGCCAACCTGGGGAACTGGTTGAACATCTCGTGCTTCAACGCGATGCTTACACCGTTCGCCGCGATTATTTTTTCCGCTACGGCGACCTGAGTGCCAGCCAGGACCTTGAGCAGTTCACGCCGACCATCCTTGTATCGAACTTCATAGCGCCCTGCTCCGGTCACCAGCACCTTTGCCGTTTGCAGTTTCATTTCCTTGAACTTCAAACCGGTGGACGTTTCCACAGCCTTGTAACGCTCACCGTTGGACAGCGTCATGACTTTGCTGCGCAAGTCGTAATGGGTCAGGGTCAAAGACCAGCCAATGCCAAAACCAGAGTCCGCCTGGTTGAGCGGATTGAAACCCATTGAAAGTGCAAGCTCAGGACCATTGAGATCCGCCGAGTGCAACTTTCCTAACGAAAACGAGCACGTATACATGCCGGTGCGGGGATCCACACCTCCGGAGACAAATTCACCGAAGTTGAAAGCATTTGAATGAACAGCGGCAGATAAATTACTTTCCATTGAAAAACGTCCTTTTATTTCAAGATCCAGATATTGACTCGTAAACTTGGCCAGCAAACATCGCTGACCACATTATGAAATCAGACAATCTGTTTCATTGGTCGCTTGGACTCACCCAGAATAAAAGTGCGCTGCTCTTTATTACCTTCGATACACAGCCTGTGTACCGAGCCAAACTCATCGATCACTGCAAACTCGAATGAACCCTCGCTTTCCCGCCCCACTTGCAGGTCAGCGGAAATATATTGAACAAGCGTCAGTTGCCCAGGCACATTGTTGATCGGCACGTTCATGATACCGAGGGGACTGCGGAAATTTGCTTTCAGGCCGTAGATGGGTGCCATGTAACCGTAAAAGTTTCTGCGCCCGTCGCGAGTACCAGGAATGTTTCCGGAGGCATAGACTTGCACCGCATCTTCGGAATCATAAGGATCAAGTTTTACCTCACTGCTGTACCAGTCAAACAGGTGAATCTGCCTGCCGTCCGCGTGCAGCCCAATGTGATGACTTTGAACCCAGTCATATTGTGCTTTCTGCTGTCTGCTACCATATTCATTGAATGTAAAGCTCTTCAGCGAATATTCTTTCGGCGGAATTGCCTCCAGCGTAACACTGCTGTCAAAGCCGATTCCGTTACTTCGCAATAACACGCCATCCACGAGAATTTCGGCGGCCACTTCCATGATTCCGGGCCTGGTGGCCGAAACCCAAAACTGGAAAATCTGCACGGGATCAGAGTCGTCACTTATCCGATTGTGCGTGGCACGTGGTACTTCGGTAATCCGCGGTGCACCGCCCGACATTTCGTGAGCATAACGATTTTCCTGCAGCGATACATTCCAGTCGCCTTCCAGAGGGCGCGCGCCGTTATAGGCGATCAACCGCAGTGATTGCAGGGCGGGATGCCCATACAGAGATGCGCCATCGCCATTGTTATCGATCCCGTGCAGAAGCACCAAAACACGCACCTGCATGCGCCCGTTGGCATAAAGCACTTTATGCTGGCCCGACCTTGTGGCATCGAGTTTAACTTCGATACGGGAAATACCAATTTGCTCATCAAACATTTATCAATACCTTGCTGATTAATACACTTCGCCCTCTAAGGACCCAGCAAACTATTGACGCTCGCTTTAAATAAGAACAGCCGCGACATTCGACAAATTATGAGAAAGTAATATTTCAACATCAACCCCAACAGCTCTCACAAATGCTAATACATTCAACAATCGCAGACCACATCAAGCGAACTTCAACCACACTCCGCCTGCCCCTTTGATTTCAGCACTCAACAATCTGCTCCCCTCCTGACCTCAACTGCACAGAATCAAAAGAGGAGCCAACGGGCAGTTTATTCTTGTCAGGTTATGTTAGAAAAACAAAGGAGCGGTTACTTCCACCAATATTCAGTCACTGTCTGAACCTGTCGAGAATCCGCTTTCCGAGGACTCGCTATCGGAGTCAGACTCGAAAACCACCTCCTCCGTCTGGATTTCCACCTTCCGATCCATACTGGAGTTTTCAAGATACTGACTAATCCGTTGCCTTGACGCGTCACTCAGCGGATTATTCAATAAACCAATGAACAGATCCTGTGTATCGGGAATCTCGAACAATTCATATCCCACGTCAGAAATATTATTATCATGCAATGCCACAACCCCCAGTTTCCTGAGCGAATCTATGCCTGAAGGAACGCTGGAAAGATGTGCGTTGCTCAGCATTAATCCGGTTAAACCGGCCATGTAGCCTACATGCGGAACAACTGTCAGAGGATTGTTTGCCAGATTCAATCGGATCAGCGTTTCGATTCTGGACAATCCTTCAACTGTGACCTCGGATAGTTTTAGCGAGCACCCGTCCAGCGTAAGTTCGCTTAACTGGCGCATTTGAAATATTCCCGACGGGAATCCTTCCATTTTTATACCAACGACTCCCAAATATTGAATATTCGGAAAGCTGTCGAGAAACGCACCTATCCGTGCACCCGGTTCATTTGCGGTCAATATCAACTCTGCTACATATTCAAATCGGGCGGACAACGTTGGTAACTCACCCGAAAAATCAACATAGTGAGAAAAATAATAATCCCCCTCGCCCCACCTCGAAACCGACTTGCGCTGCCAGATATCTTGCAGCTTTGCGCTGAACTTCTCGCGAGCCAGGCGTCGTTCGGCAAGCGTCGACGCGCCCTCTGGTTCCGACGTCCGCGTATGAGGTGATGCCCCTTCGGCAGTCCATATCGCCAATTCATTACGCAATGTCACAAATTCTTTTTCCAGGCGCAGCAATACGCCGGAAGGATCACTCTTCAAGCGCTCGGTGATAAATGCCGTCACCTCCTGATCTGGAAGATGCGGATAAAGATCACGCACACGGTCGGCAACGGACTTGGTCGATGTCAGGTTGTTGTCGCCGCCGCCTCGCAACTGCCCCGTTTGCCGGTGTTGTGCAGTGGCAGGATCAACGGTAACCGCAAGCGGCGCCATCCCCAACAACTCACTCACGGTTTGGCGTGATGGCAACGGCTGCGCACGGACCCACTGTTGCAACGCCGCACCACCAACTTCTGTCACACCCAGCAACTGACGATGCCCGGGCGACAACAGAAACCAGATGGTTGAATACAGGTCCTTCGATTTCCGAGGTGATTGGGCGTCGCGGCTCTGGAGGACATAGCCATCATCCTGACGGATCAGTATGTGACGAAACGGCGATCGGGCCTCGCCGATAGCGCTCAGGACATGCCCGTCCATCGTCCCTTGGCGAATCTCGACACGCGTTTGCCGCGGCCAATTCGCCAGATTTCCGAGCATATGCAGCACTAACCGATCAGTGTCCGGGTTGGCTACGGCCTCTAAGTGAATGCCTTCCACGGCCCTTGCCAAGCGAATCTCTCGCAGCGCCACCAGAGCCTCTTTCGCCACTCGCTGAGGCATGCCTAGCTGGTTGTGCATATGTAAACGCTCGGCAGCGCTCATATTGCGCCATATCGCCAGCGCAGCCGTTTTCGGTAGATGTGGAAACACCCGGCGCATCCGTAAAGTGTTTTCATCGCAATCGGATTCAAAGGCATCTTCCAGATCCTTGAACCGCCTAAATTGCTCAGGGGCGGCCCCGCGTCCCTGCGCCTGAATCGTCTGATCAAGTTCCAATCGCCTGATGGTGTCCTCCAGTAAAAAAGGCGCAGGGCGGTCATGAATGAGCACATCGCGCAGCACTGATTCATTGACCCCGCTCACGGCCAGCACACGTGCAACCATGACGGCGGAAAATTGCCCCACGGAAAGGCCCATCCGGCGAAAAAGTTGTGCGGTTTGTACTGAGATTGAGTCAGTGAAGGGGGGGACATCGCTGTTCAGCGGAGCCCAGAACCGGCCTTCGCTGTCCGGCTTCAATAGCGGGCCGGAGGGGTCGAGTTCACTGGCCAGCGTGGCGCGAAACAGCCCGCTCTTAGCGTCCAGCACCACTTGCACAACATGGTCATCGGCCACGGCCACGTACTGGCGCTGCTTCACAATCCTGATGCCTTGCGCATCGGTTTCATCGAAGGTTTTGGGTGCAGGTATGCAGTAATCTGCCAGTGAGTACTTCGCGGCATGCATCGCGAACTCATCGATCGCAGATGACCTCGGGTTCACGCTCACTCTGATCGCTGGCGTCACTGCGATCGAGTCAGACCCGAAGGAAACGGGCAACGCTTCGAGGTGATGGGGTATAGGCAGGTGCGGCATTGCTGAAGAGCCGGACGGTGGCCGGCGAGCACCGTCTACGCTGAATTCGTGGGTTTTGATTGGGGCAGGTACAGGTTTGACCTTTGGCAGTTTGCCAGTCATGGCTGCTCATCCTTGAGATATGGCTGCGTTGGCCCCGCATACAGAAGGGCCAACACTCGATATAAGCAAAAGCACTTTGAATGCAATTACCTGATAATTGAACACCACAGCTTATCGGTAGTTGCCATGCCAAAAAGCATATATATCTACTACATCCACTGGCATTGCATCAGTGAAGGTGAGTCTTAGCCTCGTTCCAGATATAAATTTCGTTCGTAAAAGTTCACGCGAATCGCCAGCCTATGCTCCGTACCGTGTTCATCAATGGCAAGAAAGTGAAGCTTGTCTCCGTACTTGGAACTTTTACCGGCTTCCGAGTATTCGGACAGGGCTTGCACGACGGTTAGCTCTCCATCGCTCTGGACCTTCACATCATAATGCTCTCGACCCCATGTATGGGCGTCAGGAAAAAAGGTGTATACAAAAGGATCTCCGTTAGCCGGCAAGATCACAGTCACCCTTTGTTTTTCAGGGCGAACAAGAATGACCTCCATATAATTGGTTTTTATTTCATTAAGTCTGTTACCCCCCGCAAATTTATGGTCAACGCCTTCTCCTACTCCGTCTACAACCCAATCGACCAGTTTGATCTGCTGCCCTCGCGGATAGAGCCCAAGACGGTGGTTCCAGATTCGATTGCCGGGCAATTCATCGCCGCGCCGGGTTTGATACCAGCGAAATTCTTCGATGGAATACGCCGATGGAGGTTGTGCTTCGATGGTTACACTACTGTCATGAACACTGGAGAGTGTCGTTCCATTACTGAGAATCCTCTCACCGTTCAGCGACAGACGCGCACCAATCTGGGTCGTCCCGGCGCTCGATGAGGATACCCAAAACGTTCGGACCTGAGGATGGACGCTGTCATTTTCCGGATCGTTGTCGGGAGCGTCTCCGGCGGTGGTTGAAGGTCGTGCCTCAATCGTAAACCGCCCTTGATCGGTGCTTGCGACCCAGCCGTCGCGCAACGTCTTGCCAGTGCTGTAATGAATCAGTTCGATGCTTTCCATTACATCTGCAGGCACGTGCATGGCATTGCCGTTGGCGTCTACCCCGGAAACCAGAACTTGTACTTTCACCTGCATCCGGCCATTACCAAACAGCGACTTAGTGCGAGTATTGTCGCTCGCATCAAACTTGACCTTCATAATGGCAAGGCCTGCGAGTATGCGCGCAGTGGTTTGCTGATCGTGTGTAGCATCCATGCTTTCGCTCATGATGTGTTCCTTCGAAGAGTAATATTTAAATGTCGACATCGAAAATATGCCAACAAAAAAATTACAGACCTTTCAAATAAACAGCAAAGCGAAAAATGTAAGAAACATACGCTTGCAAACCTCTAGTGGCTTACAGACTTTTATCTGGCAAACAACTATTTTCCGGCGACAAGCATCAAGGCTCGTCGTTATAAACAAACTTGGGCATTTCCCAATGAAAACGGATGGCCAGCAGACGTAACAAGAACCCGCCGAACAGCGTAATCAGAATGGCTTGTTCACCGGGCACATTCAGATAAAGACACAGCATGTAGCACCACGCTGCGGCGAAGGAGACGCTCGCATACAGTTCGCGGCGAAAGATCAGCGGAATGTCGTTGCAGAAAATATCGCGCAAGATGCCACCGAACACCCCCGTGATCACGCCGCTGACCGACGCCACCAGCATGCCGTGGCCCATTTCCAGTGCGGTCATGCAGCCAATCAGGGTGAACGCCACCAGACCGACGGCGTCGAGCACCAGGAACAGCGAACGCAAGTGGCGCATCCAGCGCGCGGTGAACACAGTGAACATTGCCGCGACCGAAGTCAGCACCAGGTATTCCGGGTGTTTTACCCAGGTCAGCGGATAATGCCCGAGCAGCACATCGCGCACCGAGCCACCGCCCAAGGCTGTTACGCAGGCGATCAGTACCACGCCAAACCAGTCCATGCCGCGCCGCCCGGCAGACAGGGCGCCAGTCATGGCTTCAGCGGTGATGGCGATCAGATAGAGCATCAGCAACATGGTGGCGATCCAGGCAGGAAGGCGCGCAGTCTAGCCATTTCAGTGCGGCACCAAAAGGGGGCAATCGCAATGCCCGCCCCCATCGCCAGGCATCAGAACTTGATGAAATGCTTGCGGTAGTGCTGCAACTCGGCGATCGACTCACGGATGTCGTCCAGCGCCAGGTGTGTGCTGCCCTTCTTGAAGCTATCACGCACGTCCGGTGCCCAGCGCGCGGCCAGTTCCTTGAGCGTGGAGACGTCGAGGTTGCGATAGTGGAAATAGCTTTCCAGTGATTTCATGTGGGTATAAAGGAAGCGGCGATCCTGACAGATGCTGTTGCCACAGATCGGCGACTTGCCCTTCGGTACCCATTTTTCCAGGAAGGCGATGGTTTCAGCTTCGGCTTCGGCCATGCTGATTCGGCTGTCACGCACGCGCTGGGTCAGGCCGGAGTTGCCGTGGGTGCGGGTGTTCCACTCGTCCATACGCGCGAGCACTTCGTCACTGTGGTGGATAGCGATCACCGGGCCTTCGGCCAAGGTGTTCAGATCACTGTCGGTGACGATGGTGGCCATCTCGATGATGACGTCGTTTTCCGGATCCAGACCGGTCATTTCCAGGTCGATCCAGATCAGGTTCTGCGGGTTTTGCATATGTCGGCTCCTAGGCAATGCTGCGCAGTTTAGCCTAGGCCGGTGGCCGGGCGTGCTAAACTCGCGGCCGTTTTACCTAATCGCTGCATTCTTCAGACGGAACACCCATGGCCAAACGCCAACTCAATCGTCGTCAAAACTGGCGCATCGAAAAGATTCAGGGCGAGCGCGCTGCACGCGCCGCCAAACGCGAGTCCTCGGCTGTCGAAGCCCTTGAGGGCGGCGACCTGGGCCCGGAACAGACCGGCCTGGTGATTGCCCACTTCGGTGTACAGGTCGAGGTCGAGGCCGTTGACGGTGATCAGGCCGGCCAAGTGTTCCGCTGCCACTTGCGCGCCAACCTGCCTGCGCTGGTAACCGGCGACACAGTCGTCTGGCGTGCCGGCAATCAGGGCATCGGGGTGATTGTCGCGCAACTGCCGCGCACCACCGAACTGTGCCGCCCGGACAGCCGTGGCCAGCTCAAACCGGTAGCCGCCAACGTCGACATGATCGTCATCGTCTTCGCGCCGCTGCCTGAGCCGCATGCCAACCTGATCGACCGCTATCTGGTTGCCGCCGAACACGCTGGCATCCGGCCGCTGCTGCTGTTGAACAAATTCGACTTGATCGACGAGCAGAACGCCCCAGCACTGAATGCGCTGCTGGCGGTGTACCGCACACTCGGTTATCCGGTGCTTGAAGTCTCGGCACACCACGGCAACGGCATGGAACAACTGCAACAGCAGCTCGACGGGCGCATCAGCGTGTTCGTCGGCCAGTCCGGTGTCGGCAAGTCGTCGCTGGTCAACAGCTTGCTGCCTGAAGTGGAAACCCGTGTCGGGCCGTTGTCCGAGTTGTCCGGTCAGGGTACGCACACGACGACCACTGCGCGCCTGTTCCACTTCCCTGGCGGCGGTGAGTTGATCGACTCCCCGGGTATCCGCGAATTCGGCTTGGGTCACGTCAGCCGCGCCGATGTTGAAGCCGGTTTCATCGAATTCAATGACCTGCTCGGCACCTGCCGCTTCCGCGACTGCAAGCACGACCGTGAACCGGGTTGTGCACTGCTCAAGGCGCTGGAAGATGGCCGCGTGCAGCAGCAGCGGATGAACAGCTACCGCTCGATCATCGCCAGCCTGCCGGAAAACGGCTACTAAACATCTGCACCGGCAGTACCTCGCCCGAGGGCTGCCGGATGTCGGACTACGCCTGACAACCCCCCGATTCCGTTAAACGCCAGACTTTTCTTACAGGCCCGCACACGCCTGCTTGCAGGACATTTCTCTTTCACCGCCCAACCCTTGTAGGCAAGCTCCAGATGCCTAGATTGGGGTCCTCCTTCGCACCTTCGCGACCTTCGAGGAACCCCATGCAGACCTATCACCTGTTCATCAGCCATTCGTGGAACTACGCCCACACTCACGACAATCTGGTACGCCTGCTCGGCGCCAAGCCGGATTTCAGTTTCAAGAATTTTTCCGTGCCGCCACATAACCCGATCCTGGGCGCGCAGACCGACAAGCAGCTCGAAGAAGCCATCGAAAACAAGATTCGCCCCTGCTCGGCGGTACTAATCATGGCCGGGATGTATTCGACCTACAGCAAGTGGATCAACAAGGAAATCGAGATCGCCAAACGCATGGGCAAGGTGATCATCGCGATCAAGCCATTCGGCGCCGAGCGCATTTCCGCCGTGGTACGTGACGCGGCACACGCCGAATGCGCGTGGAACACCAATAGCATCGTCAGCGCGATTCGCCTGCATACGGCGGTGTGATTATGCGCAAGGGACTGTTTATCGGCATCAACCACTACGACTACGTCTCGCCGTTGAGCGGTTGCAACAACGACGCAATGGCCATGGCTTCGGTACTGGAGCGTCACGCCAACGGGCGCCCGAACTTCAGCAGCAAAGTGCTGACGTCGGCCGAAGAACAACTAACGCTCAAACACATGAAACAGCAGATCCAGAGCCTGTTCTCAGGCGACTGTGACGTGGCACTGCTGTACTTCGCCGGTCATGGGCAGTTCGACACCAGCATCGACGAAGGACTACTCATTCCCCAGGACTATCAGCCTGGCGGAGACGGTATTCGCATCAGCGACATTCTGGAATGGGCGGACAAAGCCCCGCACATCAAGAATAAAATCATCATTCTCGATTGCTGCCAGGCCGGTGCAGCAGGCGCCCTGCGCAACCTGCGCGGCGGCAGCAGTGTGATCGGCGAAGGCGTGACCATTCTCACCGCCTGCAAAAAAGAACAGTACGCCCTGGAAAGCCGCGGTCACGGGGTATTTACGGATCTGTTGCTGCAAGCGCTGCATGGTGGCGCCGCCAACGTACTCGGCAAGATCACCCCCGGTAGCGTCTATTCGTTTGTCGACAATGCGCTGGGAGCCTGGGAACAGCGTCCGGTATTCAAGACCAATGTTTCGCAGTTTGTGCCGCTACGCGAGGTCGCGCCGCTGATCGCCGAAGAAACCCTGCGCAAACTCAAGGACTGGTTCCCGGAACCGAGCTTCGTTTTCAGACTCGACCCCAGCTACGAGCCCACCGAAGCGCAGTTCAACCCCGAGCACGGCGACATCTTCAAGCAACTGCAAATGTGCAATCGCCACAGCCTGATCGAGCCCGTGGACGCCGAACACATGTACTACGCCGCCATCAACTCCACCGGCTGCCGCCTCACCGCCCTCGGCGCCTACTACCGCGAACTCGCCATAAAAGGACACTTCTGATGCCCGTATTCATCAGCTACCGCCACATGGATCGCGCCCACGCCATCGCCATCAATAGCCGCCTGATCCAGGCCAACATCAAAACCTACCTCGACGTGCTCGACCCCGAGTCGCAGACCACCGACGACATCACTGGGGTCATCACCCGCAACATCACCGAATGCACGCACCTGCTGGCAGTGGTCTCGGAAAAGACTGCGTTATCGTGGTGGGTGCCGTTCGAAATTGGCGAAGCGACCATCAGCAACCGGCGGATCTGCTCGTTCAAGACCGGGCCGACGGAGCTGCCGTTGTATCTGGATAAGTGGCCGAAGCTGAGCACGGACAGTGATCTGAATTTCTTTATCGACGCGTATCGCGAGGAAGTGTCCAACAAACGCTCGATGACGCTGGATTCGAGCAATGAATCCTTTAGCGGCACCTATAAGCGCAACGCCGAGATTTTCCACGAACAACTGAAGAACCGGATTCGGCGTGGGTTCTGACAGACGTAAAAAAGCCGCGATCATCTCGCGGCTTTTTTTTGCCTCACACGCTGGCCGGCGGTTTTGGCACAACCACCTTTGGCTCAGGCTTGCGAAACGCATACAGATGCTGACGCACAATCCCGCCCGGCAGTTCCTTGCCAAACACGCCATAACGCACCGGCCATTCCTTTGGCGGCAGCTTGAACGTCCCGAAGAGCATGTCCACCAGCGGCGTGTGGATCGCGTAGTTTTTGTAGATGTAGTCTTTGTGCCGAGCGTGGTGCCAATGGTGATAGCGCGGCAGCACGATCAGGTAGTTCAGCCAGCCGCCGTTGATTCGCACGTTGGCGTGGGCCAGTACCGCTTGAACACCGACCAGGATCACATAGGCATTCAACGCTTGCGGCGCGAAGCCCAGCAGCATCAATGGCACCAGCACGCCAGTGCGGGTCAGCAGGATTTCAATGAAGTGCACGCGGGAGCCGGCGAGCCAGTCCATGTGCGTACTGGAGTGATGCACCGCGTGAATGCGCCACAGCCATGGCACTACATGGTAGAGCCGGTGCAGCCAGTACTGACCGAGATCGGCGACCAGTATCGCCAGCAGAAACTGCACAACGAGCGGCAGGCTTTGCACGCTCGCTTGCAAGCCCGGCGACATCGCCCAACCGGCGATGTAACTCGAAGAGGCGGTGATGAAAATCAGGATGAACTGCACCAGCATGTGGCTGACGAAAAAGTAGGTCAGGTCGGTGCGCCAGTGCGGGCGCAGGATGTTTTGCTCGGGGTCCTTGGAATAGAGCTTTTCCAGAGGAATGAACACGATGGCCGACACCAGCAGCGCCAGCACAAACCAGTCCAGACCGAGCGAGTACGGCGTCTGCCCGATCGCGCTGACCTGGACATTGGTACCGCCCAGAAACACTGCAAGCCCCGACGCCACCAATCCGGTAATCCCCAGACGTTTGCGCTTGTTGAGCAGGATATTCAGGGTGCCGAGGCTGAACGACAGCACCAGACCGAGCAACAGCGTGGTGCGCGCAAATTGCTCGTCATAGACCTTGCGCAGTTCAGCCGTGGTCAGCCATTCCGGGAAGAGAAAGCAGAGTACCGCCAACAGGCTCAACAGCCCGAGGGTGGCTGATATATAGCCACTGACCCGCCCCTCACCAAACTTGAAGGGTGCGTTGCCGTGCCGCTGAAAATAGGCTTTGAGTCTTTCCATAACTGATCTTCCGTGATTGCGAATACTGCGACTGCTCATTGCGACGCAGGCAGAAACAAAAAAGCCACGGTGACCGTGGCTTTTTGTGAATCACTGCTTGGGCGTGGGAGCCGGTGCAGTGGCTGGCGGAGTAGCGGGAGCAGGCGCCGCACTCCCCGGCTCGGCCGGTTTCGGTGCGGCGTCGTCGAACAGATTCAACCGCTCGCGAAGCTCGTGCGCCGGCACCGGTTGCTGATCCGCCGGCAGCGCGTTCGGATCAACCGGTGTCGCCGGCGCGTTGCCGTTCTGACTCTGATCCGCCGGTTTAGCCGCGTCGGCACCTTGCGCACCTTCGATGGCCGCCTGGGCCTTCTTGGTCAGCACGACAATATCGATGCGGCGGTTGACCGGATTGAATGGGTTTTCCTTGTCGAACAATGCCGACGAGGCGTAACCCACTACCCGCGCCACTTGCGCATCCGGATAACTACCGGCAACCAAGGCACGCCGGGCAGCGTTGGCACGGTTGGCCGACAGCTCCCAGTTACCGTAATCACCGGTACCGATATAAGGCTTGGCATCGGTGTGGCCGCTGATACTGATCTTGTTCGGCACCGCTTTGATGGTGTCGGCCATGGCCAGCAGGATGTCTTCGAAGTACGGTTTCAGGCGTGCAGAACCGGAGTCGAACATCGGCCGGTTCTCGGCGTCCATGATCTGGATGCGCAAACCGTTCGGAGTGATCTCGAAGAGGATCTGATCCTTGAACTTCTGCAACTGCGGGTTCTCGTCGACCTTGTTCTGCAGTTCTTGCAGCAGCAGTTCCAGACGTTCCTTCTCGACCTGCTCGGCCATGCCTTCAACCTGTTCAGTATCGACCGTAACCTTGTCAGGCTGCGGCTGCGATTTCACTTCCGGGTTAAGGGTGTTTTCCGGGGCCAGGGTCGGCGTGCCGCCCAGGTCGATGATGTACGGCGTGCCGCTTTCGGAGAAGCCGACCGGGTCTTTGAAGTAACCGGCGATAGCGATCTTCTGCTCGGGCGTCGCGGTGGACAGCAGCCACAACACCAGGAAGAACGCCATCATCGCCGTGGCGAAGTCGGCGAAGGCGATTTTCCAAGCCCCGCCGTGATGCCCGCCGGCTATGCGCTTGACGCGCTTGATGATAATCGGCTGATTATTTTCCATGACTTAGCGACCGCGAACCGCTTGTTCCAGCTCGGCGAAGCTTGGACGGTGCGCCGGATACAAAACCTTGCGACCGAACTCGACCGCCAGCGAAGGCGGCATGCCGGAAGCCGAAGCCACCAGCGAGGCCTTGATGGCTTCGTAGACGTTCAGCTCTTCCTTGGCATCGTGGGCCAGGGAATGCGCCAATGGGCCGAAGAAACCGTACGCCGCGAGAATACCGAAGAAGGTACCGACCAGTGCCGCACCGACGTGCAGGCCGATGGACTTCTGATCGCCTTCACCCAGCGAGGCCATGGTCACCACGATACCGAGTACCGCCGCGACGATACCGAAACCGGGCATGGCATCGGCGATGCCGTTCACCGCATGAGATGGATGCTCGAGGTCTTCTTTCAGGCTGTACAGCTCCATGTCGAACAAGCCTTCCAGCTCGTGCGGCGCCATGTTGCCGGACGACATGATGCGCAGGTAATCGCAGATGAACGCGGTCATGCGTTCGTCTTTGAGCACTGCCGGGTATTTGGCGAAGATCGGGCTCGCAGCGGCATCTTCGATGTCGCCTTCGATGGCCATCATGCCTTCGCGGCGGCTCTTGTTGAGGATCTCGTAGATCAGCCCGAGCACTTCCAGATAGAACGTATGGCTGAAGCGCGAGCTGAACATGCTCAGGGATTTCTTGAGCACGTGCATCGTCATGTAGCCGGGGTTGGCCTGCAGGAATGCACCGAGTGCCGCACCACCGATGATCAACACCTCGAAGGGCTGGATCAGGGCGGCAATCTTGCCGTGGGAAAGCACGTATCCGCCGAGCACGCTCGCGAATACGACGATGATGCCGATAATTTTAGCCATAGGTAGAAAGTACTTATTTAAGTCGGGTTCAAGGTCATATTCGGAAGTTAAAAAATCTCTTCTTCTACTTATCGGCAAAACTGCGCCAGACTATAGCCAGTTCAGGCGAAAAGCCAATTTAGCCCATGCCGGGCGCGTCTACAGTCAGTGAAGATCCCGTCCAGACATGGCTAATGAAACGAACGTCCCACACGCAAAACCGACCACACTCGACGGCTGGGTCAAGCTGCTCGACAGCGTCCGGCTGCCCGTGCCGCAAGAGGCTCACGACAAAGTCTGTCGGGCGATCCGCGACAACCGCAGCTCGTTGCGCGACATCGCCGACCTGATGCAGGACAGCCCGGCACTGGCCTTGAGCATCATCCGTGAGGCGAATCGTCACACCCATGGCACCATGGCCACGCCAGCGGAAAACCTTGAGGTGGCGATCAATCGTCTGGGCCTGTCGCGGACCGAAGAATTGCTCGCGCGCCTGCCCGCCGAACCGCAGATGCAGATTCCCAAAGCCCTGCGCCAGTTACAGATGATCAGCCAGCACGCGACGCAACAGGCCAACGGTTTTTTCGCCAGTCGCCTGGCGCGACTGTGGCAGGACATTCATTGGGGCAGCCTGTTGTTTTTGTCGCCGCTGTGGCCATTGGCGCTGACTTATCCGCAATTGCTCGAAGAATGGGAACTGCGGGTTATCCACAAGGGCGAATCGGCGCGCGTGGTCGAAAAGCAATTGTTCGGCGCACGCCTGCTGAAAATCGCCGAGGCGCTGGTGCAAGTCTGGCACCTGCCGATCTGGGTGCAGCAGGGTTATAAGCTGCTGCTGAGTGAACAGCGCGAACTGGTCAAAGTGCTGCGCATCGCCCGCGACAGCGAACATCCGTTGCGCCAGCAAAACCGGCTTGATGACGACCCGACCCTGCGCCGCTGGCTCAATCAGCCGGCCAATACAGTGCTGCTGGCCAACGGCCTGGCACTGTCGGCGCAACAGGCGTGGGACAGTCCGCACAGTGAGCGCTGGCAGTACCTGACCAGCCTTTATCTGCAGATTTCCATGGATGAAGTGCAACAACAGTTGCACCAGCAAGCCGCCAACAGTGCGCGCCATCATGCGATGCCCGACCTGTGGCATCCGGCGGTTTCGTTGCTGTGGCCGTGGGGCACTCATCGTTTGCCAGCCGGCATGCTGCCCGCCGCTGCGCCAACCTCGGAAGATCTGACGCAATGGCGCCAGCAATGCGCCGAGCTATTGGCCGAGCCAAGCCGCTTCACCAATGCCATGAGCCTGACCGTCGCCGCTCGCGATGCGCTGGTCGCCAGCGGCATGCGCCGGGTGATGATCCTGATGGCCGATCGCACACAGTCCAATCTGCGCGTGAATCAAACCGCCGGGCTGCCGAAAGAAGCGGCGGCGCTGAATTTCGTCGTCAGCCAGAGCAAGGTCTTGCAACGGCTGCTCGCGCAACAGGCGCAGGTGCGGATCAATCCCGAGAACAACGCTCAGTTCTCCGCTCTGCTGCCAGCGAGCCTGCGCACCCTGTTTCGTGGCGAGTATCTGTTCCTGCGTTCCCTGGTCAATAACGGCCGGGTGATCATGATTGTTGTCGCCGATCAGGGCGGCGGGCCGTTCGCCGATATCACCGTGCAAGCCTTTGGCAAAACCGCACAGTGCATCGAAAAAGCCCTGCACAGCTTTAGCAGCCGCGGCCGATGAGGCTGCGCTACAATCCTCCCCTTTGTGCTCTGGAGACCTCACATGTCTGACTTCTCTGGCTTGCCGCTCGTCATCGAGGCGAGCGACCTGCTCCCGCGTCTCGATTCCCCTGAACTGATTCTGGTGGACCTGACCAGCCCTGCCCGTTATGCCGAAGGTCACTTTCCCGGCGCACGCTTTGTCGACCCGAAACGCACCCAGCTCGGCCAGCCGCCGGCGCCGGGACTGCTGCCGGCGAAAGCCGATCTCGAAGCGTTATTCGGTGAGCTGGGCCATCGCAAAGATGCGGTCTACGTGGTCTATGACGACGAAGGCGGCGGTTGGGCCGGGCGTTTCATCTGGCTGCTCGACGTGATCGGTCACGACAAATATCACTACGTCGACGGCGGTCTGCCGGCGTGGCTGGCGGCCGGCATGCCGATGTCGATCCAGGTTCCGCCTGTAGTGGGCGGCCCTGTGCCATTGACCCTGCATGAAGAACCGACCGCGACCCGTGAATACCTGCAAAGCCGCCTCGGTGCTGCCGATCTGGCGATCTGGGATGCGCGCGGGCCGCTGGAGTATTCCGGTGAGAAAGTGCTGGCCGCCAAGGCTGGGCACATCCCCGGCGCGGTCAATTTCGAATGGACTGCCGGCATGGACAAGGCCCGTCAGTTGCGCATTCGCACAGACATGCCGCAGATCCTCGAAGACCTCGGGATCACCAAGGACAAAGAAATCATTACCCACTGCCAGACCCATCACCGGTCGGGCTTCACTTATCTGGTGGCCAAATCCCTCGGTTATCCGCGGGTCAAGGGCTACGCCGGTTCCTGGGGCGAATGGGGCAACCACCCTGACACGCCAGTCGAGATTTAAGGTTTTTAAGGACAACTAATGAAAGAACGTCTGTTTATCCTCAGCCAGTACCTGCTGCCTCATCACCTGCTATCGCGTCTGGCCGGCTGCATTGCCGAATGCCGCGTGCGCTGGTTCAAGAATGCCTTCACCCAATGGTTCGCCAAGCGCTACCAGGTGGACATGTCGCAAGCGCTCGTCGAAGACCTCACTGCCTACGAGCACTTCAACGCCTTCTTCACCCGCGCTCTGAAAGACGGCGCGCGTCCGCTGGACGAAACCCCGGGCGCGATCCTCAGCCCGGCCGACGGTGCGGTCAGCCAGCTCGGCCCGATCGAGCACGGTCGCGTGTTCCAGGCCAAGGGCCACAGCTTCAGCGTGCTGGAACTGCTCGGCGGTGATGCGGCCAACGCAGCGCCGTTCATGGGCGGCGACTTCGCCACCATTTACCTGTCGCCTAAGGACTACCACCGCGTGCACATGCCGCTGGCCGGCACCCTGCGCGAAATGGTCTACATCCCAGGCCGGATCTTCTCGGTCAACCAGACCACCGCAGAAAACGTTCCGGAACTGTTCGCCCGCAACGAACGCGTGGCGTGCATTTTCGACACCGAGCGTGGGCCGATGGCCGTGGTGCTGGTGGGTGCGATGATCGTCGCTTCGATCGAAACCGTGTGGGCCGGCCTGGTCACCCCACCGAAGCGCGAGCTGAAAACCTTCCGCTACGACGAAGCCGCCCGTGCGCCGATCCATCTGGAAAAAGGTGCTGAACTTGGGCGCTTCAAGCTGGGTTCGACCGCAATCGTGCTGTTCGGGCCGGATCAGGTGACATGGGCGCAAGAGCTGGCGGCGGGTTCGCCAGTGCAGATGGGTCAAGGCCTGGCGCTGCCAAAAGCCTGAACATGATGTGAGCCACTGATCCGCCTTTGCACACGTCTGCGAAAAGGCGGATACGACTCAGTGGTGCCGTTACTCTATTTGCCCACGAAAGCCGATCGGGCCTTCGTTGGCATAGGTATTGGTGCCATTGAGGTTTTTCCCTCCGTCACTGGACGTGACGCTCAACGCGATAACGTTCTGATTGTCCCGGCCGCCAATCTCCCACTTGCCGCCCGGATGCCATGGGGCATCATTGCCACCCCACTGATTCTCGACGTTGTACTGGTTCTGACCGGTGCGTTGCGCTTTGAAGCCAATGGGACCTTCCCCGGCATAGGTCATGGTGCCGGTGAACGTTTTACCGTCATCGCGCGACTTGATCTCGATAGCGACGACATTCTGGTTGTCCCGCCCGCCGAGTAACCAGGTTCCACCCGGATGCCACGGCGCCGAACTGCCACCCCATTGATTTGCCACTGCATATTTAGACATGAACCTCATCTCCTTGAAGTTTCGGGAGACCTGCCCGAGGTTGACGGCAGGCCGTGCAACCGTGCGTTTCCGATCGCACGCCTGAGAGACTAGTAGGGCTTGGGAAATGGCATCCGGCCAGCAGACCAGCGGTCAAAAAGTCTGACGCTACCCAGCGAAACAGACCACAGCTGCTAGAGTTTTGGGCATTGCCCCTTCCGCCGCCGGAGCCCGTCAAGGCATGAGTGAGTCTCGTCCCCACCCCTCCCTGAGCGCCCCGACCCCGACGCAAACGCGTCTGTCGTTTTGCGAAGCAACGCCACGCGACCTCAAGCGCTGGATCGCCGACCTGCCCAAGGCTAACATCGGTGAAACCGCCCGCCTGCTGTATAAAGGCCTGGGCGAACTCAATCAATTGCTCACCCCCAGTGACAATCGCCTCAACCTGCTGGAGCTGCTGCGCCCCGAGGTGTATTTCGTCTGCCAGCATCTGGAGCGGCACTTCCTGCATCAGGCGATCATGCTCGACGAGCGTTCACGCAAGATCAGCAATTTGTGCCAGGCGCTGCAAAGCCATCTGGCCGTCGGCTACAAACAGATCGTGTTGCGGATTGCGCCGAAGTACAGCAAGGATCGCGCGATATTGGTCAGCACGGCCCTGCAACGGGCGACCCATACACTCAAGGGTCAACTGCTGCGTGCGACGCAACTGTACAGCGCGGCACCGGAGCAGGTGTGGTTCGAACTGCATCAGCTGTATCGCATCGCCTGCGAACTGCAGCTGCAACAGCGCCGGGTCCACGACGATCTCGCCAGCCTCACCACCGAACTCACGCTTGAACAGACTTACATCGCCGCCCTGCTCATGGGCAGTGCCCGCTGCAATCAATTGCGACAGAACCAGATCGCCCGATTGGCTGAAGTACTCGAACCGTGGAGCGCCCTGCTCAAATTACATCCCGGTCGTTCAAGCGAAGGCCTGTTTGCGATCAGCCCGGCGATCGATGCCGGCCCGCGCTACCGCAACATGTTTCGCAGCGAAGAACAGGCCGGATTGCTCGGCTTCGATCCGCAGCCGCTGGTGAACGCCATCGAAGCGCATTTGCAGCATCAGCCCGCATCGACGCCGCTGCCCGTTCCGCCCGGGCTCAGCTTCGACACCCTGCAACACCTCCATGCCACCTGGGGACAAGCCGCCGAGCGCAGCTTTCAGCGCACCGTCGGCCAAGGCCATCTGACCGTGTGCGTGGGCATGAGCGCCCTGCACTTTTATCTGGGTGGCGAGCGCAGTTTCAGCGAGCTGCTCAAACACCCCGGAACGCGCTCGGCGAATTTCAGCTGTGCCGTCGCCAAAGGTGAAAAGGACAGTTGGAGCCAGGCTTTCGACGCCGCACCGCAAAGCAAAACTGATGAGTTTTTGCCTTACGAGGAAATCCAGTACGACCATTTGCGCGAGGATGAAAGCGGCACGGACAGTACGCCCCATTACCCGACCCATGCCCTGCCGGTGATCAATCACAGCCCCGGTGGATATTGCCTGGCGTGGCCAAATGAAGTGCCCGCCGAGCTGCAGGCCGGGGAAATGCTCGGCATTCAGGACAGTGTCAGTCTGGGCTGGAGCATTGCGGTCATTCGCTGGATCCGCCAGGTGCGCGGCGGCGGCACGCAAATGGGCATTGAGCTGGTGGCGCCACATGCCCAGCCTTGCGGCCTGCAACTGGTGCGCTCACGGGACGATCACAGTCAGTATCTGCGCGGACTATTGTTACCGGAGATCAGTGCGATAGATTTGCCGGCAACCTTGCTGGCACCGCGCTTGCCGTTTCAGGAAGGCAGTAAAGTGCTGATCAACACCCAAGGCGAAGAACACCGCGCCGGGCTGGATCGACGGGTGGCGAGTACGCACAGTTTCAATCAGTTCGCCTATCGCTCGCTGGAGGCCGCGCGCAATGGCGGGAGCGAGGAGGATTTTGATTCGTTGTGGAAATCGCTTTAAAGCAAAAGATCGCAGCCTTCGGCAGCTCCTACAGGAAAATGCATATTCCTCTGTAGGAGCTGCCGAATGCTGCGATCTTTTGATCTTTAATTACAACTGCCCGTCGCGATCACGGAAACCCAGCAGGTACAGCACGCCATCCAGCCCCAACGTCGAAATCGCCTGCTTCGCCGACTGCTTCACCAACGGCTTGGCACGGAACGCTACGCCCAAACCGGCAATCGCCAGCATCGGCAGGTCATTCGCACCGTCGCCGACCGCGATGGTCTGCTCCAGACGCAAACCTTCCTTGTGTGCCAGCTCTTTGAGCAAATCAGCCTTGCGCTGGGCATCGACGATCGGCTCGATCGCCACGCCAGTACACTTGCCATCGACCACTTCCAGTTCGTTGGCAAACACATAGTCGATGCCGAGTTTGGCCTGCAATTGCTTGGCGAAATAAGTGAAGCCACCGGACAGGATCGCGGTCTTGTAGCCCAGTCGCTTGAGTTCAGCGAACAGCGTTTCGGCGCCTTCGGTCAGACGCAGCGAAGCGCCGATCGAGTCCAGCACGCTGACATCCAGACCTTTGAGCAAGGCCAGACGTTCTTTGAAACTGGCGCGGAAATCCAGCTCGCCGGCCATTGCCCGCTCTGTGATTTCGGACACCTGCTCGCCCACGCCGGCAGCCTTGGCCAGCTCGTCAATGACCTCGGCCTCGATCAGCGTCGAGTCCATGTCGAACACCGCCAGACGACGGTTGCGCCGGAACAGCGAATCTTCCTGGAAGGCGATGTCGACGTTCAGCGCTTGGGCAACGCTGAGGAATTCGGCACGCAGCGCCTGTGGATCGGCGGCTTCGCCACGCACGGAGAACTCGATGCAGCCCTTGCCCTTGTCCGCTGGCGTGTCCAGTGGCATGCGACCCGACAGACGGTCGATGTGATCGATATTCAGGCCATATTTGGCGGTGATCGAGCTGACAGCCTGCAATTGGCCAGCGGTTACTTTGCGGGTCAGCAGGGTGACGATGTGGCGCTTCTTGCCCTGATTACCCACCCATTGCTGGTAATCCTCTTCGGACACCGGCGTGAAGCGTACCTGCTGATCGAGCTCGTAGCCCTTGAACAGAATGTCCTTGAGCACGGACTTGCCTTGCTCGGAATCGGGGATTTCAACCAGGATGCCGAACGACAGGGTGTCGTGGATCACCGCCTGACCGATGTCGAGAATGTTCACACCACCTTGTGCCAGAACGCCGGTAATGGCCGCAGTCAGACCCGGACGGTCGACTCCCGTGATGTTAATCAGGACGATTTCGCGCAACGCGCACCCCCGCAACTGGAAAAAAACCGCATTCTACCCACTTTCAGTGACCATCGGGCACCGCGAGCGCTTTGCCGGTCTAGGGCCTGTCGCTATACTGCGCGTCAACTTCACGGACAAAAGAGCCGAGCTCAGTGAACCGGCCCACGCCAGTTAAAACCGATAACTTCTTCCTGCTGATCTTCCGTGCACTGCGTCACCGCCGTGTACCGATTGCATTGCGCATTGCCAGCCATAACGTGATCCTGGTCGCTCTGGCCCTGGTGATCTATGCCGGCGTGATGGGTTTGCAATTCAAGCAGGCCATGCACCAGCAGGCCGATGCGCTGGGCGAAAGCCTGACCACGCAAACCGCGACCTCGGCCACGGAGCTGTTGGTGTCCAACGACATCCTCAGCCTCAACGTGCTGCTCAACAACCTGACCAAGAACAAACTGGTGGCCCACGCGGCGATCTACAGCGTGGATAACCGCATCCTCGCCGAGTCCGGTCAGCGGCCCAAGCACAGCCTGCTGGGCGAAGCCGAGGGCATGTACGAGAGCAAGATCACGTTCCAGGACGTGACTGCCGGGCAACTGCGCATCAGCCTGGACATGGATCAGTTCCAGCAGCCGATGACCATCAGCCTGCAAAGCATGGGCATTCTCAGCGGGATCCTGCTGGCGCTGTCGCTGGCCCTGAGCCTGCGCATGGGCCGCTATCTGTCGACGCCGTTGCTGCAATTGCGTGTCTGGTTGCGACGCATCGACGAACACACGCCGGGCATTGATCGTCAGGATGAAATCGGCGATCTGGCGCGTCAGCTGCACGCCAACTACGCGCCAGAGCCTGCACCGGAACCGGAGCCTGAGTTCGAGGACGAAGAGGACGAGCCGGAATTCGAGGTGCGCAACTTGCGTGATCCGAGTTTCGACGAAACCCGTCCGATGGCCGCGCAGAAGCCTGCACCGCGACATCTGGTCAGCACCGTCGAAGACGATGATGACGATGACGCGTTCGCTGATCTGCGCGATGAATCGCTGGACGTTGCCCCACAACCGGTCGCCCGCAAGGCGACTCCGAGCGTGCCACAACACAGCGCCGTGCTAGCGGTACAACTGGGATCACAGGAACAATTGCGCCGCTTGCCGCGGGCACGTCTGGAAGAATTGCAGGAGCGTTATCGTGACTGCCTCGATCAGGCTGCTTCGCTGTATCAGGGTGAAATCGAAACCCTGAACGACGGCAGCACGCTGATGCTCTTCCACACCGAAGACAGCGGTGACGATTACCTGACCAACGCAATCTGCTGCGGCGAGTTGCTGCGGGCCTTGGGTCATCAGTTGCAGATTGAAGTCGCAGACAGCGGCATCACCCTGCAACTGCAGTTGGGCCTGACCCTGGGCGATGAGTTGTTCGGCTTGAGTCAGATTGATCTGCTGCTGACCGATTCGGCGCAGGATGCATTGGCTCTGTCCCAACACAGCCGCAATCTGCTGCTGGTTGAACGCAAGATCGGCGACGATGCGCTGATCCGCCAGCGTGCACGGATCCGCCCGATCGCCAGCCCTGAGGGTGCTTGCTGCGTGGAGCGGTTGATGGAGCCTTATCCGTCGATGCTCGAACGGCAACTGGCGCGGATGCATGAGCGCCGGGCTTAAGCCTTAGGCCTGATGTGAAGAAGCCCGCAGACAAGCGATTGTCTGCGGGCTTTTTTGTGGGTGACTGAAGAGCCCCTCACCCTAGCCCTCTCCCCGAGGGAGAGGGGACTGATTGGGGGATATTGGAGAGCTAAACCGACTTGAACGCCCTGCTGTGAATCCAAAATCGCCAAGCTCTTTCAGGTCGACGCATGACGCAGACACCTCGGTCGCCCCTGCTCTACCGAATCCATAATCGTCAGGATCTTTCAGGTCGATGTATAGCGCCAGACCCCTCGGTCGGCCCCTGCCCTACCGATCCAGAATCGCCAAGCTCTTTCAGGTCGACGCATGACGCAGACACCTCGGTCGCTCCTGCTCTACCGAATCCATAATCGCCAGGATCTTTCAGGTCGATGTATAGCGCCAGACCCCTCGGTTAGTCCCCTCTCCCTCCGGGAGAGGGTTAGGGTGAGGGGCTTTTGATCTTCTAGCCCCCAGACACAACAAAGCCCGCACAAGGCGGGCTCTGTTCTGACTCGATCCAGCTTAGAAGCGGAACACTTCCATATCTGTCCGAATCGGCGATGCCATCGGAATCTTCGGTTGTTTCTCTGATTCCGCCGCCGGCGCTGCCGGTTTTGGTGCCGCTTTACGCGGTGCCTCGGCGACCGGTGGCTGATTGGCCAACGGCTTGAGCGCTACCGACAATTGCTCGGCCAGACGCTGCAGCAAAATGCCCTGGGCCTGAACCTGCGAAGCGGTACTGCCGGCATGCAGCTCTTGCAGATGAATGATGCGGTTATCGCGCACCTGACCACGACGGTCGATCAGACGCCATTGAGCATCGAGAATCGCCGGTTGTTTCTGGCCAGAGTCCAGACGCGTGATGGTCAGCAACACCTGCACATCCGGAGTGAACCCCGTAGTGGCCGGTGCCAGCACTACACGCTGGCTGTCCAGATGGCCAGCAACCTGACGCATCAGCAACTGATCGATATCCGACGAAAGGCTGCCAGCCCAACGACCGTCTGTCGCTGCCTGCAGGCTGCCATCGGGTTGACGTTGCAGCAATGTCTCACGTTGCAGGTAATCGGCTACGACTACCGGACCCAACAAAACCGCCATGCCCGCGCTTTGCGCAGGCTGAACCGGACTTCCGCTGTCCAGTTGATACAGCGACACCGGCTGGTGAACGCTGCAACCCGCCAGGCCCAAAACGCCGGCGAGCAGGAAAATAAGGGGGCGCAGAGCAGTCATCATCCCGTCCAGGTGGCCGCCACAAGGCTGACCACAGTGAAAATACTCAATAAATATGAAGAACGCTCAGCCACGCCGGCGCTTGGAAAGGCCATATCATCCGTGAATATGCGTTCCGACTCCAGCGCCAAAGCGTCGATCTACGCGTTAAATCGTGGATCGAGCTCTCTAGGACGCCTAATTGAGGTTTTCGACGAGCAGCGCATCGACCCGCTGGAAGCCCCTTGGAAGCTTGTTGCCACGACGTCCACGCTCACCTTTGTAGTGTTCGAGGTCATCGGCCTTCAGCGACAGGGTCCGTTTTCCGGCCTGCAGCACCAAGGTGGCGCCTTCCGGAAGTACGGCGATGTCCGTGACATATTCTTCGCGACTGGCCACACGCTCACCGGAAATACCGATGATCTTGTTACCTTTGCCCTTACCTAATTGTGGCAGATCGCTGATTTTGAAGATCAGCAGGCGACCTTCGGTCGTGACCGACGCCAGCCAGTTCTGCTCACGATCGGCCACCGGACGCGGCGCGATGACTTTGGCGTTGTTCGGCAGGCTCAACAGGGCTTTACCGGCCTTGTTCTTGGCTTGCAGGTCTTCGCCCTTGACCACGAAACCGTAACCAGCGTCGGAAGCGATGACGTACAACGCGTCGTCTTCCGGCATCAGCACGCATTCGAAGCTCGCACCGGGCGGTGGTGTCAGACGACCGGTCAACGGCTCGCCCTGGCCCCGAGCCGATGGCAGGGTGTGCGCGGCCACCGAGTAGCTGCGGCCGGTCGAGTCGATAAACACCGCAAACTGGTTGGAGCGCCCCGCTGCCGAGGTCTTGAAGCCGTCGCCGGCCTTGTACGACAGGCCGGTGGCGTCGATGTCATGACCTTTGGCCGAACGGATCCAGCCTTTTTCCGACAGCACCACGGTGACTTTTTCGTTCGGCAGCAGATCGTGTTCGGTCAACGCTTTGGCTTCGGTGCGTTCAACGATTGGCGAACGACGGTCGTCGCCATAGGTTTCGGCATCCTTGATCAGCTCCGTACGCACCAGCTTCTTCAGCTTGGCTTCGCTGCCCAGCAGCGCTTGCAGCTTGGCTTGTTCCTTGAGCAGTTCGTCCTGCTCGTCGCGCAGCTTCATCTCTTCCAGTCGCGCCAACTGACGCAGACGCGTGTCGAGGATGTAGTCGGCCTGAATCTCGCTGAGGGCGAAACGCTCGATCAGCTTGGCTTTCGGGTGTTCCTCGGTGCGGATGATGTGGATCACTTCATCCAGGTTGAGGTAGGCAATCAACAAACCGTCCAACAGGTGCAGGCGACGCTCGACCTTGTCGAGGCGGAATTGCAGGCGGCGACGCACGGTCAACACGCGGAATTCCAGCCACTCGACCAGCAGCGCTCGCAGGTTTTTCAGCTGCGGCTTGCCGTCCAGACCGATGATGTTGACGTTGACCCGGTAGGTCGACTCCAGCTCGGTGCTGGCGAACAAGTGCTGCATCAGCGCTTCATGATCGACGCGGCTGTTGACCGGAATGATCACGATGCGGCACGGGTTTTCGTGGTCAGATTCGTCGCGCAGGTCAGCGATCTGCGGGGCTTTCGACGGCTTGGCCTGCATCAGCGCGGCGATCTGCTCCAGCACCTTGGCGCCGGACACCTGATGCGGCAGCGCGGTGACGATGATGTCGCCGTCCTCGACGTGGTACACGGCGCGCATGCGCACCGAGCCCTTGCCGGTTTCGTAAATCTTCAGCAGGTCGGCGCGCGGCGTGATGATTTCCGCTTCGGTCGGATAGTCCGGGCCCTGAATGTGTTCGCAGAGCTGTTCGACCGTGGCTTTCGGCTCATCGAGCAAGCGCACGCAAGCGGTGGCGACTTCACGCAGGTTATGCGGCGGCACGTCGGTGGCCATGCCCACGGCGATGCCGGTGGTGCCGTTGAGCAGGATGTTCGGCAGGCGTGCCGGCAGCACCAGCGGCTCTTGTAAGGTGCCGTCGAAGTTCGGGCCCCAGTCGGCAGTGCCCTGGCCCAGTTCGCTGAGCAGCACTTCGGAATAACGCGACAGGCGTGCTTCGGTGTAACGCATGGCGGCGAAGGATTTCGGATCGTCCGGCGCACCCCAGTTACCCTGACCGTCGACCAGCGTGTAGCGATAGCTGAACGGCTGGGCCATCAGCACCATCGCTTCGTAGCACGCCGAGTCACCGTGCGGGTGGAATTTACCGAGCACGTCACCGACGGTACGCGCCGATTTCTTGTGCTTGGAGTCGGCGTCCAGCCCCAGCTCGCTCATGGCGTAGACGATACGCCGCTGTACCGGTTTCAGGCCGTCGCCGATATGCGGCAGAGCACGGTCCATGATCACGTACATGGAGTAGTTGAGGTAGGCACTTTCGGTGAAGTCGGCCAGCGAGCGGCGTTCTACACCGTCCAGGCTGAGATCAAGGGGGTTGCTCATGCAGGCCTCATCGGTTCGTTGTCTGGCGCAGCAGCATGGTGCCACCGCGCTGAGTAAATTCAAGTTTGTTCAGGGCGCTCATTCCAAGCAGCACCTGATCGCCATGCAGCCCCGGCGCCACCAGTGCGCGGACGTCGCGCAGCACGATGTCACCCAGTTGCAGGCGGTCGATTTTGGTTCGATAGCCCTGGCTCAGGCCATTGGCCGTGCTCAGGGTCACACCGAAACCTTCTTCCAGCTTCAAACGCTTGGCCAGATCCGCCGGGATCGCCACATCGGTTGCGCCGGTGTCGAGCATGAACTCGACCGGTTCGCCGTTGATCTGACCGCTGGCGACAAAATGCCCTTGGGCATTGCCGGCCAGCTTCACCTCGATAAACCCTTCGCCCTGCTCCGAACTGACCACGACATTCGGATTCTGCTGGCGTTGCTCCCACTGGCCAAAAAACCGCGTCGCCAGAAACAGCGCCGCGCACCATGCCAGAATCATCAGCACCCGACCGGCACGTTTGCCCGGAGGTTGCTGGCTCAAGGCTTGGCGCTCCAGCCACCGTCAGGCGCGGCGAAGCGCCAGACGATCGGCCGAACCTCACCGTCGGCGCGCGGGCCGAAATTATTGTCGACGCCGACCCACGCACCATCAGCGTCAACGATCAGCGCCTCTTCCAGACCGAAGTTCTGCGAATAACGGCGGTTGGCCTGCAACAATTCAGCGGCGTACGACCAGCACCGCTCGACCTTGGCGGTCTGCGCATCGCGCCGACAAATCTGAAAGGCGTTGCGGTCAAGGGTAAACAATTTGCCGTTAAACAATGAAAGGTCGGAAAAGTCCCGGTCGACCGCTCTGGCCTTCGGGAACTGCGGCGGTTGCATTTCCTTGCCGCCCTCGCTGAGCAGCACGCAACGACCGTCGCAATCCCACACCGTTTGTTGGCGCTTGATCAGCAGCAAGCCACGGCTTTGCCGTTCGGCAGCCAGCCACATCTGATCACCCGCCGGATTGATCGCCAAGCCCTCGAAGATCGCATTGAAATGCAGGAGCATGCCGCTGGCCCGCGCTTCGCGAACCATCATCGGCGAGATCTTCAGCCAACTGACCGGGCCGCTGACGGGCACCTGCAAGACTGCCGCATGCCCCTCGCTGACAATGTAGCGATTGCCGGCACTGTCGCAGCTGATGCCTTCGAAATCCAGGTCGCCCCCGCGCACGAACGATGCGGCCCAATTGCGCGAGCGCAGCCCCCAAGGCAGGCCGGTCTCCGGCACCAGGGGCACTTCGATGTGCAAGGCTTCGGCCTGCCAGACCTGATCGGCGGTATTGAGCCGGTAAATCTGATCGTCATCGCGGTCCGACACCGTCCACAACTCGCTGCCACACATGGCCAGCCCCGACAGGTTACCGCCGCGCATGCCGTCGACCGGGTGTTCGGAGAGCACGCGCAACTCCTGCACCGGCTCGGCCGACACGCCCATCGCACTCAGCAGCAACGCACCCGCCAAGGCCCAGCCAAACCGCATCAGGCCAGCACCTCGGCGAGGTTGCCTTTGGATTCGAGCCAGGTCTTGCGGTCACCGGCGCGTTTCTTCGCCAGCAGCATGTCCATCATTTCCGAGGTTTCAGCGAAGTCTTCGCCCAGTGTCAGTTGCACCAGGCGCCGAGTGTTCGGGTCCATGGTGGTCTCACGCAACTGCGGCGGGTTCATTTCACCCAGACCTTTGAATCGGGTGACCTGGGGTTTGCCGCGTTTCTTCTCGGCGACCAGACGGTCGAGAATGCCGTCGCGCTCAGCTTCGTCGAGGGCGTAGTAGATTTCTTTGCCCAGGTCGATGCGGTACAGCGGCGGCATCGCCACGTAGACGTGACCGGCATCCACCAGCGGGCGGAAATGCTGGACGAACAAGGCGCAGAGCAGCGTGGCAATGTGCAGACCGTCGGAGTCGGCGTCGGCGAGGATGCAGATCTTGCCGTAACGCAGCTGGCTCATGTCCGCCGCGCCCGGATCGACACCGATGGCCACGGCGATGTTGTGCACTTCCTGGCTGGCCAGCACTTCGCTGCCGTCGACTTCCCAGGTGTTGAGGATCTTGCCGCGCAACGGCAGGATCGCCTGGAATTCCTTGTCCCGCGCTTGCTTGGCGGAACCACCAGCGGAATCACCTTCGACCAGGAACAGCTCGGAACGCATCGGGTCCTGCCCGGCGCAGTCAGCCAGTTTGCCCGGCAACGCTGGCCCCTGAGTGACGCGTTTACGCTCGACTTTCTTGCTTGCCTTAAGACGACGACCGGCGTTGTTGATCGCCAGTTCCGCCAGGGCCAGACCGGTTTCCGGGTTGGCGTTGAGCCACAGGCTGAACGCATCCTTGACCACACCAGAGACAAACGCCGCCGCTTCACGCGATGACAGACGCTCTTTGGTCTGGCCGGAGAATTGCGGTTCCTGCATTTTCATCGACAGGACGAACGCGATGCGCTCCCAGACGTCTTCCGGCGCCAGCTTGACGCCGCGCGGCAGCAGGCTGCGGAATTCGCAGAACTCGCGCATCGCATCGAGCAGGCCCTGACGCAGACCGTTGACGTGAGTACCGCCCTGCGCCGTCGGGATCAGGTTGACGTAGCTTTCCTGCACCGCGTCGCCACCTTCCGGCAGCCACAGCAGGGCCCAGTCGACGGCTTCTTTATTACCGGCGAAAGCGCCGCAGAACGGCTCGTCCGGCAGGCGTTCGAATTCGCTGACCGCGTCGACCAGATAGGAACGCAGACCGTCTTCGTAATGCCACTCGACTTTCTCGCCGGTGCCTTTGTCTTCAAAGCTGACCAGCAGCCCCGGGCACAGCACAGCCTTGGCCTTGAGCACGTGCTTGAGGCGGCTGATGGAGAATTTCGGTGAATCGAAATACTTCGGATCCGGCGCGAAGTACACGCTGGTGCCGGTGTTGCGCTTGCCGACGGTGCCGACGATTTCCAGTTCCGAGGCTTTGAAGCCGTCGTTGAAGGTCATCTGGTATTCGTTGCCGTCACGTTTTACGCGCACACGGACTTCGGTCGACAAGGCGTTGACCACGGAAATACCCACGCCGTGCAGACCGCCGGAGAACTGGTAGTTCTTGTTGGAAAACTTGCCGCCCGCGTGGAGTTTGGTGAGGATCAACTCGACACCCGACACGCCCTCTTCCGGGTGAATGTCGACCGGCATGCCACGACCGTCGTCACTGACTTCCAGCGAATGGTCGGCGTGCAGGATGACCTGCACCGATTTGGCATGACCCGCCAGAGCTTCGTCGACACTGTTGTCGATCACTTCCTGGGCAAGGTGGTTCGGCCGACTGGTGTCGGTGTACATGCCGGGGCGTTTGCGCACCGGGTCGAGGCCCGAGAGGACTTCGATGGCGTCGGCGTTATAAGAGCTAGCGCTGGGAGTGGCCATAGGGTCTCGTCGTCAATGTTCGGTGAAAAAAGAATTCATGGGGCCACAGCTCACAATGCGGAGAAATCGATGGCCTGATACAAATCGGCGCCAATGCCGGCAAAACTCAGCAACGCCGGTAATTGCCCGGCGAAACCCTGAAAACTGTGGTCGCCGCCGGCCTGAATACGCAAGGCGCAGGCGCGGTAATACTGCTGGGCGAGGCGATAGTCCAGTGTTTCATCGCCGGTCTGCAACCACACCTGATAACGCTGCGCATCCTGCGGCGCCGGCACTTCCAGTTCGGCCAGGGCTGTGACGTGGTCGTGGGTCAATTCCCAGGTTTCATCGGTATACAGGTTTTTCTGCGGGCCCAGATAGCCGTCGAACATCCGGTGCGGGCTGACCGCAGGGTTGACCAGCAGGGCTTTCAGGCCATGGCGCTCGGCCAAGTGAGTCGCATAGTAGCCGCCGAGTGAGCTTCCCACCAGCAGCGGGCTGCCCAGTTCGGCAATCGCTTGTTCCAACTGACCGATGGCTTCACGCGGGTGGTGATGCAGGGCCGGGACACGCAGTTTGTCGCTCAAACCCAGTTGCTCCATCACCGTTACCAGCTGACAGGCCTTTTTCGAGGCCGGGGCGCTGTTGAAACCGTGGATATAGAGGATCGAACCGGACATTTGAGCTCCCTGAGTGTCGGTTTGGGTTTGCGGAGTTTACAGGGAGAGAAGAGCGGATTGGGGGTGGTTTCGAGAAATTGGTCATTCAGCAGGAGCTGCCCTCACCCTAGCCCTCTCCCAAAGGGAGAGGGGACTGATTGGGGGATATTCAAGTGCTACACCGACTTGAGCGAGCTTCAGCGAATCCATAATCGACACATTCTTTCAGGTCGATGGATGACGCCAGACACCTCGGTCGGCTCCCTCTCCCTCCGGGAGAGGGCTGGGGTGAGGGTTTTGATTTGTCGCTCAATAGCCGTTGGAGCCGTAATCGACAGTGAAGGCGAAACCGGTGACACGTTCAACCCCGGTTTCCAACCGCCCATCCGGCAACAACCGCAACCAGCGATACCCCGGCGCCTGCTCACCCACCTTAAAGTCCACACTCCCCGGCTCAAACTGAATGCACGTCGAAGGCGAAGCCATCAACCGCACGCCATTGCGCTCACGGTCAATCTCCTGATGCACATGCCCCCACAGCACCGCACGAACCTGCGGAAAACGATCCAGCACTTCGAAAAATGCCTCGGGATTGCGCAAACCGATCGGCTCCATCCACGCACAACCAATCGACACCGGATGATGGTGGAAGCACACCAGATGATGGCGCTCCGGCGCTTCGCTCAGCGAGCGGACCAGCAGTTGCAATTGATCGTCCTGCAGAAACCCCGGCACCGAACCCGGCACCGCCGAATCCAGCAAAGTCACCCGCCAGTTACCGATATCGACCACCGATTCCAGCAAGGCACTCTGCACTGCGGCCTTGGCCATGATCATCGGCTCATCATGATTACCGGGAATCCAGCGCGCCGGGGCAGTGATTTGGGCGCTTATCTGGCGAAACTGCTGGTACGACTCCAGCGTGCCGTCTTGCGAGATATCACCGGTGGCCAGGATCAGATCGATCTGCGGCTGTTGTTCCAGCACCAACTCGATGACCTTTTGCAGGCTTTCACGGGTGTTCATGCCCAGCAGCGTGCCGTCCGTTTCAGCAAACAGATGGCTGTCGGACAACTGCACCAGCAGCGCCGTATCGGCGGAGGTCAACGTGGATACGCTCGGCAAGGCGCTCTCCCAAGGCAAAAGCACGGAATCGATCAAGTGCCGCAATTATGCTGGGGGATCAGTGAAAGAGGAAACCGCCGAACCGGACGCAGTTCACAACTAGCGTACGACTTCGTACTCATGCCCCAACGCCAGACAGTGACTCAGCCATTCCCCCAGGAACAGATTGAGCTGAGCCTTTTCATCCGGCTGATGCATCGCCGCGTTCGGGTAAGGATAGATGCCGCGAAAGCGTCGTGCATGTTCGGCGCTGACCACTTCGGCCATGCGTGCGTCGTGATAGACCTGCACTTCGAGCTGCGGCACCGGCAGCCATGGCAGGCTGTGTTCCTGACGCACCTGCAAAGTGGTGGTGTAGGGGCAGGTTTGTAGCACTTCGAGGGCCAATACGCCGAGCATCTGCTCGCCCTGAGTGACGGCGATGCGCCGCGCCTCGGGTTCGTTGCGCATGTCCGGGACCAGTCGCATCAGGCGCGCGTAGTTGGCCTCGCAGGCGGCTTGCAGCCCCACGAGGTCGACTCGATAACGATCGCGCAGCTTGTTTACGACCATAACCCCCTCACTTCGGCGCGGTTCAGCGCCAGCCATTGCAAGGCGATGATGCTCGCCGCGTTGGCAATGCGACCGTCACGGACGGCCTGCAAGGCATCTTCGAAAGCCCAGACCGTGACGCGGATATCTTCTGCCTCTTCTTCCAGGCCATGCAGGCCGCCAACGCCTTCGGTGCTGCAACGCCCCAGATACAAATGCACAAACTCGTTACTGCCGCCCGGCGACGGGAAATACTTGGTCATCGGCCACAGGGCCTTTATGTCCAGCCCAGCTTCCTCCTGCGCCTCGCGGTGAGCAACTTCTTCCGGTTGTTCATCCTTGTCGATCAGACCAGCGACCAGTTCGACCAGCCACGGATTGTCGGTCTTGCCCATGGCGCCGACGCGGAACTGCTCGATCAACACTACTTCGTCGCGCTGTGGATCGTAGGGCAACATGCACACCGCATCGTGACGCACAAACACTTCACGGTTGATCTCGCGGCTCATGCCACCGGCGAACAATTCATGGCGCAGGTGCAAACGATCGAGTTTGTAAAAACCCTCGTAGCAGCGCTCGCGTCGCACGACGTCGACGGTGGTCGGAATGGCGTTGGCAAAATCAGTCATGAGCATCCTCTTTACTGCAGATCCATTACGAGGTTGCAGTTGGTGACTGGCAACCTCGACTTCGCGCCATCCTAACGCGCCCGAACGGTTTGATGCAGCCCCTTTACCGTCAGCGGGATGGACGGTGGAGGCGAAACCCACTCTAATTAGCTTAGTGGCGAACTGACTGCTTCTGCGAGAGTCGAAGCGGATATCTTTTTGCCTTCCCCTGCTTTCGAAAGGACGCCCATGTCGCTTTTCAAAATTGCCTCCGTGGCCGCCATCGCCCTGACTCTGGGCGCGTGCGCCAGCCTGTTCCAGCCCAATTACCGTACGCCGCTGGAAACCACCCGCGATGCTTCGGAACAACTGAAACCGGGCTGTTCCAACCCGGATTGCCCGCTGGTGAACATCGACACCCTGCGCTTCCCGGCCGAACCTGCGCTGGACGGCATTATCGAAAAACGCCTGCTGCAAATGACCCGCACCGAGAAAAACGCCCCGGTGGCGCCAACCCTGGCGGTCTACCGCGATCAGTTTCTGGCCAATGCCGGGCCGCGCAACAGCAGCTACCTGCAAGCGAAAGTACGCGAGCAGCATGACGGCTTGGTGATCATCGAGGTGTCGAGCTACCTCGACACTGGCGGTGCGCATGGCACACCGGGTCGGGGTTTCATCAACTATTCGCGTCAGCAGCACAAGGTGCTGAACCTGTCCGACATGTTGATGCCGGGTCAGGAAGAGGCATTCTGGAAAGCGGCGCAAGTCGCGCACAACAGCTGGTTGATCAGCACCAAGCTCGATCAGGAGCCGGAGTTCGTGGCGAACTGGCCGTTCGTGAAAACCCCGAACGTGGCGCTGACCTATGGTGGCGTGATCCTCAAATACGACGTGACCACCATCGCGCCTTACGCACTGGGCCACGTCGAACTGAAGATTCCTTACCCGCGTCTGAACGGCATTCTCAAGCCCGAGCTGTTTCCCGGCCGTAACTGAAGGCCCGGCCCAGCACGAGTTGCAACAGCCCTGCCAGCACCAGCGCCGGCAGGGTTGCGCCGACATCCGGATACAGATTCGCCAGCAAGTGGTAGGTGCTCACGCCACCCAGCCACGCCAACAACGCCGGCCAGCGCAACGCGGCTGACGCGACCTGAGCACTGCGCTTGCGCAGGATGAAGTGATCCACCAGCACCACGCCAAACAGCGGCGCAAACACCGAACCGATCAGTAGCAGGAAGTTCTGGTATTGCGCCAACGGCGCCAGCAATGCGATCAGCGTGCAGATCACGCCGATGGCCAAGGCCAGATGTTCGACTTTCAGGCGCAACAGAATCCCGCTCGATACCGCAGCAGAGTGAATGTCGGCAAAGGCGTTTTCCGACTCATCGAGCAGAATCAGCAGCAGCGGAATGCCCAGACCGGCGCCAGCAAGAGCCAGCAACAGCGCGTTGACTTCACCGCTTGGCGCAAAGGCCAGGGTGTAGGCGACGCCAAGGCTCATCAGCCAGAAGTTACCGATGAAGAAACCGACCGCAGTGCCACCGAACACATTCTTCGCGCGCTTGCCGAAACGCGAGTAATCGGCGATCAGCGGCAGCCACGACAGCGGCATCGCGATAGCAATGTCGAAGCCCACGGCGAATGGCATCGAACCGTCACCGGCACGCGACCAGAGATCGGCCAGATCGGCTTTGGCGAACAGGTTCCAGGTCAGCCAGAGGCACGCGGCGAGCAGCAGCCAGATGCCCCACTTACGCAGAATCTGCCGTACGAAAGTCAGCGGGCCGCTGACCGCGAGTAACGTCGCCAACGCACCGAAAAACAGTGTCCACAACAGCGGGTTCGACCACAACGAACCTTCGCTGAACGCGCGGGTGCCGAGCAGACTGGCGGCGTCGCGCATGACGATGATTTCGAACGAGCCCCAACCGATCAGTTGCAACAAATTCAGCAGCGCCGGCAGGCTCGCGCCCTTGCTGCCGAGGCTGAGTTTCAGCGCGGCCATCGACGACAGGCCGGTGTCGCTGCCGATCACGCCGACGGCGGCCAGCAACAGTACGCCGACCAACGTGCCGAGGAAAATCGCCAGCAACGAACCGGACAGACCCAGACCTGGCGCGAGCAATGCGCCGGTCTGCAAAACCATCAGGCCGATGCCGAGGGAGAACCACAGGGAAAACAGATCGCGACCGCCGAATACACGCTTGTCGGCGGGTACGGCGAGGTCGGGAGAATAGGTGCTGGGTTGAATGCTCAAGGGTGTTATCTCAGAGGGACATTTTTGTTGTGTTGTGATCGTTCCCACGCTCTGCGTGGGAATGCCTCTAGGGACGCGGAGCGTCACGGGTTGCATTCCCACGCGGAGCGTGGGAACGATCAGTACGGGGTCAAACCTTTTTGTACAGCTGACTGCCTTCCTTCTTGAACCGCTCGGCCTGTTCCGCCAAGCCTTGGGCGATGTCCACGTCGACCGCGTCGATCCGCTGGTTGGCCGCGTATTCGCGGACTTCCTGAGTGATCTTCATTGAGCAGAATTTCGGCCCGCACATCGAACAGAAATGCGCGACCTTGGCCGAATCCTTCGGCAGGGTTTCATCGTGATACGAACGCGCGGTGTCCGGATCCAGACCGAGGTTGAACTGGTCTTCCCAACGGAATTCGAAACGCGCCTTGCTCAAGGCGTTGTCGCGAATCTGTGCGCCCGGGTGTCCTTTGGCCAAGTCCGCTGCGTGGGCGGCGATCTTGTAGGTGATGATCCCGGTCTTCACGTCATCCTTGTTCGGCAAGCCCAGGTGTTCCTTAGGCGTCACGTAGCAGAGCATGGCGCAACCGAACCAGCCGATCATTGCCGCACCGATACCCGAGGTGATGTGGTCGTAGCCCGGCGCAATGTCGGTGGTCAGTGGGCCGAGGGTGTAGAACGGCGCCTCGTCGCAGCACTCCAACTGCTTGTCCATGTTCTCTTTGATCAACTGCATCGGCACGTGGCCCGGGCCTTCGATCATGGTTTGCACGTCGTGCTTCCAGGCGATCTTGGTCAGTTCGCCGAGGGTTTCCAGTTCGCCGAATTGCGCGGCATCGTTGGCGTCGGCAATCGAACCCGGACGCAAGCCATCGCCCAGCGAGAAGCTGACGTCATAGGCTTTCATGATTTCGCAGATTTCTTCGAAATGCGTGTAGGCGAAGTTTTCCTTGTGATGCGCCAGGCACCACTTGGCCATGATCGAACCACCACGGGAAACGATACCGGTCACGCGTTTGGCGGTCAGCGGCACGTAGCGCAGCAACACACCGGCGTGAATGGTGAAGTAGTCGACGCCCTGCTCGGCCTGCTCGATCAGCGTGTCGCGGAACAGCTCCCAGGTCAGGTCTTCGGCCGCGCCACCGACTTTTTCCAGCGCCTGATAGATCGGCACCGTGCCGATCGGCACCGGCGAGTTGCGGATGATCCACTCGCGGGTTTCGTGAATGTGTTTGCCGGTGGACAAGTCCATGATGTTGTCCGCGCCCCAGCGAATACCCCAGGTCAGTTTCGCCACTTCTTCTTCGATGGACGAACCCAAGGCACTGTTGCCGATGTTGCCGTTGATCTTCACCAGGAAGTTACGGCCGATGATCATCGGTTCCAGTTCGGTGTGGTTGATGTTGGCCGGAATGATTGCGCGGCCACGGGCGATCTCTTCACGGACAAATTCCGGGGTGATGATTTTCGGCACGCTGGCGCCGAAGCTGTGACCCGGGTGTTGCTGATCCAGCAGGCCGGCGGCGCGGGCCACTTCAAGTTTCATGTTTTCGCGGATGGCGACGAATTCCATCTCGGGCGTGATGATGCCCTGACGCGCGTAGTGCATTTGCGTGACGTTGGCCCCGGCCTTGGCGCGGCGCGGGTTGTTGACGTGGGCAAAGCGCAGCTTGGTCAATTCAGGATCGGCGAGGCGCTCGCGACCGAAGTTGGAACTCAGGCCGGCCAGACGCTCAGTGTCGCCACGGTCGTCGATCCACGCCGAACGCACATCGGCCAGGCCTTTGCGGACGTCGATCACCACGTTCGGATCGGTGTAGGGCCCCGAGGTATCGTAAACGGTAACCGGCGCGTTGATTTCGCCGCCGAAGTCGGTCGGGGTCACATCGAGGGTGATTTCGCGCATCGGCACGAGGATGTCCGGGCGCGAGCCCTGAACGTAGACTTTTTGCGAACGGGTGAACGGCTTGACCGATTGCTCGTCGACCTTGGCCGAGTCACTCAGGTTGATCGCGTTTTTTGATTTTTTAGTCGTCATCACGGGCTCTCCAGACAGCATCCAGGCAGTGGATTGTCGGAGCAGAACCTGAAAGGCACGGACGCACCAGGACCGGTGCTGTGCATCGTCGTCGAGCGTTCGATTGTCGAACAATTTCCCGGACGAAGCACAAGAGGACTCGCCGGGTGACGAGAAATCTTGTTCCCTACGCAGGCGCTAACCTGATCAGGTTCAACGGGATCCGAAATTATTCGATCTCAGCCTCATAGCAAGGCACCCCGACAAGAACCCGGCCAGTCTAGACACAACCGGCAAAGAACGCCAACACCGCAGCAAACACCATGATGAATGGCATAAATACAGGGGCTTGGCCGATTGTTGTGAGGCAAATGCGCAACTACACTCGCTTTGCCCCGCCACGCCTTGACGCTGTGGGGCCTGCGCCTTACCTTTGGCGCCCGGATTACTTCCATAATATTAATGCTAGGGATCGCCTCATGCTGCGCAAACTCTCACTGGCTCTTGCCGTGTCTTGTGCGTCCAACGCAATGGCCTGGGCAGCAGAAGCGCCCTTGTCGACCAAAACCGATCTGGTCAGCGTCTATCAGGAGGCGGTCGACAACAACGCCGATCTGGCCGCCGCCCGCGCGCAGTACGGCGCACAGAAAGAAGTGGTGCCACAGGCCCGCGCCGGCCTGCTGCCGAACCTGTCGGGCGGTGCCGAAGTGGCCAATGTGCGGACCTCAATCGATCAGCCCTCGGCCACTGCCAACCGCAGCGCTCACTCCTACCAAGCAACTCTGGCCCAGCCGTTGTTCCGCGCTGATCGCTGGTTCCAGTACCAAGCGGCCAAGGACGTCAACGAACAAGCCGCACTGCAACTCTCGGCGACCGAACAGAACCTGATCCTGCAATCGGCCGAAAGCTATTTCAACGTGCTGCGCAGCCAGGACAACCTCGCCTCGACCAAGGCTGAAGAAGCCGCGTTCAAGCGCCAGCTCGACCAGTCCAACGAACGCTTCGATGTCGGCCTGTCGGATAAGACCGACGTGCTGCAATCGCAAGCCAGCTACGACACCGCACGGGCCAACCGCATCGTTGCCCAGCGTCAGGTCGATGATGCCTTCGAAGCGCTGATCACCCTGACCAACCGCCAGTACAACTCGATTCAGGGCATCGTCCACACGTTGCCGATCCTGCCGCCGGCGCCGAACGACGCCAAGGCGTGGGTCGATACTGCGGCGAAACAGAACCTCAATCTGCTGGCGAGCAACTTCGCCGTCAGCTCCGCCGAGCAGACCCTCAAGCAGCGCAAGGCCGGCCACTTGCCGACCCTCGATGCCGTGGCCAAATACGAAAAGGGTGACAACGACGCCCTCGGCTTTTCCAACCCGAACGCTTTCGGTGTGCCGTATCGCGACAACGTCGAACAGAGCACGGTCGGCCTGCAATTGAACATCCCGATCTACAGCGGCGGACTGACCAGCTCGCAAGTGCGCCAGTCGTATGAGCAACTGAATCAGAGCGAACAACAGCGCGAATCCCTGCGCCGGCAAATCGTCGAGAACACCCGCAACCTGCATCGCGCGGTGAACACCGACGTCGAGCAAGTGCAGGCGCGTCGCCAGTCGATCATCTCCAACCAGAGCGCAGTGGAAGCCACGGAAATCGGTTATCAGGTCGGTACGCGCAACATCGTCGACGTGCTCGATGCGCAGCGCCAGCTGTACACCTCGGTGCGCAACTACAACAACACGCGTTATGACTACATCCTCGACAACCTGCGCTTGAAGCAGGCGGCGGGAACGTTGAATCCGGGGGATCTGGAAGATCTGCGGCGTTATCTGAAAGCCGACTATAACCCGGACAAGGATTTCCTCCCACCGGATCTGGCCAAGGCGGCCGAAGCACAGCTGAAGGCCCGGCCTTAAGCCTTAAAAACAAAAGATCGCAGCCTTCGGCAGCTCCTACAGGAAACGTATTCCAATTTAGGAGCAGCCGAAGGCTGCGATCTTTTTTGCTTTACTTGATCAGTCGGCCCAAACCATCCAGCAAACGCTGCAACGCGCCCTGATTGCGGCGCATCACCGCCAGCCCGGCGTCGGCCATACGCTGCGCATCACGCGGCAGCTCAAACAGGCGCTGCACTTCCACCGCCAGCCCTTCGGCATCATCGACCTCGGCCAACGCTCCGGCTTCGCGCAATTGCGCGGCGATGTCGAGGAAGTTGAACAGGTGCGGGCCGCTGATCACCGGTTTGGCCAAGGCTGCCGGCTCCAGCAGATTGTGCCCACCATTGGCCACCAGGCTGCCACCGACAAACGCGCTGTCCGCCAAGGCATAGAGAAACAGCAACTCGCCCATGGTGTCGCCGAGCAGCACGCTCGTCTGCGCATCGACATTTGAGCCGGTCGAACGCCGCACCGTGGTAAAGCCTTCGCGCTGGCACAGTTCGAACACCGAGTTGAAACGTTCCGGGTGACGCGGCACCAGAATCAGCAACGCATCCGGGTGATTGGTCAGCAAGCGGCGATGGGCGTCGAGGATCACTTCGTCCTCGCCTTCATGGGTGCTGGCGGCAATCCACACCGGACGCTCCAGCGCCTGCCACTGGCCACGCAAGTCAGCTGCACGTTGCAGCAGTTGCGGATCGATGGTCAGGTCGAACTTGATCGAGCCGGTGACCTCAACGGTTTCCGGGCGCGCACCGAGATCGCGGAAGCGCTGGGCTTCGGCTTCGGTCTGCACGGCGAACAAACTCATTTCGGCGAGCATCGGCGCGGTCAGTTTGCCGAAGCGGCCATACCCTTTGGCGGAACGCTCGGACAAGCGTCCATTGGCCAATGCCACCGCAATTCCGCGCTTGGCGCACTGATGAATGTGATTGGGCCACAGCTCGGTTTCCATGATCACCGCGAGCTTGGGCTGAACGCGATCAAGAAAGCGCGCCGCCGCACACGGCAAGTCGTACGGCAGATAACAATGCTGGATGCGCGGCTCATTGGCGAACAGCGCCTGAATCCGCTCCGAACCGGTCGGGGTCATGCAGGTCACGGTGATCGGCAGTTGTGGATAACGTTGTAGCAAGGCGCGGATCATCGGCGCCGCAGCAATGCTTTCGCCCACCGACACCGCGTGCACCCAGATGCCGCCGGGTTGCAGCGTCGGCATGCCGTAGGAGAAACGTTCGCCAATCCGCCTGGCATACGCCGGCGCCTTGCGCGCACGCAGCCATAGCCGAATCGCCACCAATGGCAGCCCCAGGTAAAACAGCGCGGTGTAGAGAGTTCTATTCATGGCGGCGGAGTTTATCGACTTTTGTCGCCGATCGCCCGCAAGTGCACGGCAAAACGTTCGGCCAGCCAGCGCGCGGCCGGGCCGAGCGGTTCGTCGCGGCGCCAGACCAGTTCCACCACCAGTGCCGGCAGGGTCCATTCGCTGTCGAGTTCGACCATCAAGCCCTGATACGCGGAGTACTGCACCACATGCCGGGGCAACCAGGCCCAGCCGAGGTCGCGCACCAGCCATTCGGACATCACGTAAAAACTGTCGGCGCGCCATACCTGCGGGCTGGCCGGCTCGTTGCCGGGATAGACACTGGTTTGCGTCGACATCAACAATTGCCGGTGCTGCGCCAGTTGCTGGCAGGTCACGTAAGACTGCTTCGCCAGCGGATGATTGATGCCGCAGACCGTGACCATTTCCACACTGCCCAGTACGCGGCGTTCCAGTGCTTCGGGGATTTCATCGTGATAGAACAACAGGCCGAGGTCGGCACGACGCTCGACCAGCTTGCGCGCGACTTCGCCTTGCGCGGCGCTGGTCAATTGCACTTCCAGGCTAGGGAACTGCTCGGCCAGTTCACCGAAACTTTCCACCAGCGCCTGATAGGGCATCGCCTCATCCTGCGCCACGCGCAGTTGTGCTTCCTGGCCGCGCAGCATCGCCATCGCCCGACCGTTTAGGCGCTCGCATTGACGCAGGACTTCACGTGCCTCTTCCAACAGCGCTTCGCCCGCCTCGGTGAGCGTTGGCTGACGGCCGCTGCTACGCTCGAACAGGCTGACGCCCAAGTCATCTTCGAGCATGGCAATCGCGCTGCTGATCGCCGACTGCGCTTTACGCTGCTGGCGCGCCACGGCGGAAAACGAACGGTGTTCGGCGACGTCGACAAACACCCGCAGTTGATCCAGATTCCACTGCATGCTGATTAACCAACCCATCTCTGTAACAGATAGGTAATGACTTTACCCCATCTGGCGAATCACTAGAATGCCGCCTCAGCAAGCAACGTTTCACATTGAGGATTTGAACCATGAACGCCTACGCCTACCTGGCCATTGCCATCTGCGCCGAAGTGATCGCCACCGTGTCGATGAAAGCGGTCAAAGGTTTCAGCACGCCACTGCCATTGGTGCTGGTCATCGTCGGCTACGCGATCGCGTTCTGGATGCTGACGCTGGTGGTTCGTACCGTTCCGGTTGGCGTGGCCTACGCGGTCTGGGCCGGCATGGGCATTGTGATGGTCAGCGTGGCGGCGCTGTTCATCTACGGGCAAAAACTGGATATCCCGGCGATGCTCGGGATGGCGTTGATCGTGCTGGGCGTCGTCGTGATTCAGCTGTTCTCCAAGACTGCCGGCCATTAACTGCCAGACACAATCCCCTGTGGGAGATTCTATGGTTGAGGGGAAGCCCTCAACTGACTTTTGTCTGGTATTCGCTTTGCCCTTTCAGCAAGGCGAATACCACCCGAGCAAGTTTGCGAGCCAGCATCACCAACGCCTGCGTGGT
>NZ_FYDN01000029.1:0-10255 GCF_900187485.1 Pseudomonas sp. Irchel s3a12
CAGATGCATTCTTTATCGGCGCTTGGGTGAAAGGAGGAGGGGCGAAATCTCCCACGGTCTGTGCTGCGTCAACAGTCAGAATCGAGCCTTGTCCCTCCTCCTCCCTTCAAGTCCTACCATACAAGCGAGCCTGCTCGCGAATGGCGCGACTCGGTATCAGATCAAGCCGCAAAACCCGGCAGCACCGGCACTGGCCGCTTGTCATCATCAATAGCAACAAAGCTGAACTGCCCATGAATCGCCTTCTCGCGGCCATCGCAGCTCATGCTTTCGACGAACACTTCCACCTCGACCTTGAGGCTGGTGTTGCCGACCTTGATCACCTTCCCCACCAACTCAACGATCGAGCCCGCTGGGATCGCGTGGTTGAAGTCGATACGGTCAGTCGACACGGTCACCAGCGGCAAGCGGCAGAAACGCGTGGCGGTGATGAAGGACACTTCATCCATCCATGCCAGCGCTGTGCCGCCGAACAAGGTGTTGTGGTGGTTGGTGGTCGGCGGGAAGACGGCTTTGGTTACGCGAGTTACCGAGAGTTCGGTACGGCGCTGGATTTCCTGGTCGCGGGGAGTCATGGTTCTGGCCTGAAACGAAGGTACGGTGAATAAATTGCAGGCAACAAAAAAGCAGCCCGTAGGCTGCTTTTTTCTGCATCGGAAGCTGGACTTAAGCCAGTTTTTCCTTGATGCGAGCTGCTTTACCCGACAGGTCGCGCAGGTAGTACAGCTTGGCTTTACGTACGTCACCGCGACGTTTAACAGCCATGCTGTCGATCTGCGGGGAGTAGGTCTGGAAAGTACGTTCTACGCCAACACCGTTGGAGATTTTACGAACGGTGAACGCACTGTTCACGCCGCGGTTACGCTTGGCGATTACAACGCCTTCGAACGCTTGCAGACGGGAACGATCGCCTTCCTTCACTTTCACCTGAACGACAATAGTGTCGCCTGGGGCGAAGGTAGGGATTTCTTTGGTCATCTGCTCTGCTTCGAGTGCAAGGATGATTTTGTTGGTCATGCTGTGCTCCTAAGGTAAATCGTTCGATCTACCATCGATACGTTGTTAACTATCGTCCCGCTCGCGGATGTATTCCTCGAGCAGCTTCTTCTCTTCTCCAGAAAGCGAGCGGCTTTCCAGAAGATCGGCGCGTCGTTCAAAGGTCCTACCAAGGGACTGCTGTAAACGCCAACGCCGGATATGCGCGTGATTGCCACTCAGCAACACGTCGGGAACACGCTGATCCGCATACACCTCAGGTCGGGTGTAGTGCGGGCAATCCAGCAGACCATCCGTAAAGGAATCTTCCTCAGCGGAATCCGCATGCCCTAAAGCTCCAGGCAGCAGTCGTGTAACCGCATCGATCAGGACCATGGCCGGCAGCTCGCCGCCAGACAGTACATAGTCGCCAATCGACCACTCTTCATCGACATGAGCCTCAATAAAGCGCTCGTCAATGCCTTCATAGCGGCCGGCAATCAGGATCAATGCATCCGATTGTGCCAGCTCGCGTACCGCCGACTGAGTCAGTTGACGGCCTTGGGGGGACAGGTAAATCACCTTCGCCGCCTCCCCGGCTGCTGCCTTGGCCTGAACCAGAGCATCTTCCAGGGGCTTGATCTTCATCACCATGCCCGGACCACCGCCAAACGGGCGATCGTCCACAGTGTGATGCCGATCCGTCGTGTAATCTCGCGGATTCCAACAGGTCAGCTGCAAGAGCCCCTGTTTGACCGCACGACTGGTGATGCCGTAGTCGCCGATGGCGGAAAACATCTCGGGAAACAAACTGATCACTTCTACGCGCAAATTAGCCACGTTTAGAAGTCCGCGTCCCAATCCACCTTCATCTCGCCCGCGGCCAGGTCGACAGCCAACACACATTGCTCCGTATAGGGCAACAGGCGTTCGCGATCATCCAGGCTGCCAGCGCAAGGCTTGACGACCATTACATCATTGGCGCCGGTTTCCAGAAGATGATCGATTTTCCCGAGCAATTGCCCAAGGGTGTCGATGACCTTCAGACCTTCCAGCTGGTACCAGTAGTACTCGCCTTCGGTCAATTCAGCGAACAGATTGCGCGGCACGCAGATCTCATAACCGGCCAGAAGACGAGCTTCTTCACGATCATCAAGACCCTTGAGCTTTGCGACCAGGAACTTATCGTTCCCGCGTCCACTGACCAGCTCGACCTGTTTCACATTGCCTTCGCGCTTGAGCGTCCAGGTTTTGTACTGCAACAGGTTTTCAGTCGGATCAGTAAAGGAATAAACCTTCACTTCGCCGCGAACGCCATGAACAGAATAAATTTTGCCAATAACGATCAAATCATCGGCAACAGCAGGCGTCGCGTTCATATTGCTCAGGCCGCAGCCTTGGCAGATTCCTTCAACAACTGAGCAACGCGCTCAGAAGGTTGTGCACCAACGCTCAGCCAGTAGGCTACGCGCTCTTGGTTCACGGACAGACGGGTTTCCTGACCACGTGCAACAGGGTTGAAGAAACCAACCTGTTCTTTGTGGGAGCCGTCACGCGGGTTACGCGAGTCGGTTACGGTCAGGTGGTAAAACGGGCGCTTTTTGGAGCCGCCAAGGGCAAGACGGATTGTTAGCATGTGAACATCGTTCCTGTAGTCGGTGCTGCAAATCTAAATGCACAGCGGGCATGGGTGCCCGAAAGGCCGCATATTCTAAGGAATATCCGGACTTTTGCAAATGACTTTTTCCGGCGCCTATGGCATGCCGTGCAGATCTGCATATAGAGCCGTCGATGAAAACGGCCAGTCAGCTCCCGCCGAGTGCGGGTTTGCTGTTGATCCCGCATCCTTGCGGGGCCTGCGCCGGTGCGACGACCGGCGAGATTCCAGTATCCCGTCTCACCCATTTCACTCACTTTTGGCGAGTGAAATAGGTGAGACGGGACACCTTACATTTTTGGCATGCCGCCGCCGGGCAACATTCCGCCCATGCCGCGCATCATTTTCGCCATACCGCCCTTGGCGGAGAATTTCTTCATCATCTTCTGCATCTGCTTGTGCTGCTTGATCAAGCGACCGATGTCCTGCACCTGGGTGCCGGAACCCATGGCGATCCGACGCTTGCGCGAACCGCTGATCAGCTCAGGGTCGCGGCGCTCGGCCGGGGTCATGGAGTTGATGATGGCTTCCATCTGCTTGAACTGCTTCTCTGCGGCGTTCTGGGCATTGCCCATTTGCGACAGGTTGACGCCGCCGATGCTCGGCAGTTTGTCCATGAGCCCGCCGAGGCCGCCCATGTTCTTCATTTGTTGCAACTGATCGCGGAAGTCTTCGAGGTCGAAGCCCTTGCCCTTCTTCAGCTTCTTGGCCAGTTTGTCGGCCTTGTCCTTGTCGAGCGTCGCTTCAGCCTGTTCGATCAGGCTGAGCACGTCGCCCATGCCGAGGATCCGCGAGGCGATACGCTCAGGGTGGAACGGATCGAGCGCTTCGCTCTTCTCGCCCATACCGATGAACTTGATCGGCTTGCCGGTGATGGCGCGTACCGACAGGGCGGCACCGCCACGGGCGTCGCCGTCGACCTTGGTCAGGATCACACCGGTCAGCGGCAGTGCATCACCGAAGGCCTTGGCCGTGTTGGCCGCATCCTGACCGGTCATGGCGTCAACCACGAACAGGGTTTCGACCGGGTTGATCGCGGCGTGCAACGCCTTGATCTCGCCCATCATCTCTTCGTCGATGTGCAGACGACCGGCGGTATCGACGATGACCACGTCGATGAATTTCAGTTTTGCTTCTTTAATAGCTGCGGTGGCGATGTCGACCGGCTTCTGGCTCAGGTCGGACGGGAAGAACGTCACGCCGATGTCGTTGGCCAGGGTTTCCAGCTGCTTGATCGCCGCAGGACGGTAGACGTCCGCCGACACGACCATGACCGACTTCTTCTTGCGCTCTTTAAGGAAGCGCGCCAGTTTGCCAGCGGTGGTGGTTTTACCCGCACCTTGCAAACCGGCCATCAGAATCACGGCGGGCGGCACAGCGCTCAGGTTCAGATCTTCGTTGGCCGCGCCCATCAGGCTTTCGAGTTCAGCCTGGACGATCTTCACGAACGCCTGGCCCGGCGTCAGGCTGCGCGACACCTCGGTGCCGACAGCGCGCTCCTTGACCGAATTGACGAAGTCCTTGACCACCGGCAGAGCGACGTCGGCTTCGAGCAACGCCATGCGCACTTCACGCAGGGTGTCTTTGATGTTGTCCTCGGTCAGCTTCGCCTTGCCGGTGACATGGCGCAGCGTCTGCGAGAGACGGTCGGTTAAGTTTTCAAACATTGCGCGATCCTTTCAGGCCCTGTGTAGACCGGGATAATGGCGGCCCAGACCGGAATCAACATGTGCTCGGCGAGCCTGCGGCGTGGGCAGGTCGCGGATTATAGCGAAGACTGCGGCTGGCGGACACCTCGCTGTCAGCTTCCTGAGTCTTTCGTGCCATGGCGGTTCTATGCCAAACTCAGCCCCTTTCGGGCTTGCCTAACAGGATTTATGCTCCCCTTGTCACCCAGTTTATTGACCACTCTCGCCGCCGCCCTTCTATATGCCGCTGCGACCCTTTATCAGAGCACTCGTCTGGCCACCGGCGCCAAGGCGAACAAGCGCCTGCTGGTTACCCTCGGCGTCTTCGCCGTGTTGGCCCACGGCGCCAGCCTGCTCACTCACTTGCTGACCCCGATCGGTCTAGGCCTGGACTTCTTCAGCGCCTCGAGCCTGATTGCCGCGGCAGTGATCGCGCTGACACTGATTGCCTGCTCGCGAATCCCGGTGGAAAACCTGCTGGTGCTGCTATTTCCGCTGGGCGCGATCACCGTGCTGCTGGCGCAATTCGCGCCGACCGGCACCGTGCAGATCATCGACGAAGAGCCGGGCATCCTCGCGCACATTCTGTTGTCGATCCTCGCCTACGGCATGTTCACCATCGCGGTGTTCCAGGCCTTGTTGCTGCTGGTGCAAGACCACCAACTCAAACACAAGCACCCGTCCGGGCTGATCAAGAATTTCCCGCCGCTGCAAACCATGGAAAGCCTGCTGTTCGGTTTCCTCTGGGCCGGCTGGACACTGCTGTCGCTGTCGCTGATTTCCGGCTGGCTGTTCGTCGAGAACCTGTTCGCCCAGCATCTGGTGCACAAGACCCTGCTGGCGTGCCTGGCCTGGATCGTCTTCAGCGTGTTGTTGTGGGGCCGCAATCGCCTCGGCTGGCGCGGTCACAAGGCGATTCGCTGGACCCTCGCCGGTTTCTGCCTGCTGATGTTGGCGTACTTCGGCAGCAAACTGGTTCGTGAATACATCCTGCACATCTGACGGGCGGCATAAATGGACGGTTTGCCCCTTGGGCCGATGCTCGCGGTATTTGTCCTGCTGATTTTATGGTCAGGGTTGTTTACCGCCGTCGAAATCGCGCAGCAACACCTGCTCGCGCAACGCACCGCCTCGCGCGCCAGCGATAAGCCGCTGGCGAAGCTGAGCTTCCCGCTCGACAGCCTCATTCTCTGCAATACCCTGTGCCGCGCTCTCGCGGTCGTCATCGCGACACTGCTGGCGATTTTCCTCTGCGAAGAAAACGGCCCATGGGCTGCGTGCCTCGGTGCCGGCGCAATTCTGCTGGTGTTTGCCGATTACTTCCCGCGCACCGTCGCCCAGCGTTATCCCGATGCCGTGCTGGCGTTTGGCAATACCTTGCTGACCGTGCCACTGAAGATTGTCTATCCGTTTGCCTGGTTGTTCAGCCGTATCAGCGGTTTGCTGATGACTCCATTTGCACGCAAGGTTCAGGTCGTGCAGCAAAGCGAAGATGACTCGCCTGCCGATCGGTACGACGATCCAGAACACACGGTCCGGGCGCACCCGGTCTCAGGCATTCATGCGCTGGACAATATTACGGTCAACGACATTCTGGTGCCGCGCAGTGACGTCGACGGCATCAACCTCGATGACTCGATCGAAGAAATCATCGAACAACTGCGGCATAACAAGCGCACACGCCTGCCGGTGTTCCATAGCGACATCAATCAGGTTGAAGCGGTGCTCAACACCCGGCAGATCCGGCACCTGCTGAACAACGGTGATCTGACGCGCGAAGCGCTGCTGGCCGCTAGTTACGAACCGTACTTCGTGCCGGAAAGCACGCCGCTGCAACTGCAACTGCTGAACTTCCACAAGCAGCAGCGGCGCCTGGGCATGGTCGTGGATGAGTACGGCGAAGTGCTCGGCATCGTCACGCTGGAAGACATTCTCGAAGAAATCGTCGGCGAGTTTGAAAGCGAGCACAGTCTGGATAATCCGCATATTCATCCACAGGGCGATGGCCGCATGGTCATTGACGGTGCCGCGTCGATCCGCGAGCTGAACAAGTGCCTGGGTTGGCATTTGCCGAGCGATGGGCCGAAAACGCTGAATGGGTTGGTGACTGAAGCGCTGGAGACGATTCCCGAGAGTGCGGTTTGCTTGAAGATCGGGCGCTATCGGCTGGAGATTCTCGAGACCGAGGAGAACCGGGTGAGCAAGGTGCTGATTTGGCATACCTCGTCTGTGCCTGCTTTGCTGCCTGCCCGATAAAAGATCAAAGATCAAAAGATCGCAGCCTTCGGCAGCTCCTACATTTGAAATGCGTTCCCATGTAGGAGCTGCCGAAGGCTGCGATCTTTGTTCTTGTTTGATCGTTAGCCCCCTTCCTATAATCGAGGCGCTTACCCAAGCCCCGCCGAACCTCGTGCTTACCCCGCACCTGACAGGTTTCGGCCATTTCTGCATTACACCGGCGACTGTTCCTACCTGAAACAGCGACCGCGCCTCATCCCACATCCCTGGGTGCTCGACCATAATAATTCGCTCCGATGGAGCTCATGACTGTCAGGGATCACCGCATGACGACCAGTACCGCTTACAGTGCCACCGCGCCTGCCCAACCGACGAATTCCGCCACCCGCGTGGCGACGGCGAGTTTTATCGGCACCGCGATCGAGTTCTACGACTTCTATGTTTACGCCACCGCCGCCGCTTTGGTGATCGGGCCGGTGTTCTTTCCTCAGACCTCTGGCACCGCGCAGATGCTGTCGGCGTTCCTGACCTTCGGCATCGCCTTCCTCGCCAGACCGCTGGGTTCGGCGCTGTTCGGCCACTTCGGTGACCGTATCGGGCGCAAGTCGACGCTGGTGGCCTCGCTGCTGTTGATGGGCGTGTGTACGACGCTGATCGGCGTGCTGCCAGGTTACGCCACGATTGGCGCCTGGGCGCCGATTCTGCTGTGCGTGCTGCGCTTCGGACAGGGCCTGGGATTGGGCGGTGAATGGGGTGGCGCTGCATTGCTGGCCACGGAAAACGCGCCGAAAGGCAAGCGTGCGTGGTTCGGCATGTTTCCGCAGCTCGGACCTTCGATCGGCTTTCTCGCCGCGAACGGCTTGTTTCTGACCTTGGCCATGACCCTCGATGACGAGCAGTTCCGCAGCTGGGGCTGGCGGATTCCGTTCCTGCTCAGCGCAGCGCTGGTGATGGTCGGTCTGTATGTGCGATTGAAACTGCATGAAACACCGGTGTTTGCCAACGCCATCGCCCGTCAGGAGCGGGTGAAGATACCGCTGGTCGAGCTGTTCAGTCAGTACTGGGCGCCGACATTGCTGGGCGCGGCGGCGATGGTGGTCTGTTATGCGCTGTTCTATATCTCGACGGTGTTCTCACTGAGTTACGGGGTTTCCACACTTGGCTATAGCCGCGAAACCTTCCTCGGGCTGCTGTGTTTTGCCGTGCTGTTCATGGCCGCCGCCACGCCGCTGTCGGCTTGGGCCAGCGACCGTTACGGGCGCAAACCGGTGCTGATCATCGGTGGCGTGCTGGCGATTCTTTCCGGGTTCCTGATGGAGCCGTTGCTGACTCAGGGTTCGACCTGGGGCGTGGCGCTGTTTCTGTGCATCGAGCTGTTCTTGATGGGCGTGACGTTTGCACCGATGGGCGCGCTGTTGCCGGAGCTGTTTCCGACTCACGTGCGTTATACCGGTGCTTCGGCGGCGTATAACCTGGGCGGCATAGTCGGGGCCTCGGCGGCGCCGTTCTTTGCGCAGAAACTGGTGGCGATGGGCGGTTTGAGTTATGTCGGTGGGTATGTGTCGGGGGCGGCGGTGCTGAGTTTGATTGCGGTGCTGTGCCTGAAGGAAACGCGTGGCAACGATCTGAATCAGGTTGCCTGACAGAAGATCAAAAGCTTCGCGAGCAGGCTCGCTCCCACAGGTTTTTGGGGTTGGTCACAGATTCTGTGTTCACCCAATCCCATGTGGGAGCGAGCTTGCTCGCGAATGTCGCGACTCGGTTTAGAGCTCGACCACAACAGCCTGAGCAGCGCGGGTCGCCTTGGCACGAGCGGCTTCGATCGACTCATCTCGCGCCAGCGCCACGCCCATGCGGCGCTGGCCATTCACTTCCGGCTTGCCGAACAGTCGCAGCGCCGTGTCCGGCTCGCTCAACGCCGCGCCGAGGTTGGCGAAAGCGGTCTGAGTCGACTGCCCTTCCACCAGAATCACCGCCGAAGCCGATGGCCCGAACTGACGGATCAGCGGTACCGGCAGGCCCAGAATTGCGCGAGCGTGCAGGGCGAACTGCGACAGATCCTGCGAAATCAGCGTTACCAGACCGGTGTCATGCGGGCGCGGCGAAACTTCGCTGAACCACACCTGATCACCCTTGATGAACAGCTCAACGCCGAACAGACCGCGACCACCCAGCGCTTCAGTTACCGCTTTGGCAACGCGCTCGGATTCAGCCAGGGCAACCGGGCTCATGGCTTGCGGCTGCCAGGATTCCTGATAGTCACCCTTCTCCTGACGGTGACCGACCGGCGCGCAGAACGTAGTGCCGCCGATGTGGCGCACGGTCAGCAGGGTGATCTCGTAATCGAAATCGATGAAACCTTCGATGATCACCCGGCCTTTGCCGGCGCGACCGCCCTCTTGCGCATAATCCCATGCCTTCTGCACGTCATCAGCGCTACGCAGCAGGCTCTGGCCTTTGCCCGACGAGCTCATGACTGGTTTGACGACGCATGGGAAGCCTAGGTCCTGAACGGCTTTACTGTAGTCCTCGAAGGTGTCGGCAAAGTGGTACGGCGAGGTCGGCAGGTCCAGCTCTTCGGCGGCCAGACGACGGATGCCTTCGCGGTTCATGGTCAGTTGCGCAGCGCGCGCGGTCGGGATCACGGTGAAGCCTTCGGCTTCCAGTTCGACCAGCGTGGCGGTGGCGATCGCTTCGATTTCCGGCACGATGAAGTGCGGTTTCTCGGCTTCGATCACGGCACGCAGGGCAGCGCCGTCGAGCATATTGATCACGTGACTGCGATGGGCAACCTGCATGGCTGGCGCATTGGCGTAGCGATCGACGGCAATCACTTCAACGCCCAGGCGTTGCAGCTCGATCACCACTTCCTTGCCCAACTCACCACAGCCACACAGCAATACGCGGGTCGCGGTTGGCGACAATGGAGTTCCGATACGGGTCATCTCAGGTCCTCAAAGAAGCGGATCATCGAGGAAAGCAACGCTAGACGCGCTTTCCATGGGGAGAAAGCGCGGCATTTTACATGAACCTGAGGCTTTGGCTTCAGCCAGCGACGGCCTGCTTACGCTCGCGCCAGGCCATGATCAGCCAAACGGCAGTGACGCCGGCGAATTTCGAAGCCAGAGCGGTGATGATCACCGGCGGCGTCAACAGGTCGATCATGCCGAAGAAGATGAAGGTATCGAGCGGAATACTCAGCGCCGAACTGATCCACAAGCGATCACGCAAGGGCCGTTTGGTGATGCTGAATACTAGCCAGTCGATGATCTCGGACACCGCAAACGCCGTGGCACTGGCCAATGCGATCGACGGATCGGAGGTGACATAAGACAGCACCAGCGCCGCCAGCATCGCCACCAACGCACCGTGGCCGAAACGGGTTTGCACCATGTCGCGCAACACGAACACCAAGCCGCCCCAGGCCGACCAGATGATGTCCAGGTGTGGCGCGGTGGAGAAGGCGAAGTTGATCAGCACAACGCTGCTGATGTAGGCGAAGAGGAAAATCATGGAGGTGACCTGTCAGATTGGCGCACAGATTACTGGACCCGCAGATCAAGAGCCACCCCCTCACTGTAGAGACCGGTACATCCTTTACAAATTAGACCGGGGACATCGTTTACACCTTTACAGGCTTGAAACGCGTTTGGCGCCTCTTTCAAGCCTGCCTAAACAGTGGCTGCAAAGGTACAGT